>JACSDG010000026.1 GCA_015660855.1 Magnetococcales bacterium
TCTGGCTTATACTCATTTTATCAACACAATGCGACAGGAACCCAGGATCTACCAACTGTTACCGCTCCCCCCGGAAGCCATGAAGAAGGAGCCTGATTTTGGTTGGGATTATATTTATGAGCCGGATGCCAAGGTTGTGTTGGATGAGTTGTTGGTGCGTTATATTGAGGCACTGGTTTACCAGGCGGTGACGGAGAACATGTCTTCCGAGCAATCGGCACGCATGGTGGCAATGAAGGCTGCGTCTGACAATGCCAAGACCGTGATTGACTCCCTGAGACTGAGCTACAACAAGGCGCGGCAGGCGGCGATTACCAAGGAGTTGTCTGAGATTGTTGGTGGGGCTGCGGCGGTTTCATGATGCCCTTGTTGGTGTAAATGATCCTTAAAGTGAAACGAAGGATGTGCTATGAGTGCAACGGCCAATGTCGAAGGGAAAATCGTCCAGTGCATCGGTGCGGTGATCGATGTGGAGTTTCCGCGTAACCGGGTGCCACGCATCTATGATGCGCTGGTGATGGAAAACGCGTCCCTGACGCTGGAAGTGCAGCAGCAAATGGGAGATGGCATCGTTCGTACCGTCTGTCTTGGCTCTTCCGATGGGCTGCGTCGCGGAGCCAAAGTGTTCAACACAGGGGCTTCGATTCATGTGCCGGTCGGCAAGGCCACCTTGGGACGCATCATGGATGTTCTGGGCCGCCCCATTGACAATGCCGGAGAGATTTCCGCCGAGGCTACGGCTTCGATCCACCGCAAGGCACCGTCACTGGAAGAGCTGGCACCGTCGCAAAATCTGCTGGAGACCGGGATCAAGGTGATCGACCTGATTTGTCCCTTTGCCAAAGGGGGCAAGGTCGGTTTGTTTGGTGGTGCCGGCGTCGGAAAGACGGTCAACATGATGGAGTTGATTCGCAATATTGCCGTGAAACACTCGGGGTATTCGGTGTTTGCTGGCGTTGGCGAGCGGACCCGGGAAGGTAACGATTTTTATCACGAAATGAAGGATTCGGGAGTTCTCGACAAGGTTTCTCTGGTTTATGGGCAGATGAATGAGCCACCGGGCAACCGTCTGCGGGTGGCTCTTACGGGTTTGAGCATTGCCGAACATTTTCGGGATGAAGGACGTGATGTTCTGTTTTTTGTCGATAACATCTATCGGTTTACGCTGGCAGGGACGGAAATGTCGGCGTTGCTGGGACGAATGCCTTCGGCGGTGGGTTATCAGCCGACCCTGGCCGAGGAGATGGGACGTTTTCAGGAGCGCATCACTTCGACCAAAACGGGATCGATCACATCGGTACAGGCTGTGTATGTACCGGCGGACGATTTGACCGATCCGTCGCCTGCGACCACGTTCGCCCATTTGGATGCGACCGTGGTGCTTTCCCGGGACATTGCTTCGTTGGGTATTTATCCCTCGGTGGATCCTCTCGACTCCACTTCGCGGCAGGTGGATCCCAATGTGATTGGCGAGGAGCACTATCAGGTAACGCGAAATGTGCAAGCTGTTCTGCAACGCTACAAGGAGTTACGTGACATCATCGCCATTCTGGGCATGGATGAGTTGTCGCCGGAAGACAAACTGGCTGTGGGACGTGCCCGCAAGATACAGCGGTTTTTGTCGCAGCCGTTCTATGTGGCGGAGGTTTTTACCGGTTCGCCGGGTAAGTATGTAACGCTCAAGGAGACCATTCGTGGTTTCAAAATGATTGTCGATGGTGCGTGTGATGCGCTGCCAGAGCAGGCGTTCTATATGGTGGGCAACATTGACGAGGTGTTTGCGAAGGCCAAGACTTTGCAACAAGCTGCCGGCGAAAACAAATAACCTTTAGCCCGCTTTGGTCCCAGCCAACCCGAGACAGTGCAACCTGCCATGAATACCATGAAAGTGTATGTTGTCAGTGCCGAAGAGACTATTTTCTCTGGTTTGGCTGAGTATCTTGTCGTGACCGGTGAAGTTGGCGAGTTGGGTATTTATCCCAGGCATGCGCCGTTGATCACCCGGATCAAGCCGGGCATGATGCGGATCCGGGCGGCTGGGGCTGGACAAGAAGAGCTGCGGGTGTTCGTGGCGGGGGGAATTCTTGAGATACACCCGAACGCCGTGACTGTTTTGGCCAATACGGCCATTCGGGCTACTGATCTGGATGAGGCGATGGCGGAGGAGGCCAGACGTCAGGCTTTGGAATCTCTTGCCGATGCCAGGAGCGATATGGATTTCGCCAGGGCGCAAGGTGAGTTTGCGGGGATGGCGGCGCAAATTGCAGCAATTGCGAAGCTGCTGAAACGATTGTAGGTTGCGTTGTAGCCATTCAGTCCCCCCTCTATAAACATGATAAAAACTCAAACAGACCAGAGGTAACCCCATGATTATCGTCACCGGCGGAGCTGGATTTATTGGCTCCAACCTTATCGCCAGCCTCAATCAAATGGGACGTACCAACATTCTGGTGGTGGACAATTTGGAGAAAGGCGATAAATTTTTAAACCTGCGCAATCTCCACTTTGCCGATTATCTCGACAAACGCGAGTTTCGCCAGGCCCTACTTGGGGATCGTTATAAAAATATCCCCTTCAGTGCTATTTTTCACCAGGGTGCCTGTTCCGATACCATGGAGTACAATGGCCTTTACATGATGGATAATAATTATTCCTACTCCAAGGATTTGTTCCACTTTGCCGTTGCCAAGAAGATTCCCTTCGTCTACGCCTCCTCCGCCGCCACCTACGGGTCCTCCACCACCTTTGCCGAACATCCCGACAACGAAAAGCCGCTGAATATCTACGGGTACTCCAAGCTTCTCTTCGACCGCTACGTTCAACGCAACATCACCAACGCACGCAGCACCGTGGTGGGACTGCGCTATTTTAATGTTTACGGCCCGCGTGAAAACCATAAGGGACGCATGGCCTCCATGGTCCACCAACTCCACGCCCAAATCCAACAAACCGGCCATGCCCGTCTGTTCACAGGGTCGGGCGGCTACGGCGATGGCGAACAACGCCGTGATTTTATCCACGCCCTTGATGTCGCCCGAATCAACATTAAACTTGCCGATTACCCCTCTCCCATCCAAGGTATCTTCAACATTGGCACCGGCATCAGCCGCAGTTTTAACGCCATCGTCGAAAACCTTTATAAAGCCATGGAACGCCCCCCGGAAAAAACCAACTATATCCCCATGCCTGAAGGTCTGGCCGCCAAATTTCAAAATTACACCCAAGCCGACATCGCCATCCTGCGAAGCATCCCAGGGCTATCCTTTGAACCCATGACCCTGGAACAAGGCATCGCCGCCTTTGTCCAGGCCAAGAAAGAGGGGCTTTGACCTCCCAAAACGACCCAGGGTTAATTTGTTCTGGGCTAATTCACATTAATAATCGGGCTGTTACAGCAATTTCTAATCGAATTTGGAGTAAACAACAAACAAAACAATTAGTTACGATTGTTTTGTTCTTTTATCGATTTGAGTAAAAACAATAACTTACAAGACAGAACAAATTAATCCTGCAAAACGACCAGCCGAACAGGCAAAATCCGCAAAATCTCTTAGTGCGTGCTGACATTCAATAATTTACTTACACCCCCATGGAAAACTGACTCATCGTCAAGAACATGATGCCCTTCGGGCAAAAACCAAAACCTTGGAGGCTCCGCCTTCAAACCGCAGCACGGGGGAGAACCTCCCCCCGGACCCCCGCAATACTTTTAAAGAAAAAAAGGCGGGGGAACCGAACGGTTACAATGTCAACACGCCCTAAAGACTCCCTCTCCCCAGAAACACTGAAAAATAATCTATTCCCGATCACCATGGAGAGGGTTGAGCGTCAGCTTGCCCAGCGTTTGCGTCACCCGTTCAATTTCTTCCGCAGACACCGTGTTTGTAATCCACCCCCCCACTTCCAGGCGAATGGACTGCAACGCCTGCTCAACCACCGGAATGGCGGCTGGAGTCAGACGGACCGGCTTGACACGCCGATCGGTGCGGGTTGTGGAACGGGTGACGAAAGCACGTTCCTGTAGTTGCTGTAATATTTTTGTCAACCCCCCCGAGGTGATCAACAAGGATTGCTGTAGCTGCGACGGAGTCAACTCGTGGGGAAATGGGGAACGACGCAAACTCGATAAAACATCAAATTCCGCCGGACTCAAACCATAACGCTCCATAACCCGGAAAGCCTGCCCCAAAAGAATACCGTGCGCACGATGCAACGTGTGGAAAAATGGCGTCAAAAGGGGATCAAAAGATTCTGGCCAATTGTCTCGATGCTGTTCAATAACCCGCAAAAGTTCCGAATCCATGATGGCTCCATTGGGCAGGGGTGTGGGAAAAATATCTTGCACATGGGCTGGGAAGTCAATTACAATCCGTAAAATATCTATCTTGGAAGATAAATAACGTGTATTGCTTTCATCAATGGATTACCCATCTATGCCTCTCCCGTTACGGCGATTTTTCATGCTACTGGCACTCATCCCCCCAGGTTTGACGGGATGCCTGGTCTTGGGTCAGGATTATCAAAAACCAGCGGAAATTGTCCCGGTGGCAGCCTGGCAGGCGGCTCTCCCCCACGGTGGTTCCCAGGAACACATGACCGATTGGTGGGGGCAGTTCGGAGATAAAGTCCTGACCACTCTCATGGATTCCACTCTGAACCATCATACCAGCCTGGAAGCGGCATGGGCGGCCATTGACGTTGCCCGCGCCGGTCTTGCAAGCCAACAGGCGGGAGATCGGTTGCATGCGGATGGGGGGGGCAAAGCCAGTCGTAGCGGCGATCATCGCAACTCCACGAACAGGGAAATGACGACGCTGGGAACGGTGGTGGATGCGGGGTGGGAGATCGATCTGTTTGGCCGGGTCAAACGGGCGACCGAAGAGGCCCAGGCCAAGGTGGCGGCGCGGCAAGCCGATTGGCAGGGATTGCGGGTGTCGCTGGCGGCGGAAGTCGCAACCCTGTATGTCGAATGGCGTGGGTGTGAACGCCTGCGGGAAAGCTTGTCGGCAGAGATTTCCTCACGTCAAATCAGCGTCGATACCAACGAAAAAGCGATTCAGGCCGGTCTGGTGGCCCCCAGCGAGGGTGAATTGGCCCACGGAGGTTTGGCCGATGCCCGCGCCCAACTCATCCTGCAACAAGCCTCCTGTGATCTGGTGATCAAAGGGTTGGTGGCATTGAGCGGATTGGGTGAGGTCTCACTGCGGCAACATTTGGCGGCAAGTGCAAACCAATGGCCTGCGGTGGTCCCCTTCCGTGTCACCTCCGTCCCTGCGCAACTTTTAAGTCAACGCCCCGATCTGGCCAGTGCCGAGGAAGAACTGGTGGCGGCCAATGCCGAAGTGGGCGTCGCCGAAGCCGGACGTTATCCCCGGTTGTCGCTGTTGGGCAGTGTGGGTATCGGTATCGGTTCCGTGGGCAACTCAACCTTGAACAACCAACCCTGGAGCTTTGGTCCGGCCCTTTCGCTGCCGCTTTGGGATGGTGGCCTTCGAGAAGCCGGTGTGCGCTCGGCCAAAGGACGCCGACAGATGGCCTTGGCCAATTATCGCCTGGCGGTGCAAAACGCCGTGCGTGAGGTGGAAGTGGCCCTGGTCAATCTGGCGGGGACAAAAAATCGCATCCAGGATACGCGTGAAGCGGCCTCCAGGTTTTCCGCCTATCTGACCGCCAGCCAAGACAATTGGCGCAAAGGGGGAATCAGTCTCCTCACTTTGGAAGAGGCCCGCCGGAAAAGCATGGGTGCGGAACGCGCCGTGATTCAGTTGGAGCGTCAGGAAGTGCAACAATGGATCACCCTGTACAAGGCATTGGGAGGCGGTTGGAGCCAAACCATAAAACTAGGCTCAACAGGAGAGCCATGATATGAAAGTACTTAGAAATTATATAATAATACTGTTGGCATGGATTGTGAGCGGCCTGCCCGGTTTCGTCCGTGCGGCCCCCCCCACCAAGGAAGACAAGGCGGTTTTGAGTGTCACCGTGGTCCATCCCCTCCTGGAACAATGGCCGCAAACCGTGCTGGCATCGGGGGGGATTCATCCCTGGCAGGAAGCGGTGGTGGCCTCCCAGATTGGCGGGTTGGCGATTGCTTCCCTCTCGGCAGACGTGGGCAGCGAGGTCAAACAGGGCGATGAACTCATCCAGCTCGCCGATGCCACCGTCAAAGCGGCGATGGCATTGCAACGGGCCAATGTGGCACGGGCCAGGGCAGGTTTGGCCCTGGCCAAGGCCAACGGTGATCGGGCACGCTCGGTAAAAGGTTCCGGAGCCTTGTCCGATCAGCAGGTGACCCAATATCTCCTGGGAGAGAAAACGGCCCAGGCCGACCTGGAAGCGGCCCAGGCCACCCTGGAACTGGAAGAGGTCCGGCTGCGCCAAACCCGTATTCTGGCCGCCGACGACGGTGTCATCTCGTCGCGCAGTGCCTCCCTGGGGGCGGTGGTGCAGGTGGGCAGCGAATTGTTTCGCCTGATCCGGCAATCGCGTCTGGAATGGCGGGCCGAACTGACCTCGGCACAATGGCTCCAGGTCAAACCGGGACAACAGGCGCGACTCAACCTTTCCAATGGAAAAACCATTCAGGCCACCCTGCGTCAGATCGCCCCGACCCAGGATCCCAATACCCGCAAAAGCATGGCCTATTTTGATCTGCCCAAGGATCCCTGGCTTCAGGCGGGAATGTTTGCCCAAGGGGAAATTCATCTGGGTAACGAAAAAGTTTTCACCCTGCCCCAGTCGGCCATCCTTTTCAGCGACGGTTTTTCCTATATTTTTGAATTGTCCGGAAAAGATCGGGTGGTACGGCGCAAGGTCACGGTGTCACAGCGGCAGGCGGATCGTGTGGCCATACCCTCCGGCCTTGATGAAACAACCTCTGCAGTATCCACGGGGGGGGCTTTTCTCAAGGATGGCGACCGGGTTTTGCTCACGGAGGTGAAACCGTGAATCTGTCTTCCCTTTCCATCCGGCATCCCGTCCCGGCCATCCTGCTGTTTGTGCTGTTGACCTTGTTGGGAATAACCTCTTTCAAGGGATTGGGAATACAAAATTTTCCCGACATCGAGGTTCCAGCCATCACCATCATGGCCACCCTCGAAGGAGCGGCCCCCCCCCAATTGGAAACCGAGGTGGCACGCAAGATTGAAGATGCCGTGGCCTCCCTGGGAGAGGTGGACCACATTCGCACCACCCTGACCGACAGCACGGTTTCCATCGTCGTGGAATTTGCCATCGACAAGAACGCCGATGTGGCCCTCAACGAGGTACGCAATGCCGTTGACGCCATCCGCACCGACCTGCCCCAGGATTTGACCGCGCCGGTCATTTCCAAAAAGACGACCACCGGCGGCGTCATGATCGCCTTTACCATCCGCTCCGAAGTCCTGGATGAAGGCGAACTTTCCTGGTTGGTGGACAACGACATCGCCAAGGCCATGCTGACCGTGCCCGGTGTGGGCAGGTTCAGTCGCATGGGCGGGATCGACCGGGAAATTCAGGTGGATCTGGATCCGGTACGGATGCGTTCCTTGAATATCACCGCCTCCGATGTGTCCCGTCTGCTACGGCAAGTTCGCAAAGATTCTCCCGGGGGGCGCGGTGACATTGCCGGCGAAGTGCAATCGATACGAACCCTGGCCGCCCCCGAATCCCTGGATGATTTACGCACCTTGGACATTCCACTGCCGGGTGGGCGAACCATACCGTTGGCAGAAATCGCCACCATCACCGATGGCAAGGCGCAACCAAGCAGTATTGCTCTGCTCAACGGCGAACGGATGGTAGGGTTTGAACTGACCCGTTCCAAAGGGTTCAGCGAGGTTTCGGTGGCCCAGGAGGCTTGCCCCCGCCCTGGACAATTACACAGGATCCATGGAATTGCTCTACGAGGGGGCGGCCCTGGCCATTCTGGTTGTCTGGTGGTTTTTACGCGATGGTCGGGCGACACTGGTTTCGGCGGCCGCCTTGCCGCTGTCCATCATTCCCACCTTTTTCATCATGAAACTGGCCCATTTCAGCCTGGATACGCTGACCTTGTTGGCCTTGGCCCTGGTGGTAGGCATCCTGGTGGATGACGCCATTGTGGAGGTGGAAAATATTGTTCGTCACCTTAAAATGGGCAAAACCCCCTATCAAGCCGCCATGGAGGCCGCCGATGAAATTGGTATGGCGGTCATTGCCACCACGCTGACCCTGGTTGCGGTGTTTTTACCCACAGCCTTCATGGGGGGAATTCCTGGCAAATTTTTTCGCCCCTTTGGCATGACTTCGGTGGCAGCCATCCTTGCATCTCTGGTCGTTGCCCGCCTGCTGACACCCATGATGGCGGCCTATATATTACGCCCCGACTCCCGTGAATATCGACAGAGTGGTTGGCAAAGGGTGTATCTTAAAATGGTCACCTCCTGCCTCAACCATCCACGTCTGACCCTGTTGGCTTCGCTGCTGTTTTTTGCCGGTTCCCTGTCTTTGGCTCCCCTCCTTCCCTCCGGTTTTGTACCGGCGGCGGATCGCAGTCAAACCCTCGTCAATCTGGAATTGCCTCCGGGATCCTCTCTTGACGATACCCTGGAAATATCCCGACAAGCCACCAACATCATCCGAGGAATTCCCGAGGTCATCCGGGTTTACGGAGCCGTCGGTTCGGCGGCCAACTCCGAGGGGGGACCTTTGGGAGGGGGAGCCAGCGGCGATGTGCGCAAAGCAACTTTGATCGTCGTACTCAAGGATCGCCGCGAGCGTGACAAAAAACAACCCCAGGTTGAAGATGAACTGCGCAACCAGTTAAAATTTCTCCCTGGGATTCGTTTTTCCATTTCCTCCCATGGCCCAGGAGTCAAGCTGACTTTGGTTTTGGCCAGCAACGATTCTTTTGCCCTCAGCAAGGTAGTCAATGCCGTAGAGAAAGAATCGCGCACCTTGCAGGGAATCGGAAACGTCTTTTCCAACGCCTCGATGGAACGCCCCGAAATCCACATTGTCCCCGATTTTGCCAAAGCGGCCGATCTTGGGGTTTCGAGTGATATTATTGCGCAAGCGGTGCGCGTGGCTACCGCCGGAGATTTCAAGGTGCAACTGGCCAAACTCAACCTGACGGAACGCCAGGTTCCCATACGTGTCCGCCTGGATCCCAGGGTACGGCACGACCTGGCAGCCATTCGGCAGTTGCCCATCGCCTCCCGCAATGGTGTCATCCCCCTGGAGGCCATTGCCACAGTTGAAATGAACAGCGGAGCCACCCAAATTGATCGTTTGGATCGTATGCGCCGTACCAGCATTGACATTGAATTGGGGCAACGGGTTCTGGGCGAACTCCTGGGGGAAGTCAATCGCCTGCCCGTCATGCAAAAACTTCCCCCCGAAGTCCATCGGCCCCCGGATGGCGAGGCCCAACGGATGAAAGAATTGTTTGGCAGTTTTGCCGGAGCCATGGCCATGGGGGTGCTGTGCATCTACATTGTCCTGGTACTGTTGTTTCATGATTTTTTGCAACCGGTGACCATCCTGGCCGCCTTGCCTTTATCCCTGGGGGGGGCCTTTGTTTCGCTGTTGATCACCCACAACTCGTTTTCCATGCCGGCGGTGATCGGTATTTTGATGCTCATGGGAATTGTCACCAAAAATTCCATTTTATTGGTGGAATACGCGGTGGTCGCCCGGAGAGAAAGGGGATTGGAGCGGCGTGCGGCCCTTCTGGATGCCTGTCACAAACGGGCCAGACCCATTGTCATGACCACCATCGCCATGGGGGCTGGGATGTTGCCTGTAGCCCTGGGCATCGGTGCCGAACCCAGCTTTCGCTCTCCCATGGCCATTGTGGTTATCGGTGGCTTGATCACCTCCACCTTTCTTTCCCTGCTGGTGATCCCGGTCATCTATGGCTATGTGGATGATCTGTTGCAATTTGGGAAAAAAATGTTTACCAAAAATCGTTGAATGGTTACGTGGCCATTGCCTGTGAATGTCCAGAAAACAGCATTTTTTTTTTACCCTTTGGACGCAACAGGCTTTTGCCGATGAAGCAGAGAGAAGGAAGCTCTGAGCTTCCGCTTTCGACCCGTCGTCGATTTCCCGTAGCCCGAACCGATCACATGCCAAATATGACAGAAGACTTTGAAAAACCAAAAATTTTAATTGTTGACGATGTCCCTTCCAACATTAAAATACTGGCAGAGATATTGAAAAATGATTATCAAATTTCGGCGGCCATCCGGGGACAGGATGCCCTGGATTCGGTGGCGTTAGAATCTTACGATTTGATCCTCCTGGATGTTGTGATGCCTGGCATGGATGGTTATCAGGTGTGCCAAACTTTGCAGGCCAATGAAAGCACCCGCGATATTCCAGTGATTTTTGTCACTTCCAAAAATGAAGAAACCGACGAAACCATGGCTTTGGCACTTGGGGCGGTTGATTTTTTATCCAAACCGGTGGCCCCTTCCATCGTCAGAGCACGGGTAAAAACGCACATGGTTTTAAAAAAGGCCCGAGAAAAACTGGCGCAGCAAAACCAGGAATTGATCCAGGCGTCAAACCTGCGCGAAGAAGTCGATCGAATCATGCGTCATGATTTAAAATCTCCCCTCAACGCCATCATTGGTTTTTCCGGTTTGCTTTCCACCATTCTTCCCATGAACGACGAAGAAAAAAAAATGTGCCAACTCATTCATGAGTCGGGATACAAACTGTTAAACATGATCAATCTGTCACTGGACATGTTCAAAATGGAACAGGGCACCTATAGTTTTGAACCTAAACCAGTGGAAATCGTTGGATTGTTGGAAAAAATTTTTAGCACAAACGCGGATCCCATGTGTTCAAAGAATCTGGCGTACAAAATTGTGTTGGATGGCCATCCCGCTACCGAAGCATCCCGATTTTTTATTTTGGGTGAGGAATTGCTTTGCTATTCTCTCTTCAACAATCTTGTCAGTAATGCTTTGGATGCGTCACCACCTGACCAGCCCATCACAGTGATTTTGGACCATCATCCAGGACATCGTATCGCCATCCATAACCAGGGGAGCATCCCCATGGAAATCCGAGACCGTTTTTTTGACAAATATGTCACTTTCGGCAAAGCTCATGGCACAGGTCTCGGCACCTACTCAGCCAAGTTAATGACCGAGGTCCAAGGGGGGCGTATCGAGTTTGCAACTTCCGAATCCAACGGCACCACCGTCACGATTTATCTTCCACCCGATGGCTCTTAAAGGTGTGTTGACATTCGATAATTTGTTTGCCCCCCCCCCGGAAAACTGACCCATCGTGAATAAGATTATTGAAAGAAAAAAAGGGGCTGGGGGATTGCCGCCAGGATTTTGACTTTGTTTCTGACATGCGCCAAATGTACGAATCGCAGAATTCTGTGCTGATTGCGCTTGCTCACAGTCTCAAGCTTTGTTATTAAGGGGCAGTTGGAATGTCAGACAGAACATCCATTGAGGAGCAAGCGGGATTTTTGTGATGGCGTTCCGCGTCGGGGTGTGGCTCAGACTGGTAGAGCACTGCGTTCGGGACGCAGGGGTCGGAGGTTCAAATCCTCTCACCCCGACCAAAGGTACCTCAAGCGTTTGCGCTGTTGGTCCCATTTGCTACGGCACACGCACCGCTCAAGGGAGCCGGGCGGTCGCCTTATTGGCAAGTGTGATTGAAACATGCCGCAAACGAAAGGTCTTGCCATGACCATTTCTGGCAGATACGCTTGCTAGGCGTAGAGGGGGCGAGGCGGTACCGCCTTTGCCGGCCATGGTGGCTGCTTAAGAAGGAAGTTGCGACCCACAAGTGAGATCTATTTTCTATCCATAATGGACCTACGTAATGCCAAATCTCTCTCGCATAACCTTGGATCCTAACACAATGGGTGGAAAGCCGTGTATCCGAGGCATGCGTGTTACGGTTGGAACTATCATCGGGTTGATTGCTTCAGGAACCTCCATTGATGTAATACTGGCAAACTACCCTTATCTTGAAGCAGATGACATCCGAGAAGCTTTGGCGTATGCGGCTTGGAGGACAGAAGAAATTGAGGTCAATCTTGTAGCATCATGAAAGTCCTGTTGGACATGAATATTTCTCCGTCCTGGAAGGATGTCTTGAAGGAGGGTGGATTCGAGGTAGTACACTGGTCAGACATTGGGTCTCCTGATGCCCCAGACACGACCGTCATGGCATGGGCGAGAGCACATGGGTACGTCATTTTTACCCATGATTTGGATTTTGGAACCCTCCTGGCTCTCAGCAATGCACGTACACCAAGTGTCTTCCAGGTTCGCACTCAAAACGTCACCCCGCAACATCTCGCAAGGTTAGTGGTTTCGGCATTAAGACAATTTGAGGAAACTCTGCATGATGGAGCCCTTGTCACCGTGGACGAGGGACAAGGACGCGCCAGAGTTCTTCCATTTCGTTGAAGCGTTCTTGTCTCGGGGTTAGTCGGTAAGGGGTCGGCATCCACCGTGACTAAAACGTGACGAACTCCTGTCACGATGGGGGTTTTCCTGTCACTTTCAGTCACGTTTGCAACGGGGTCTGTAACGTAAGTTATTGTTTTTTCAATAAAGAATGGCATGGTGTCGTCTAAAGATTAGGCAACAGCAATGCCGCCAGAAGGAAGATTGTTTCAGACAACTCGCATCCCGCACCCAGGACATCTCCCGTAACCCCCCCCAGGTGCCGCAGCATCAACCACCGAAACCATACTAGGCAAACCACCGTCGCCCCCACAGCCAAAGGAATTTTAACGGTGAGGGACGTGCCAACCAAAGCCACCACCATCCAGGCAGTGGTTTTCGGTACCGCCGCGATGGCGACCGTCGCCATTCCCTCCTTGCGCAGGTAGGGGGTGGAAAGCATCAACGGCAACAACACCGTCCTTCCCACCACGGGGGCAAAAAACAGCAAAAACTCATGCCGCTGTTGCACAAGTGCCTGGATAGCGACCCATTTAAACAGCAACTGCATGGTGATTGCCATAACCGCCGCAGGGCCGCAACGGGGATCCTTCATGATCTCCAGCATGCGTCCGGGCCGACCCATCCCCCCCACCCAGGCATCGGCAAGATCACCCAATCCCTCCAGATGCAATCCCCCCGTCAAAGCCAACCATAAAAAAAGGATAAACACCCCGCGCATGTTTTCAGGCCACGACACTGTCACCATCGCCAGGCCCCAAACAAAAAAACCCACAATCACCCCAACCAGGGGATACAAAAGAACCGAAAGCCCGATTTCCCGCTCTTTGGGGTCAACGACCCCAGGGACCGGCAGAGTCGTCAACAACCCCAAGGCCAACAACAACGGGCGCAACATCACGCCATCCCCATGAACACAAGTTCGGGGGGGCGGGACAGATGCCGAAGCAGCAGCACACGCAGGCAGGCGCACAAGGGAACATCAAAAGACCACATCGCCTGAAACGGACGGTTCAATACATGGGCCGCAACCTGGCGCAGCACCCCGCCATGCGTGATGACCAGGAGATGCCCCACCGCCGGAGTATTGGCCAGTTTTTCCAAAGCCAAAGCGATTCTGTTGCTAAAATGATCCATGGACTCTCCCTGGGGAGGGGGATGGTTGGCGGGATCGTGCCAAAACGCCGACAACCCTTGGGGGTCGGTGGCCATGATGTCTGCCGCCGTGCGCCCTTCCCACAAGCCGAAATCATATTCTCTGAATCCGGATTCCTCGGCGACCGGAATCCCCGCCCCCCTCCCCCACCAACGCGCAAAAAAGGCACACCTTCCCAGGGGGGAGGTGACAACGGCATCGGCCCGGCGCGATTTTTCAGCAGCCAAGGTCATGGCATGCCACCCGGCATCCGTCAAGGGCGGGTCGCTGACCCCGTTGAAACACGGCACCCCGGTGACCTGCCCATGGCGCAGAAAATCCAGCAACAAATAGTTTTCCGTCATTTTTTCCCGGAGACCGAAGCTTCCTGAAAGGTGGCCATACGATTGTGCAGGGCACACGCCACCTTGAGGATGGGTAACAATGTGGCACCTCCGCTGGCCTCACCCAGGCGCATCCCCAAAGAAAGAACCGGAGCGACGTTGGCCGCCTGCAACAAGGCGGCATGGCCCGGTTCCTTGGACATGTGAGAAAACAACAACCAGGGCTGGATGGCCGGTTGCACCCGCAAAGCAGTCAGAGCAGCGGCAGCCGTGATGAAACCATCGACGACACACACCACTCCCGCCTGGGCTGCCGCCAGGTAAAACCCGGTCAAGGCAGCCATTTCCAATCCTCCCAGAAGGCGCATCACCTCCAAAGGATCGTCCCTGGAAGGTCCATGAAAGACAACCGCTTCGGCGATTACCTTGGCTTTTCGGGCCATACCCTCGCCATCAACCCCGGTTCCCGGACCCGTCATGGCCTCGGGCGTCATCCCCGTCAGCACCGACCCCACAGCCGAAGCCGCCGTGGTATTGCCAATCCCCATTTCCCCACCGATCAACAATTGCACCCCCGCCTCCACGCCCCGCCGCACCGCCTGCCGTCCCAATTCCAAAGCGGCATTGAACTGGGAATGGGTCATGGCGGCGGCATGGCGAAAATCGGCTGTACCCGCTGCGGCACGACCTGAAACCACCCCTGGCAGCGGACCACAATCGGTGACAACCCCCGCGTCCACCACCTCCAACTGCGCCCCGGTCTCCTGCGCCAAAACACAAATGGCCGCGCCACCATTGGAAAAATTTCGTACCATTTCCAAGGTAACCGCTTGCGGAAAAGCGGAAACTCCAGCCGCCGCAATGCCATGATCGCCGGCAAACACCACAATACGCATGCGGTCGAAGGATGGCCGGTCACTCGCCAACCATCCAGCAGACCGAACCGCCAATTCCTCCAGCATCCCCAGGGAACCGGGGGGTTTGGTCAATTGATTTTGCCGTTCCAACGCCCGTTGCATGTGCGGCGATGACACCGGGGGAACGGGATGGTTGATCCAATCGGGACGCATGATTCAATCCTTTTTCAGTTCGATGGGAAGGCCCGCCACCATCAGGGTAACGCGCCGACATGTTTGGGCCAAAGATTGGTTGAGCCAACCGTTTTCATCCACAAAACGGCGGGTTAATAACCCCATGGGGACCACTCCCAACCCGGTTTCGTTGTTGACCAGGAGGATGTTTCCCAAACTTTGGGTCATGTGCTGCAACAATGCCCGTTTTTCCCGCTCAAGGGTATGGGGGTCATCGGGATCGGTCAACAGATTGGTAAGCCACAAAGTCAGGCAATCCACCAACAGCACCCGACCGGGGGCGGCCTGGGCAGCGATGGCCCTGCCCAGATGGACAGGCTCCTCGACCAACCGCCAATGCGTCGGACGCGATTGCTGATGCCGCACGATACGTTGGCGCATCTCCGCATCATAAGCCCGGGCGGTGGCAATGTAGACCACATCCTGACTCAGGGCGTTGGCCCGGTTTTGTGCAAAGGCGGTCTTGCCACTGCGCGCCCCTCCCAAGATCAATTCAACCGTCATACATGAAAATCCATTGTTACAGGAGGGAGCCAAGCCCCAGGAGAAAACACACGATCGCCCACGCCATCCCCCCCTGGCGCACCAGTCGCATCGCACGCCGGATATCCCCAGGACCAGGAGGTTGGCTGCCCCCCAACACGGGGGATGCCTGCCATTGGCCATGGTAATAACCCCCACCTCCCAACCGCAATCCCAGAGCACCTCCTCCTACCGCCATGACCAGGGTGGCGTTGGGACTTTTCCTTTGGGTACAGCGTTTCCAGCCCTCAATGGCCCCACGAGCGTGGCCAAAAACCAGATAAGTCACGGCGGTCAAGCGCGCCGGCACATAACCCAATACATCGTCCAGGCGGGCGGCACACCAGCCAAAATAAAGATAACGCTCGTTGCGATAACCCCACATGGCATCCAGGGTGTTGGCCAGGCGAAACAAAACCGCCCCCGGTCCCCCAAAAAGGATAAACCAGAACAGGGTGGCAAACAGGGCATCACAACCATTTTCCAACACCGATTCCACCGTGGCGCGGGCCACATCCGGCGTTTCCATGGCCTGGGTGTCGCGGCTGACCATATACCCCACCCGACGACGGGATTCCGCCAGATCGCCACACTCCAAGGCCTGGCAAACCCTCAAGGCGTGTTGCTCCAGGCTTTTGCCCCCCAGCGCAAGATAGAGCAACAACACCTGCCAAAGCAAACCCCACCCCGGAATCAAAGAAACCCAGACAACCAAAACCAACCCCGGTCCAACCAAAAAGACGACGGCGATCAACCCCAACAAACGCCCCTGAAAACCCGATACCGAAAACCTGCGCCGGATCCCATTTTCCAAGGCCATGGCCACTTGGCCAAACCCCACCAAAGGATGAAACCGTTGCGGTTCCCCCAACCAACGATCCAACAACCACGCCAACCCCACCAGGGTAAGGCAAGTCCCCGAGAACAAAAGCATCCACATAAACTTTCAAAAAGAAATAAACGAGCCCCCGCAGCCTCCATCCCTCGACCACCGAGGCACTCTAGCACGCAACCCGGCAAAAAGACACAAAGACCCTGAACGCAACGGTTGCCGCATGAAATACACCAGCATAGAATGGAACCCGAAACCACCGGCCCGAGGAATCCACATTGTGTCATCCCGAAACAAAAACAAACCCAAAAAACGCAACCAACCCCCCGGACCATCCCACCAACCGATAAAACAGGGGGCCAGGGAGAAAGCGTTCGCCCTCTATGCCGCAGGCAACATTCCAGCCGCTTTGGAGATAGCCAACAAAATTTTACGCACCGCCAAAAACGATTTTTTATTGTTGAACCTGGCGGCGATCTGCCACCAACTGTCGGGCAACCCGCAACAAGCCATTTCCTGTTGGCAGGAGGCGGTACGCATCCGACCGGACTATGCCGACGCTCACTATAATTTTGGTAACCTGATGTACGAAATGAAACATTTCGCCGAAGCCGAGGCCGCCTATCGACTGGCGTTACGTTTCAAGCCCGAATTTGCCCAGGCGCACAACAATCTGGGAATCGTTCTCCATGCGATGCAACGTTATAACGAAGCGGCAGCGGCTTACCGGCAGGCACTGCACCACAAATGCGACTTTGCCTCGGCCTGCAATAATCTGGGAATCACTCTCAACCAGATGCAACAACGGCAACAAGCAGAAGCCGCTTTTCGCCAAGCCATACATTTCAAACCCGACTATACCGAAGCCTGCAACAATCTGGGGATCATCCTCAACGAACTGCAACGTTTCGACGAAGCCGAAGCGGCCTGCCGGCAAGCCCTGCATTTCAAGCCCGACGACGTCAATGCCTACAACAATCTGGGAATCATCCTCCACAATCAAAAACGTTTCGCAGAAGCCGAAGAGGCCTACCTTCAAGCCCTGCGTCTGCATCCCAATCATGCCGAAGTCTTCAATAATTATGGAAATCTGCTGAAAGGACAAAAACAATTTGCAAAAGCCATGGTGGCTTTTCGCGAGGCATTGAGCCTGAACCCAAACTTTGCCGGAGCCTACAACAATCTGGGCAATCTGTTGCTGGAACTCAAACACGCCGAAGAAGCCGAAGCGGCCTACCGCCAAGCCCTGTGTCTTCAGCCTGATTATCCCGAAGCCTATAATAATCTTGGAAATCTTTTTAAAGAACTGAAACAGGTTCCCCAATCCGAGGCGGCCTACCGCCAAGCCCTGCACCTCAGACCGGATTATCACGAGGCTAAGTATAATCTAAGTTTCCTTCTCCTGGGACAAGCACGATTCCAGGAAGGGTGGCTTGCGCATGAGGCGCGCCACAACGTCAACAGACATCAACGGATTCTGCCATCGGATGCCGGTCCCATACCCATGTGGAATGGTGAAGATCTCAGGGAAAAATCTTTATTGATTCTTCCCGAACAAGGGTTTGGCGACCAGATTCAATTTTGCCGTTACGCCAGAGTTTTGAAAACCATGGGGGTCAAACATCTGACCCTGGCATGCGAAGCCGCGCTCAAGGAATTGTTCCAATCCTTGCCGGAAAAGGATGCGGTCATGGAAAAGCAGACCCACCCCTATCCACGACATGATTTTTGGACCTTTTATCTGTCCATTCCCCACCATCTTGGAACAACACTGTCCTCGATTCCCGCACCGATTCCCTATCTGGCACCACCACCAGGACATGCGTTCGATGGAATCCAACACCTTCCCCAGCAAAGGTTTCGGGTTGGATTGGTTTGGAAAGGGGATCCTACCCATAAAAATGACGCCAACCGTTCCCTCCCCGGTTTGCATGTTTTGGCCCCCCTGTGGACGGTGCCTGGGGTTGCCTTTGTGAGTCTGCAAAAAGGGTGTGGGGAAGATGCGGCCAAAAATCCACCGCCGGAACAACCTTTGCTCCACCTGGGGGCATCCCTCCGCAGTTTTGCCGATACCGCCGCCCTGTTGGCCCGCCTGGATCTGGTGATCACGATCGATTCCGCCGTCGCCCATCTGGCCGGTGCGATGGGAAAACCTTGTTGGGTTTTATTGCCGTCGTGGGGAACCGACTGGCGCTGGTTACAAGACCGTAGCGATTCTCCCTGGTACCCGAAAGTCATGCGTCTGTTCCGCCAAACAAAACCCGATGACTGGTCCGAGGTCGTGCAACATATGACAGAGGCGTTGGCACAATCTTCTATGGAATGTAAGAGCGCAGCCCCAAAACCCCCATAGGTAATGGAGCTTTTTGTTTAAATTAAATCAACTGGGTACCGGAAAAATTCCGCAAATTTTGTCTCGGAAAACGGCGTCACTCCTTGTCCGAGAAGACATCGTCCAGTGACTGGGCATCGAAGATACGGAGACTCCAGGCTTCCATAGATGCCAAATCAGCCTCGGAAACCTTTTCGCTCACCCACATGGGCAACTCGCCAAAACGACGTTGCAAAAGGCGAGTAAGAATTTTGGCCTCACCTTTCTTTTCACCTTTCTTTTCACCTTCCTGGCGTCCTTCCTGGCGTCCTTCCTGCAGGACCATCTGAGCCCATTTCGGATTTGTGTTCTCAATAACGCTTTGCGCAAATTGTGACATCATTTTCTCTTCCTCCTCTGGACGTACCCGTCGAACAATCTCCCGAATATCCTTTTCATCGTAACGCCTGTACGTTTCCACCACATACCGCATGATGAGCATGAAGTCATCGGCCGGAACCTCTGTCAAAACCTCAACGAGAAAATCCTTGATCTCAAGTTGCTTCCCATCTCTCGTTGCATACTTGGCGGCCAACAACCAAGCCCGCAGGTATGGCTGTTTGGAAAGCTGCTGATCCTCAACATGGCCCAAATCGAAAAGGGAAAACTTGAAGTCCAGCAGGTATGGCCTCCATCCTGTTGGTGCATCCACCAGCACCAGAAAATTATCCGAAATGCGCCATTGGTCCGCCCCATGATACACGACAAATGGAACAATAGCTGGCAGCCGCTCCCATTTGGGATTTTCTCGTTCCCATTGCTCAAGTGCCCTGACCATATACCGCAATAATTGCCACGCAACAAACCGATCCGGATAGCTCTTATGGTCAATCAAGACATACAAAAAGGCTTCTTGTCCATGAACGGTCTTCACCCGAAAAAGTCGGTCCGTCAGGTACTCTTGGAGTTCCTGATCAACAAATGAACCACCAACCAACTCCGGGAGTTTATCGGACAGCCATTCCGATATTTCGACCGGAAGTCGCTCACGCAGCAGGTGCGCCGCCTTTTCTGGATCCGAGAGAAGGATCTTTAGGAAACGATCATGTGGGTGGGCAATCTTACTCATAAAATCTGATCTGCCTCCAAACCGCCGCACGGGGGGATGATCCCCACCTTAACCCCCACAATAATTTCAACCTTAAAAAAAGGGGGGGGACTGAATGGTTACATCGTCACTGACCCACCCCATGGAGTGAGAAAACGTTACGATTCAAATACGATAAAACACTCCACTTCATTGCCCGATCCAAGAAACTGGACAAGATCAAAACTGGCCTTGACAGCAATGGCAATTCCCCTCCCGTGCGTATCAAGCATCCTGTCGGGGTGAAAATCCAAATAGGGCTGCCAATCAAATCCATTCCCGGCATCCCGGATCCGAAAACGAAGCCCCCGTTCTTCGCGCTTGAAAAAAACAGTCACACGCTTGGATTGGTTTTCAGGTAACGCCAGACGACGTTTTATTTCACTCTCCAGTTGATCCGATTTGGAAAAAACGCTCTTTTCCTCGTAGGTAATGCCAAGGTTTCCATGCTCCACGGCATTGACAAGCAACTCCCGCAAACCAATGGAAGCCTTCTCGGGATTCGGACAAGCCATGGACAACAAAACAGCCAAATCAAAAGCGTCCGACAGGGTCCGGATGCTGAACTGAGCCTCGTCCATGTGCATGGACAACGGACAACGGGTCACCTGAATCTGTCCGTACAAACACTGGTGGACCATCCTCCTGGCAATAGCCGATTGAATGACGGCAACCAAAATTTTCATGTCCAAAGGTTTTGTCAAATAATAAAACGCACCAAGAGACAATCCCTTGATGATTTCATCCGCACTCCGCCGCCCAGTGGTGAAAATAACGGGAATCTTGCGGGTCAGTTTTTTTTCTTTCAAACGTCTGCATACCTCAAAACCATCCATTCCCGGCATTTCCACATCCAGGAGAACCGTGTCTACTTCCTCAATTTCCGCCGTCCTCAGGGCATCTTCACCATTGGTGGCCACCAAAACTCGATAATCCCGGTCTAAGGCCTTGGCCAAAACTTTAATATTACCAGGAACATCATCAACAATCAATATCTTGTGCTTATTCTCTTCAGGCATCACTTGTCACCAAGTTCTTCGTTAATGTTAAAAATTTTCATAATTTCATTAAAAACACCAAGTGCCTCCTTGAAATCAAGTCTGTCAATCTTATCGCCAAGGGTATCAACGAGGTTTTCAAACGACGCGTCTCCGCCTGCCAACAAAAACGGCTTGAGCCGGGTAAACAGTTCTCCAGCATCAAAATACTGCCCCTCCAGGGACCGTGACAGCTCACGCGCAAGGGGAAGAATGTCCGACATATTCCAACGCCCATGGCCAGACACTCGGGAAGCGACGGCAACATCCTGCTCGGACTGCTTCATCTCTCCGATGGAACCCACCACCTCATGCAAAGCGTTTTCAAAATCATTCAACGCATCCGCAACCGAATCCCATTCCTCACGCAATCCCTGCTCAAGAATGGAAGCGGTATCGAACAAACGCATCGCAGAGATATTGCCAGCCATTCCGCGCACGGCATGGACGATACTGGCGGCGGATTTCAGATCGTTCATTCTTCTTCCCGCCAGTGCCGAACGGACTTCCGCCGCGACGCCAGCGTAATCGCGATGAAACTCATAGAAAAGAGACCGCAACAAACGACGGTCACCATTGAGCCGCTCCAACCCTTTGTTGACATCGATCCCAGCCAGATGATCGGGAAAGGGCAACGATTCATCCGTGTTTTGTCCGACCGCAACCTCAAGACGGACCCCAAGACCTTCGCGCCCGCCAATCCATTGCACCAGCTTGGCGTAAAGATGCTCCCTTTCGATGGGCTTGGGTACATGGTCGTTCATGCCCGCATCAAGGCACCTTTCCCGATCCGAGGCCATAGCGTGGGCCGTCATGGCAATGATGGGCAACTGGTGCAATTCCAATTCTTCGCGTATCTTGCGCGCGGCTTCCAGGCCATCCATACGCGGCATTTGAATATCCATCAATACCACGTCCGGTTCCGCCCCTCCCTCGCTCAGCCTCTGCACCGCCTCCACCCCATCCCAGACCGTCTCCACAACCAAGCCCACAGCCGTCAGCAACCCCTCGGCTACCTGGCGATTGATGGCGTTATCCTCCACCAACAACACCCGCGCACCACCGATGCGCTCGGCAATCTTCGTCACATCGACAACATCCAGACTGTTGCGCAACGCCTTGGTAACCTGACGTTCAAACACGTTCATGATGGTGTCGAACAGGAATGAACAATTGACCGGCTTGGTAATCCATCCATCCACCATGGACGCATCCCCCGCTCCCTTGATTTCCTCCTCGTGGCCATAGGGCACCATCAGGATCGATTTGGGCGGCACCGCCTGAGAACTGTTTTCCCTGATCCGCCTGACGGTATCCACACCGTTCATCCCCGGCATAATCCAATCCACAATGGCCAGTTGAAAGGGTTTCCCCGCAGCCACCTCCCGGGTCAACAAGATCTCCGCCTCAGGCCCGGAAGCGGCAGCACAGGCATGAAAACCGAACATTTCCAAGGTTTTCAGAAGGGCACGTCTCGATGTTTCGTTATCATCAACCACCAGCACTCGGAGCCGGTGCATGTCATCGGGGGAAATCATGTCCTCGATCTCAGCCCCAAGCCGCCGTCGAAGCGTGGAGGTGAAATAAAACACACTGCCCCGCCCCGGTGTCGAATCCACCCAAAACCATCCACCCATCATTTCGACAAGCTTTCTGCAAATGGAAAGTCCCAGTCCGGTTCCGCCAAATTTGCGGGTGGTCGAATTGTCGGCCTGAGTAAAAGGTTTGAACAATTTGGCAATCTCAAACTCATCCAAACCGATGCCGGTATCACGGATGGAAAATTCCAAGGTTACGTCCTCCGAGGCATCCCGAAGAGTTTTGACCTGGATTTCGATTTCCCCTTCGTCAGTGAACTTGATGGCGTTGGCAACAAGGTTCATCAACACCTGTTCCAAACGCAACGAATCGCCATATAATTCAAGACGGCATTCTTCCGACATGCACATGACCAGTTCCAGGTGTTTTTCGCTGACCTGGGCCCGAAACATGTCCGACAGATGATCGAAAACATCCCGCAGCAGAAAGTGCGACATCTCCAGTTCCAATCGGCCCGCCTCAATTTTGGAAAAATCGAGAATATCGTTGATGATCCGCAACAATGACCGGGATGAATTGGAAATCTTGGAAAGATAGTCCTGCAATTGTGGTGACAAGGGCATCTGCATGGCCAACTGGGTCAGACCAATCACCGCGTTCATGGGTGTCCGAATTTCGTGGCTCATGTTGGCAAGAAATGCGCTTTTGCTCTCGTTGGCCATCTCCGCGCTCCGTTGGGCGTGAATGATGGCCTCCTCAGCCTCTTTGCGCCTGGATATGTCATTGATGACCATAAGCAGATGCGGCTGCCCTCTGCTTTGAAAAACCGTGGCAAAAACGTCCCACCACACCCTTTGACCAGAACGGTCGGCATGCTGAAACTCCCAGCTCACCTCCTTGCCGGTTTCCATGACCTTTCGGGCACCTTCCAGAAGTTCAACCGGCCCGTGCCACGCATCGATCTGCCGAAAATTGATCTCCATGAGTTGTTCGATTGAGTCCATGCCAAAAAGGGAAATTCCCGCCGGATTGGCAAAAACGCATCGGCCATTCTCAGACAGAAAGGCGATGATTCCCTGGTTGCTGGCTGAAAGAATCTTTCGGTTGATCTCCAGGGCATCGTTGAGTTGTTGCTGGATTTGCTCTTTGCGGAGCGTCAGATCGTTCAGACTGATCAGCATGTGTTCAAAGGACCGGACCAGGAGAGAGAATTCATCCTGCGTCGCATCGTTCGTGCTTTGCGTGGAGTTTTTCTTTATATCTTCCACTAAGCTTGAAAGATTTCCAGCAGAAACCGCCTTGGTCGTTTGAACCAACGCATGAACTGGCCGGGTAAAGCGGCGCGCAAAGAAAATGGCCAGAAGGGTTGCCAGGGCTACAATGATCAGGGAGGTGACGACAATACGCCGGCGCAGTTCCCTGGCTGGAGCCAGGGCAGTCTCCCTGGAGACGGCGAATTGCAACAACCAGTTGCTTCCCTTGAAATCCATGGTACCCGTGCTGTGGGCCAGGGAGGTCAGATAATCCCCCCCTGTGGATGCGCCCTGCCCGCCATCCGTTACCAACAAGTTTGCAGCCTTGTTTTTCATGATTCCGGCACGATCATGATTGGAAAAGAGCAGCAAGCCTTCCTCGTCCATGAGGTCTATCCTGACAGGCACGTTTTCCTCACCCGATGTGGCCACGGGAAAAAGGGCGTGCAACCTCCAGACATTGACCCCGGCCATGATGACCCCACGAGGTTTTGGTTCGTCCAGGCACCAAACCGTCCGGGTGACGTAGATGAGGTCTGCGTTCAACAGACGGGAATGACCTACCCCATGGGTGAAGGTTCCATCCAATACCTGGGGCCAATGTTTTCCGGGAGGTGATTGAGGATCTACCGGTCGTCCGATTCCCAGACCGGAAGTGTCGGCCTGACGCATGCCGTCAGGGGTAAAATAGGACAGGCTTAAATAAACTTTGAAAAGATTGCGATAGTTGATCAGGCGGGCGGCTATTTTTTGCGCGGATACGTCGGGGGAACAAAACAACGGATCTCCGGCGATCACTTGGACATTGACAATGTTTTGATAAAGCATGCCGTCCACCGCCAGCATGCGGTTGGTGGACCGCTCATGAAAACGATCCATGATTTCGGTCACCAATGTTTTGCTGGTGCTGACATAAGCAAGCCAAGCGATTCCCAGACTGGTCAACGTCACCAGCCCCACACACAGTAAAACCAGTTTGCTGGCGAATTTCAAGGAGATGGTTCCTTGCTGGAAAGTGCCCTGACAAATTGGACATCAAGGAGCCTGTTAAGTTCCGGAACAATCCGCAATTGTCCCCGCTTCAGGAGAAATTGAATGATGAATTCACCGGAATTATGCAGCGATAAAGAATTATCTCCTGGAGTCAAGGCTTGAATGTTGGCTTTCAGATCCAGCGGAACGACACCTGCCAAACCATTGTTCATTTCAGCGACACTCATGCCCGTGGCCTGAGCCATGATGGCCAGGGATTCTTCCCGGTGCGTACCCACATAAATTCGCGCCTCCACCATGGATTTGACAAAAGCCTGGATGGCCTGGGGCCGTTGATCAACGATTCGATTGTGGAAGGCATACACATCGGTGATAATACCCGGAATATCACCGGCACTAGAAAGGATCCTGTAACCTTTGGCCAAGGCCCGCGAGGTGGTGGGTTCCCAGGTATGCCCAGCATCGATGCGGTCTTCTTCCAAAGCCGCCAACACATCCTGGGAAGAAACCATCTCGAACCGCACCATACTTTCATCCAACCCCTGGGTCTCCAAAGCCTTCAGGACATAAAGTTGGGAAAACGAATTGATTCCCTCAAACGCGACCCGTCCCCCCTTCAAATCGGCCAGAGAGGTAAATTTTGGTTTTGCAATGATGCAATCGCCGGACTGTGAATAATCGGCAACATAGACGACCCGGGTCGGAACCCCTTCAGAACCATAAACAATGGTATTTGAAAGGACATCGCCCAGACCATCCACTTCACCATTCTTGTAGATGGCAGAGGAATCCTCCTGAGACCTGGTGAGGCGTATCTGGACCGCAACACCATTTTTGGTAAAATAGCCCATTTTTTCAGCGATAAAGATATGCGCCGAACCGGGCCACGGATTGATGGCGACCCGCAGAGGCAGATTCGAGTCCGGGTTTTGTCCAGGTTTGGACCGGAACAATGCCGATGTAAAAAATACGCCCACCCCGATTCCAACCAGTGCGATGACAACCCATTTCAACACTTTCCACACGCTGGTTTCCCCATTAACAAACATTCAATTTAAACCCGATTATGCACATCATCTCCGGTATTGACAAGGGTGGGGCGGGAAACTTTCCATTGCCGGGTGGGGCTGGTATCCTGGGACAATGAACGTATCTATCAAGAAACCCATTCTCTGGTCTTTCATCGCTTCCGTTAGCGCACTGGTCGGCGGCGTCCTTTTTGCCATCCAAAAGACGCACCACACTTTGGAAGATTGCAAGTGGCTCGTCCTTCTGGGAATTTTGTGCCTGTCCACCTTCATGACCATCCTGTTTTATCGCCGCATGGGCATGGTGGAACGCGACGTTGCCCGCTCCATTCAAAGCCTGAAAGCCAGCGAAACCCGATACAGCACCATCCTCGACACCGCCATGGACGCTTTCATCAGTATCGACGCCAACGGCACCATCCTGGAATTCAACAAGGCCGCCGAAGCCATGTTCGGCTACTCAAGAGATGAGATCGTAGGCACCGCCATTACCCAAACCATCGTACCCAAGGAATTGGTTGGGCAACACCTTCAGGGGATGCAGCGTTTTCTCGCCACAGGGAAGAGCAATATTCTCAACCGCCGCATTGAAGTTACAACATTGCACAAGAATGGCCACAACCTGAATGCCGAGGTGGCCATCACCGTAGTCCCGATGGAACAATCCACCTTTTTCACCGCCGTACTGCGCGACATCACCCAGAAAAAAATCATTGATGAACGCCTCCACCTCCAGTCGGCCGCCCTGGAAGCGGCGGCCAATCCCATCGTCATCACCGACATTCAGGGCAACATCCAATGGACCAATCCCGCCTTTTCCCGATTGACGGGTTATCTCCCCACCGAAGTTCTGGGCCAGAAGCCCAGCCTGCTCAAGTCGGGCGAACACGACGATTCCTTCTATGAACATCTATGGAAAACAATTTTGTCCGGCCAGGTCTGGCACCAGGAAGTCATCAACAAAAAAAAGGATGGGACGCGTTACATCCAGGAAACGGTCATCACCCCCGTGCTGGATTCCTCGGGCAAGGTTCAAAATTTTATCGCCATCCAGCAGGATGTCACCGATAAAAAACGCATCGAAAACGAACGCAATCGCTTTTGGCTGGCGGTGGAACAAAGTCCCGTCACCACCATCATCACCGGCCCCGACGGCCTCATTGAATACGTCAATCCCCAGTTTTGCCGTGTCACCGGTTACAGCCAAGAGGAGGTCATCGGCAAAAATCCCCAATTTTTGCATGCCGATACCCTGACACCATCCACCTACGCCGATATGTGGCAAACCATCGCCCTGGGAAAAACCTGGCGTGGAGAGTTGTTAAACCAGAAAAAAACGGGAGAGACTTTTTGGGAATCAACCTTGATTTCCCCCATTTTCAACGATGTCGGCAAAATTCAACATTATGTGGCCATCAATGAAGACATTACCGAGAAGAAAGCCTATGAAACCACCCTGAAAGAGGCCAGACAAAAGGCGGATGCCGCCAACCATGCCAAAAGTGAATTTTTGACCACCATGAGCCACGAGATACGCACCCCCATGAACGGCATCCTGGGGATGGTGGAATTGCTCCTGGACAGCCCGTTGAACCAACAGCAGCGCAGACATGCCCAAACGGCCTATCGATCCGCAGAATCCTTGCTGACGCTGCTCAACGACATTTTGGATCTTTCCAGGGTCGAGGCCAGCCAGGTCAAGCTGGAAAAGACCCCACTGAATCTTGATGATCTTATGGGAGAAGTTGTCGATATTTTTTCTCCCATGGCCCAAAACAAAGGTCTGGCATTGTCTCTTCGTCTCCCCCCTCCGGAAAAGCTGGGCCAGGTTCTGGGAGATCCGGTCCGTCTGCGGCAGATCATGGTCAATCTTACCGGCAACGCCGTCAAGTTCACCGAAAACGGCAGCGTAACGACGCATGTAACACTTTTGTCGGAATCGCCCGCCGAAGTCCGTTTGCGGTTTGAAGTCAAGGATACCGGCATCGGCATCGACGATGATGCAAAAACCCGGTTGTTTCAACCTTTTGTCCAAGCCGACAGCTCCACCACCCGACGTTATGGCGGCAGTGGTCTGGGACTTTCCATCGTGCGCAAACTGATCGATCTCATGGGGGGACGTCTGGGTCTGGACAGTCATCCGGGCCAGGGCAGCTCCTTTTGGTTTGAAATTGCCTTGGAAAAAAGCTCGGCCCCCTTTTCCCTCGCCGAAGAGACAAGACGACTTGCGTCGGCATCGGACTCGGCCAACCATTTTTCCGGCATCCGGGTTTTGGTCGCAGAAGATTTTGAAATAAACCGTGATGTGATTCTGGAAATATTGCGCAAGCTGGGGTGCGAACCGCATTGGGCAGAGCATGGCCGCAAGGCGGTGGAAATGGCAGACGCATCCGCCTATGATCTGATTTTCATGGACATGCATATGCCAGAGATGGACGGAATCACCGCCACAAAACACATTCGCCAGCAGCAGCTCGCACACCCCCATCGTCCCCGCACCCCCATCATCGCCGTCACCGCCGACGCCATGTCGGGAGATCGGGAAAAATGTCTGGCGGCGGGATTGGACGATTATATCGCCAAGCCCTACCGATCCAAGGATTTGCTGCGGGCGATCAAAACCTGGGTGCCGGAAAACAGATACGCGAATCGTCCTGCAAATCCCGCCCCCCCTCCAGTCACCGTCGCCGAGTCCACCTGCACCGATTCCCAAATCTTCGACCCCGGAGAATTATCCAATCTGTACCAGGAAGTTGGCGAAGAAATTGAAAATATTCTGGGCATATTTCTGCGTGTTCTTCCCGAGCGCGTTTTGAGCATTGTCAATACGGCCAACGATCCGGTCTCCCTGGCAGACCATGCGCACCGACTCAAAGGGGGAGCCAAAACCCTGGGTGCCATCCAGTTGGCCCGTTTATGCCAACAATTGGAAACCATGGCCAAATCCGGTACCACCGAAACCATCGCCCCCCTGATGGACGAACTTCGGGCGTCAGCGATTCACACGGAAACCCTGTTGCGCGACAAACTGAAAGAATTATCGGCATCTTGTGAAAGTGATCTCCATGGATAAAAACACAACCGATTCTCCGATTATTCTGGTTGCTGACGATGACATTTTCAACCTGGAGTTAACCGCCGTCCGCCTCAAACAAGCGGGGTATGCCGTTGTTTCCGCCGAAAACGGTATCGACGCGCTACGCCTGTTTCATCACTCACCTCCGGCGTTGGTCCTTTTGGACGCCAGCATGCCGGAAATGGATGGTTATTCTGTCTGCCGGGAAATCAAAAGCTTACCTCATGGCAGGAATGTGCCCATCGTCATGGTCACTGCCGCGAATGATACCCCGTCGGTGCACCGGGCGTTCGATGCCGGAGCCGAAGAATTTGTATCAAAACCTGTCAAATGGGCGGTGCTGCATCGAAGAATTCGTCTGCTCCTGGAGCATCAACGAAGAAACCAGATATTGAATCATCGAAATCAGCAAATTCATTTTTTCATGAATAAAACGCCGGTTGCCGTTGCCATGTTTGACAATCGCATGCGCTACCTCCATGCCAGCGACCGGTGGTTGGAAGATCATAACCTTGCCAACGTCGAAATTTCAGGCCGGACGCACCATGAACTGTTGCCGAATGAGGCCGAACATTGGCAAAAAATCGATGAACGTTGCGTGAAAGGTTTTTGGGAAAGAAACGATGCGGACCCGGTGCAACAAAAAGATGGAAGCCTCCGCTGGTATCGATGGGAAGCTTTCCCCTGGAAAAAGGATGATGGTCTCATCGAGGGGATCATCCTGTTCAAGGAGGATATCACCCGGCAGCAGGAAACGGAAAACGAACTCAAGGCGTACCATGATCGGTTGGCCGTTGAAAGGGAATTCATCGAGGAAATCATCAACCGAATGCGCAACAGCAGCGAATGTAATTTCAATCACCTGCGCAGCATCCAGTCACCGATGGAAAAGACAACCGGAGATATTTTATTGTCCGCCTTCCGGCCCAATGGTACCCAACACATCGTTTTGGGGGATTTCACCGGGCATGGTTTAAGTGCCGCCCTTGGTGGGCCCATGGTTTCCGATATTTTCTACACCATGACCCGCAAAAACATACCCTTGCGGGACATTCTGAATGAAACCAATGTTCAGTTGCACCGAAAGACCCCTACGAGCATGTTCATGGCTGCGGGTTTTGTGGAAATATCCCCTGAGCGCAACAAGGTAAGGCTGTGGAACTGTTCCATTCCCGACATGTTGATCTTTGACAAAAACACCTCGATCCGTCGGATTCAATCACGGTATTTTGCCCGGGGAATGCTTGCCAAACCGGATGATGACTCAGGGGTCGAGATGGATTGCACCCCCGGTGACCGAATCTACCTTTATACCGACGGATTCGTCGAACAACGAGATGCGGATGGCACCATGTTTGGTCAGGATCATTTGGAACAACTTCTCGAACAGATGATACGGCACAGGGAACCTTTGGAGATGGTTCAAAGGGCAGTCCTTGGCTTCCGGTCCGGAGTCTCCCAGAACGACGACATGACCATGGTAGAAATCACCTGTTGACGCATTAACCATACCTTGCTTTTCACTACCCGAAGGACATAGAATTCTAAAATCCCGTTCTCAATCCATGGCGAGACTCATGGCGCAAAAAAGGCGAAAAAAAGGATATTCCTCCCCCCCCCGACCAAAGAGTTCCGAGGGTCTGGACCATTTGCGCTCCGGTCATTTCAAAAAGGCCATTGAGAGTCTTAAACTGGCCCTCAAGGAAGATCCTCAATCCGCCGATTTGAAAAATCTCCTGGCCGAGGCCTATGTTGGACGGGCCAGGGAGTTGTCCGACAAGGGCATGGGGCAGGAAGCAGCCATTATGCTGGAAAGGTCCAGCCTGCTGACGGAAAAGCCGCCCGACCCGGTCATGTTGTTTTCCCTTTTCCTCAAGGGAGGCCAGATCGATCGGGCTGTGGCGTCGCTAAAACCCCAGAAAGAAAAATCGGAAACGGGAGAATCTCTCGATGCCGGTCCCCTCGGTGAAGCCCTGGCAGGGCTGTCTCTGGTGGGATGTGCGGAAGTGCTGACCCTTTTTGACGAAAATTCACCGTTTGTCAATCATCACCACACCGCACTGGAAATACTTCAGTCCTACGACAGGGGGGAAGATGATGCCGCCCTTGTTCTTCTGAAAAAACTCCCCGTAGGATCTCCCTTTAAAAATTTCCGTCTTTTCATTCACGCGCTTATTCTTTCGGCCTCCCAGCCCGAAACCGCCCTTGGGTTGTTGGCCAAGGTGGGCGAGGACTCTTTTTTCCATCCTCTGGCCCAGGCGGTCAAGCTTGCCACTGCGTCGGACCCCTCCCAGATTGACGCACTTTCCTCCTTGAGCAGTCCGGCCAGCGATCTAGCAAGGCGACTGCTGAACATCGATGCCGATGCCTTGCGTACGGTGAGCCAACTGGAATCCTTGGCCTCCAACCCGGACAAACTCGCCAAAGCCCTTTTAAAGCCAGGTCTGGAACCCCTGTTTCCCAGGGAAGTCCTCAAAGCTCTGTGCCTGCCTCTCCTGCCCTCCGCCATAGGCCAATTGGAACCTTTCCAGCAACGATTTGGTCACCTTCCTCCGTGGGAAGTTCAAAGGATTCGTGCCCTGGCCATGGAAGAACAGAATCGCTGGTCAAGTGCTGTGGCTGAATGGAAAAAAGCCGCTGATAACGTAAACGACCCCATGATAAAAGCTTTGATTTACCAACGTCTGGCCGGTTTTCCTCACTTCCAGGATTCAAGAAATCTGTGGGAAATGTTTCAATCCGGGGGGAGGGAAAAAAACTCCAGAGCCGATTTTCTGGAATCGAGCCTGCGCTACGACCCCAAAGACCGGGATACGCACCTCGCCCTGATCCATCTCCATGGTAAAAAAAAGAACAATCCAAAAGTACGGACGACGTTGGACCGAGCGGTCCGCGAGTTTCCCGAAGACCGCGAAATTCTCGAAGCCGCCATGGATGCTACCTTTGCTGCCGGCACCTTCAAGAAAGCCGGCACTTTCGCGGAAAAAATTCTGTCCTTCAATCCCATACACCATCGTGCCCACAGCGTCATGGTAGAGTCGCACCTGGCCCATGCCCGAAAAAAAATCAAGGAAAGGCGACTGGATCTGGCCAACAAGGAATTGCTTGTGGCCGAATCCCTGGAAAAAAAACATGCACGAAGCGGTCGGGTTCAAGTGTGCCAAGCCATGGTCGCCTTTTTGAATGGCCAGGGACCGGAAGGCGAAGAAAAACTTCGCCTCGCTCGCAGTCTGCCAACTCACCCCCTCGAAACAGAACTGATGATCCAGGCCGAAGCGGCGCGCCTCAAGGTTCCCTCGGACATAGTCAAAAAAAATGAACTTACTTTCAAAGCTTTGTCAAAGAATGCCGTCCCCGACACGAGTTCCATCTTAAAATTGATCCAAAATATAGAACACTACTTGGAAGAAAAATCCCTGCCGGTCAAACACTGGATGGAAATATTACAGCCTCTTTTTATCAAAGCCGCCGTATTGACTTTCACGATGGAAGAAAGGCGTCTTATATGTAACATATTGCTTGAGAATAATTTTTTCAACATTCTCAATCATTTCGCCAAAGCAGGCCAAAAACAGTGGGCCGAGGAAGGTTCTTTTATTTTTTTCAGCCTGTCCGCCCAATCCGAGGGCAATGTCCTGGCGGTCCGTGATGGGAGAATCGGTATTCTCGAAGAGGCCATGCATTCCACGGATTCCCGTCTGGACACCCGGACCATGGGAAACATGGAAAAGTTTCTGTCAGCATCTTTTCTGACTCCCAGAAGGCCGGTGTTTTTTGATGACGACGATGACGATGACGATGACGATGTTGACTTCTCTTGTATGGATGATACCGATTTTGAGTCCGAACTCGGCCCCATCGTTGCCTTGTTGAAGGGAGAAATTGAGAGTCGGGTTGTGCGTGAGCATAAATTGCGGCGAAAAATGGGCGATAAAAAATATGGGGAAAGTCTGGCAAAGGAATTAGCCCAAGGGCTTCCCATGGGGAAGGAAATATTTGGAGAAATAATCCGTAAAATTCTTGAAAACAATCCCCTCCCCGACCATGGAACCAAAAAACAGAGTGAAAAATCAGACGCAGGGCATCGTTCTCCCCGGCAATTGGAGATAGAATTTGACGATTGATCCTTTTTATCTGTTGGGTGTGGAGCGGGAAACCGACGACGAAAGCGTGCGCAAGGCTTATCTGGAAAAAATACGGCAATGGCCCCCTGAGCATTATCCAGAGCGGTTCCAAAAGATTTCCGAGGCCTATTCACTGGTGCAAACGCGAAAAAAAAGGCTTGTTTTTCAGCTATTCCATAGAGGATCTGCGGATTTTGCCCCTGTAAAAGGTGGTTTTTTTTCCGCGAACACACGGGGGAGACCTACCCAGGATGAGTTGAAGGGATGGCTGAAAAAGGTCTTGATATCCTCGGGCATCAAGGGGAGGTGAGGGCATTGGATGAATTTACCCAAGAGTCGCTGATCGCCGAATTTCGCGCCTTTCTTGAGGAAACGCAGGCCGAAGAACAGGATGATGTCGCAACTGGGCAGGGAGAGGACATCGACGGTGATCTGGCACAGCTTTATCTTGCCTTGACCGGATTAAAAAACGAGGTTCGCATCGAATCCCGCCAGTTCAAGGAAGCGTTGGACCGTTTTCGCGCCCTCTTTGAAATGGTGGAAACAGGGCAGACAAACCTGGCCCGGGAGATGGACAACCGCTGGAAGATATGGGAAGGGCAGGCTCACAAATCCACGACGGCGATGTTTCTGGAATTTCTTGCCTTGAGGGACCGGCTGGAACAGAGTGCTGTCATGATCGAAAGCCATCAACCGTCGTTCCCGGCCAGGCTGTCGCGTCGGGAATCGGCTTGGCGAGCTGGAGTGGCCGAAGGGCAGCGCATGCTGTTGCGCAGGTTGGAGCAAATTCTTTTTGGACAGGGAATTACTCCCATAGCGACCGTGGACCGGCCTTTGGACCCTCGAACCATGCGGGTCGTCGGGGTGGAAAGCCATGAAGACAAGGATGGCGGAGCGGTTGTGGCCGAGGTACTCAAAGGTTACCAGTGGAATGGATACCTGTTGCGCGCCGCCGAGGTTCGTACCAATACAAAAGGGGAAAACGATTCATGAATGAACCCATCATCGGCATCGACTTGGGAACGACCAATTCGGAGGTGGCCATTTTTGAAAACGGTCGGGCAAGATTGATCCGCGACGCCTCGGGGCGGGCCATTATTCCTTCGGTGGTGGGAATTGACGATCAAGGTCGGCTTTTGGTGGGAGAGCCTGCCATGAACCAATATGTGGGCCGCCCGGAGTCCACCATTCGTTCCATCAAAAGGCGGATGGGCAGTACCGAGAAGGTTTCCCTTGGAGGGACCGACTACTCCCCCCAGGAGATTTCCGCTTTCATCCTCAGACATTTAAAGGAAATGGCGCAGGCCGACCTGAAAATAGCCGTGACCAAGGCGGTCATTACGGTACCGGCCTATTTTTCCGACGCGCAGCGTCAGGCCACCCGGGAAGCGGGTGAAATCGCCGGTCTGGAAGTGGTGCGCATGATCAACGAACCCACGGCCGCCGCTCTGGCCTACGAGGCTGGGCACCAGGGGTTGCGTCACGTTCTGGTGTTCGATCTTGGTGGTGGTACCTTTGATGTTTCCGTTGTGCGCATGGAAGATGAGATTGTCGAAGTCGTAGCCAGTACGGGTAACAACCATCTGGGAGGGGATGATTTTGACCAAAGAATCGGACAGCATCTCCTGAACCATTTGCAGCAGGAGCACCAGTTCAAGGCGGATCCTGGTACTTCATCCCATGCCCGCCTGCTGCGAACGTCCGAAGCGTCGAAGCGCGCCCTTTCGGACCATCCTTTTGCCAAGGTGGAGGAAGAATTTCTTGCCCTCAAGGATGGGATTCCGTTGCATCTGGACATGGAAATATCCCGGGATGCGTACGAAGAGATGATTGCTTCCTACGTCGATGAGACCCTGGATCTGGTGCACAAGGCTTTGAACGATGCCCGCCTGAATACGACCGATATTCAGGAGATTCTCCTTGTGGGTGGATCCACCCGAACCCCCATCATCAAAAAAAGGCTTGAAGAAACTTTCGGTATGATACCACGGGGTGAGGTGGACCCGGATGTATGCGTAGCCCTGGGGGCGGCCATACAGGGAGCCATCATCGGCGGGGAAAAGGGGACTGCGGTGTTGGTGGATGTCACCCCCTACACCTTTGGCACCGGTGCCATGGGCGAATTGGACGGGGTATGGACCCCTTTTTTGTATGTTCCCCTGATCCGTCGCAACACCTCCATTCCAACCAGCAAGAGCGAAGTATTTTATACCTCCCATAAAAACCAGGAAGCGGTGGATGTCAGAATTTATCAAGGGGAAGATCGGGATGCCTCCTTCAACATTGAAATTGGACAGTTCATGGTAGAAGGGTTGAGCCAGGCAGAAGAGGGGAGTCCCATCGTCCTGAGGTTGGATCTGGATTTAAATGGTGTGTTACAGGTTACCGCCATTGAAAAGAATACCGGGCTGAAAAAAAGGATCACCATCAACAATGCCCTGACCCAAAAGGAGGGAGACAATCTTACCCATGCCAGGTCACGGGTGGCGGCCATGTTTGAAGATGCGTCTGTTGGAGATCATCCTGAGGGCGGTGCTGCGGCTGGAAAAATTGGGGAAGATCACACGGAGATTGCCACGGCCCGTGCAGTGATGGAAAAGGCCAAGGGAATGTTGGACGATGCCGCTGATGAGGATCGGGACGACATGGTCAATCTGATTGAGGCCATTCAGGACGCTTTGAAAGAGGAAAATTTCAAGGAGGTCCAATCATTGCGTGAGCAGTTGGCAGACATTCTGTTCTATATGGAAACATGAATACCATGGAGGGCGCATCTGCGAGGATCCTGAAGGATGCAAACCTTGGCAGCACCCTGCAAAAATGTCCCATCTGCCGGGCCAATCGTGCCAACGAGGACTGTCTTTGCCGAAGGTGCGGATCGGACCTGACCTGGGTTCTGGAAGCCCAGCGTCTGGGGAGGAAACTGCTCGCCCATGCCGTGACCGCTCTGGCCCAGGGAGACCGGCACCGGGCGGTCGCATGGGCCAGACGCGCCCGCCTCGTCCATGCCACCCCTTTGTCCAAAGCCGTGGACCAATTTCTGACCCATTCTGGTTCTTGTCACGACTCGGAAGATCAAGGTGAAACATCATGCCCTTCGGGCAAAAACCAAAACCCTGGGGGCTTCGCCCCCAAACCCCCACCGGGGGAGGATGATCCCCACCGGTCCCCCACTATAATTTTTACCAAACTTTGCGTTTCCAACACCCTCAAGCCTGGACAGACTTCGGCTTAAGGGGAAACAACTTGCAGGCGACAAACCGATACAAGGCCAAAAGCCCCCCCCCGAGCGTGGATTTTTTCCCCTCCGCAAGAGTTCTGGGAGAATACTCTATGGGAACCTCAAGAATATAATTCCGCAATTGGTGGGCACGGGCAATAACCTCCATATCAAGGTCCATACCATTGGATTCAAGATGAAACGAACGCAAAACCTCGCTGTCAAAAGCTTTGAGAGAAGACAAAGGGTCGGAAAGATAGCGGTTAAACAACAACAATGAAAGAAAACTCAATATAAGGCCACCATATTTACTGACAAGATACATAGAAATTTTGTTTCCATATATTCTTTTTATAACCAAGTCCATATTCAAACATTTAATGGCCCGACTGCCAAAAACAATCTGGAATTGATCTTCGACGACGGGTCTGACCACCTTTAAAATATCCTGGGCCGAATATTCACCATCGGCGGGAAATAAAACGATGATATTTCCCTTGGCCTTGGAAACACCCAACCGAATGGCCGCCCCCCGCCCCCTGACGTTCGCCTTCAATTGGAAACACCGCACAAACCGTTCTTTGAGTGCCTCTTTCAGAGTGCCGTCCTGAGAACCGCCATCAACAAAAACAATCTCCTTGCCTACCCCCAGAGGAGAAAAATCCAAATGAATCAACTCTTGCAAAACCCGACGAATTGTTGACACTTCATCAATTCCGGGAACGACAATGGATACCATATAATGGTGCGGTTGCAGTTTGTATTCGTGTAACTGTTTGTAAAGGGTCAACAACTCGGAAAGAATCTGATCGCCGGAATGGCGGCCAGTAGACTCTTCCCAGTCGCCGATGGTCACCAACTTGGGATCAATTTGCAGATCGTTGATATTCAAAGGCAAATAAAAGGTTTTATTGGGGTTTCTCTCAATCTGGTCACTATCGGGTTCCTGAACCATCATGCGGGTGATCAGGTTTGTCCTTTTGGGATGGCGGGTCCCCCTGGCCGACATGAAATAAAAAAAACGTTCAATCAATTCCTGAACGGTTGCCAACGGAATGTCATGATCAGGCACAATATTACCGATAAACACCTTCTCTGCCTTATCGTTGTGTTCAATGGATTCCGGAACCTGGGCCACCATGTAGGAAGGATACAGGGAAGAATGCTGGGTACCGGGGCCATAGACGATCAGGTCCGCCTGTTCCAACACCTGTAATGCTTCGGGATTGGGGGAGGGGACGATGTTTTTTTTGGCGAGAAATTCCCTGCGCCCATCCATGGACAGGGAATGGAGCGTTTGCAGTTCATCCTGAGATAAATAGTCCGGCAACAAAAACAAATCGTCTATCTTCGCATCATCCGCGTGAACCGACACAATGCTGGCTTCATCATGCAGAAATACGCCGTTTTCCTTCAAACCGACAAGAACCTGATTGCTGCCATCGGTAATATTCAGGACACGGCCAAAAATTTCACAGCGATCCTGAAACACCTTCGTGGTCAGGTTAAAATCCCGGTTGCAGGCCAGATAGCAACCACTGAACAGTAAATTGCCAATGGAGGTATCCCCGTAGTCAAAAAATATTTCTTGATGGCGTTGTTTTTGTTCGTATTCCAGAAAAACTTTGAGATAATCGGAAATCCAATGACTTTGGCAAACCTTGATCGTCTGGTAGGGCTTGGCCAAAACTGGATAGGGAAAATCCCGTTCCCGGTTAACCAGAGCATTGAGACAGGTCAGGGCAAACTCCCGCGAGATTCCAAGGGGAAAACGATGTTCAAGAATGGTTTTCAGGGACTCTGCCCCGGACGCATCGTCGGGGATCAGGTTGATCACGTTTTTGCGCACGTCGGAAGGACCCAACATGCCCGGAATGAAGGCACGCAGACGCCCGGTGGACAGGCCATCGTCGTAGGCGTTCACCAGAATGACCAAGTCAATCCCGGCATAATCCTGGAATGCCTTGATAATGTTGGATGCCCCACGGCCCCCACTGAAAACCACAACTTTGAGTAATTTTTTCATGGATGAGGCGACTCCAACTTAGTTTGCCAAGGGCATTCCCTCACTCCAACGTCGTCTTGATCTTAATCTGTTTTTGGTCCTACGGCCAAGCGAATAAGCACCGATGTGGTTCCTTTTCAAGGATGGCGGTTCAATCTGGATGCCCGTGGGGGATGTATGAATTTTGCATTTGACTTTTGCCCCAAAGTCAAGCATGTTTCCAAAGGAAATCAAGGTAGTCGGATCAGTCGTTGCAGAAGCTTTATTGCCCATGGGGGTTTGGTTCTTGCCCGAAGGGTGCCATGTTTGCAAAACCTCAAGAGAGATTCAAAATGACCCATGCACCCGCTTGTGATCAAAAAAAATACCGGCCTGATCAGGGGCAAACGGAACGCCCGCTTTTCCGTGGGAAAACCAGCCTGGCCGGCTTGGCGGGCTGGTTATTCATTTCTTGTCTCGCAGCCCCGCAGGCCCACGCTGGAAACAAGCTTTTTTCGGCCAAATCCCTGGAATTTGAAGGGGTGGCTGCCAAAGTGACCATCACGGTCGAGGAGGGGCTTGCGGGAGTCCAATGGATCAACGAGGATGCGGCAAAAAAAGCCTACCGTTTTGATGTGGTCAAGGGTGTGCTTATGGTCACGCCCACCCATTCCGCAACCAATGACCATGTTTCGGTCGTTACGGAAGGCGGCGTTTCGGTAACCCAGTCGGGTTCCAACAATACCGTCTCCGTCAATGTCGGCGGTAACGACGCATCGGTTCACGTCACTTCCCGCCAGATGCCCCCCTTGGAACTTCGCATCCCAGGGCATTTTCCGATGAAAGCCAAGGGAGTCTCAGGCCTGTGGACGGTCGGCAACACAGGCGCACCCATGGAATTTTCCCTCAACTCCGGCGATGCCCATATTGGCAATGTCACACGGGCCAAACTTGAAATTCAAGGGTCGGGAACCATTCACACCACCCGGGTCGATGAATCCCTGGTCGCCACCATCAGCGGCAGCGGTGAACTTGATGTGAAGACAAGCCGTCTGGACAGCCTCGACATTTCCATTGAGGGTGCCGGTTCTGTCCATGTAGGCGGAGAATCCCGGACGGCACGAGTTACGGTCCAGGGGACCGGCGATGTGGATGTTGAGCGGGTCAAAGAACGCCCGCAAGTAACAGTGGACGGCGTCGGCTCGGTCAACATCGGCGGCTGGTGATTCCAAATCAAAGATCGTCGAGGCGTTATTTACCTTTCCGGTCTTTCATGGTCTTCACCCGCATTTTCGCTTCCACAACTTCCTCCCGGCTCATTTTCAAAGCCATGCGGTCGCGACGTTTGGCGGCCTCTGCGATGCCTTTGTCGGCGGCCATGGAATACCAATAATAGGCTTGCACCAGATCTTTTTCTACCCCAATCCCGTCTTCGTACAAACTGGATAACCGCACCATGGCCTTGTCATTACCCTGATCGGCGGCGCGCTGATACCATTTGGCCGATTCGCTGATATCCTTGTTCACCCCCTGCCCCAGGGCATACTTGACACCCAGATTGTAACTGGCACGATCGGAATAGTCGGCAGCCTTGCGATACCATTTGATGGCTTCAAGCTTGTCGGCGACAGTTCCAATGCCTCGGTCATAGAGGGTTCCCAGATTATTCTGCGATTCGGGATAGCCCTGTTGCGCCGACTGCTGCAAATATTTAAAGGCGACCGCCTGCTCTTCAGGCTTGGCTGGTCCTTCAAGAAATTTGGTGGCCACATTGAACTGGGCAACAGCATCACCACTTTCCGCCGCCATCTGAAACCATTTGACCGCCTCTTCGCGATTTTTTTCCACCCCCAGCCCATGGTCAAACAGCAGACCTATGTTGTTTTGCGCACTGCCACTGCCCTGTTCGGCCAGGGGATACCATAACCGCATGGCGGTCGTATAATCACCATGCTGAAAAGCGACAACCCCCTGATCAAACGTCTCCTCGGCATGAAGATGTCCAGCCAGAAACAGAGAAAATAAAGATGCGACCATTGTTTTGATGATTGGACGATTCATTGGAAACCTCATAAGCCTGTTTTTTGAACATGATGCCCTGCGGGCATAAAGTCAAAATCAAAACCCTGGGGCTGCGCCCCTAGACCCCCCTTGGGGGGCAGTAAAATCAAAATCAAAGTCAAA
>JACSDG010000027.1 GCA_015660855.1 Magnetococcales bacterium
CATTACGCTACGGTTAGCCGGGCAGTAAAACGTTTCGAAAAGGAACTGTCGCAATGCAAGACCTGACCCCATTCTTTTCCTTTGACCCCATTCTTTTCCTTTGGTCGCAATGCAAGACCTGACCCCATTCTTTTCCACATGACCCCATTCTTTTCCACATGACCCCATTCTTTTCCACACGGTCGGTTTCCAAGAACTTACGGTTGAGTTCCGCTCTCCGCTCACGGTCTTCCCTAACCATTTCCTGAAATTTATGGTCGGTTTCCCTCATTTGCGCGGAAACTTCCTGAAACTTGAGGTCTGTTTCCTGGAACATTTTCCAGACAGTGTCAAAGGTTATAGCCTGCGTCATGGCGTTTTCTCCTGCTACAGCAGCTTACGGCACGGTGCCTGAAGAAGGTTTTCGGTGTTTGATTTCTGTCTTTTCGGGGACAAACCACCCTTTCTCGGCAAAATATTTGACGGCACCGTTGTGGTAGGGAACGCTGAACTGGGGCAGCATGGCTTGGGGGGAAAGGCGATAGAAAGCCGGATGACGCTTGCGAAACTCATCCATATTTTCAAAGACTCCCTTGACCACCTGATAAACCGCCTCTTCAGGCACCTCCATGCTGGAAAGAACCCAGACCCGCACCCCCAAGGTTGGCACATCGGCATCACTCCCCCGGTATACCCCTCCAGGAATCACCGCCGCGTCATAATAAGCTCGTTCATCAGCCAATTTCTCGACGCATTTCTCCACCAAAGGAAGAACCGCAAGGGTATGCTCTCGCGCCACGGCGGTGATGGCATCGTTGGGATGACCCACGACCGAAAAAAAGGCGTCGATGGAATGATCCTTGATCCCAGAGGACAGTTGGGTAACATCGCCACCAAGGGTTGCGGCAAAATGGTCCACAGACAGATCGCAAGCTTCAAGGATATCCAAAACCACCCGTTCATCGTCCGACCCTGGCACCCCCGTGTTGACCCGCCTGCCCATAATTCCCCTGAAGGTGGCAACACCTGCCTCGTCGGGAACCACGAGGGTCGCCGTTTCCTGATGCAGCGAAAAAAGCACCCTGAGTGCGGTGGAACGTTGCTTGAACGGCGGTTGACCGTACCAAGCACGATACACCAAATCGGCACGGGCAATTCCCAGATCAATCTTGCCATCATGCAGAGCGACAAGATTGTGGACCGAGCCATCACTGACCAAGGTTTCGCAAGGGATACCTTGGTCTTTTTCCTTGCCCAAGATTTGACACAGAGCCGACCCAGCCACATGATGGATACTTGCCAGACTTCCCGAACCCAGGCGAATTTTGGCAACGGCCTCCGCGTGGACAGCTTCCGATTTCTCCCCCCCCTTGGAACAGGCCAGGAGAAAAATCAAACTGCCAAAAACTAGGATTTTGACGATCCCTTTCCCCATTTTAGGCCTCAATATTTCACATCCGAAGCCTTGAACCGAATTCAAGGCCAGTTTCCCTTGCGCAATGACCGGGCAGACCACACGTCTAACCTAGCGAGGTTATCATGGTGCCCCGTGGATTGTCCAAGAACCCGTCATCCCTTCTCCCCCCCCGCAATCAATTCTTGCCAAACTTCGATTTTTCCGCTACATGCTTCATCGCATGGGAAAAATGGAAAACAAGGCGTTGTTGAAACTTGCGAATGCGTTGAACTCACAGGTATCCTGGACTATCAATGGGCATTCAACCAACCTGGGTCATACATGAACACAAACACCGTACCGTCCGCACCCGAACCCCAATCCCTATTTTTGCGTGCCTGTCTGGGCCTGGATGTTGCGCAAACCCCCGTCTGGCTGATGCGCCAAGCGGGACGCTACCTGCCTGAATATCGGGAAGTACGCCGACAGGCGGGAGATTTTCTTTCCCTGTGCAAAAATCCCGAGTTGGCCGCCAAAGTCACACTTCAGCCCATCGAGCGTTTTGGGCTGGATGCCGCCATTTTGTTTTCCGACATTCTGGTCGTCCCCGAAGCCATGGGAATGAAACTGCAGTTTCTTGAAGGAGAAGGTCCCCACTTTCCCGAACCCCTGACCCGACAAGCCGACCTCGACCGTCTGACCCTCCCGGATCCGGAAGTACAGCTGGGCTATGTCATGGCCGCCATTCGGGAAATCCGCCGCATTCTCCCCTCTGGCGTCCCGCTCATCGGCTTTTCCGGTTCTCCCTGGACCTTGGCCACCTACATGATTGAAGGTGGCTCCAGTAAAAAATTCACCCTGATCAAAACCGCACTCTACAACGATCCCGGATTTTTGGAAGGGCTGCTGGAGCGTCTGGTCACGGCAGTGGTCCATTATCTCAACGCCCAAATCGACCATGGGGTTCAGGCGGTTCAGATTTTCGACACATGGGGCGGCATTTTGGGTCCGGATGAGTATCGGCGGTTTTCACTGGAACCCATGGCTCGAATCATCGCCGGACTCAACCGCAACCGTCCCGACGGGTCGCGTATTCCGGTGATTCTGTTCTCCAAGGGATGCGGCGGCTATTTAGAGACCATCGCCTCTTCCGGGTGCGACGTGGTGGGACTGGACTGGACCACACCCCTGGGCCAGGCCCGTGCCCGCCTGGGGCCAAACATAGCCCTCCAAGGCAACCTTGACCCGGCAATCCTCTACGCCAACCCGCAACGCATACGCTCCGAGGTGCGCCGCGTCCTGGAATCCCTGGGGCGACAAAACGGCCACATATTCAACCTGGGCCACGGCATGGAACCCAATATTGACCCGCTCAAGGTTCCTCAGCTCATATCCGCAGTGCGCGAAGAAAGCCGACGCATCCGCACCCCATAACCTGCGGACGATGTCAAACTCGCTTCTTTCAATAATTTTCTAGGGGGGGGGATCTGAACGGTTACTGTCTCAGCTCGAAAATATCGAAGCCATCGTGAAGCGTCCAACTGAATTTCTCGCGTCATGAACGACACAGGCAATTTGGCTGTCGCGCCAGAGTGTTCCTCGCCAAGAACCACCGACAGGAAACCAATAGATGCCATTGACCCTGCCCCAACTGGAACGCCATCTGTTCAAGGCCGCCGACATTTTGCGTGGCAAGATGGACCCCTCCGAGTTCAAGGAGTACATTTTTGGGATGCTGTTTCTCAAACGTTGCTCCGACGTGTTCGACCTGCGCCGGGAGGAGGTCATCCGGTTGGAAATGGGTGCGGGCAAGGACGAAGCCGCCGCCCGCCTCTCCTCTGAAACCGTCCGCTGGTACAAGGTGGAAGGTTCTTTTTGGGTGCCACCCCATTCCCGCTATGACTTCCTGCTCAACGACGCCCACCATAACGTCGGCGACTACCTGAACAAGGCATTGGGCGGCATCGAAACAACCAATACCAGCCTGTCCGAGGTGCTGCAACATATCGATTTCACCCGCAAGGTTGGTCAGAGCAAGATCCCCGATATCAAGCTGCGGCAGTTGATCACCCACTTCGGGCTGTACCACCTGCGCAACGAGGATTTTGAATTTCCCGACCTGCTCGGTGCCGCCTACGAATATCTCATCGGCGAGTTTGCCGACTCTGCGGGCAAGAAAGGCGGCGAGTTCTATACGCCGCGTTCGGTGGTGCGGATGATGGTGCGATTGCTCAAGCCTGCGCTGGCGCACGATATTTATGACCCCTGCTGTGGTTCTGGAGGCATGTTGATTGCCGCCAAGGAGTATATCGACGAACGCGGCGAAGACGGGCGCAAGGCCAACCTGTTCGGACAGGAGTTTAACGGCACCGTCTGGTCCATCGCCAAGATGAATATGCTGCTGCATGGCATCAACACCGCCGATTTGCACAACGAGGACACCCTGGAAAACCCGCAGCATGTCGAAGGGGGCGAGCTGAGACTCTTTGACCGGGTGCTCACCAATCCGCCCTTCTCCATCAACTGGGGCAATGCCGAGCCGGGTGCCGATGGTACCCCTGCCTGGAAACCCAAGTTTGCGGAACGGTTTTCCTATGGTCACGTACCCCTGGGGGCCAAGAAGGCCGACCTGATGTTTTTGCAGCACATGCTGGCCGTCACCCGGGATGGGGGGATGGTGGCCACGGTCATGCCCCACGGGGTGTTGTTCCGGGGTGGCGAAGAGCGCGCCATTCGCGCCGGGATCATCGATGACGATCTGCTCGAAGCGGTGATCGGAGTAGCTCCCAACCTGTTCTATGGCACCGGCATCCCCGCCTGTATTTTGGTACTACGTCAGCGAATACAGAATGGTGCCAATCGGGTCAGCGGCAAGCCGGTCAACCGCCGGGGCAAGGTGTTGTTCATCAACGCCGACCGGGAATATTCTGAGGGGCGCGCCCAGAATCATCTCTTGCCCGAACACATTGAAAAAATTGTCACCACCTTTAATGAATTTCGTGCCATCGCTGGTTTTTCGGCCATGGTGGAGAATGCCACGCTCCAGACCAACGACTATAATCTCAATATTCGCCGCTATGCTGACAATGCGCCACCTCCCGAACCTCACGATGTACGCGCCCATCTGGTGGGCGGCATTCCCAAAGCCGAGGTGGACGACAAGGCCGTTTTGTTCGGTGCCCACGGTCTCAATCCGCTGGATCTGCTGACCGGGCGTGACGCCAGATATTTCGATTTTCGGCCCGAACTGCACACCCGACAGGCCATCAAGCTCGCCGTCGAGGAGAACGCCGGGCTGTTGGCCAAAGAGAAGGCGATTCGGGATACCTTCAATCACTGGTGGGAGACCCACAGCCAGTCAGTCGTTGCCCTGGCGGGCCAAAAGGAAAATGCCGCCAACCTGATGGCACTGCGCGCCGAACTGCTGACCAGCTTTAGCCAGTCAATTGAGGCCATCGGCCTGCTGGATGCCTTCCAGGTGCGGGGCATCGTCGCCGGTTTTTGGTATCAGAGCAAATATGAATTTCTCACCTTGATGGCGCGGGGGTCCAGGGGGGTGGTGGATGCCTGGCGTACCAGCATTGTCACCGCGCTGGAGGACAAGATCAGCAAGGAAAGCCCGCTGGAACACAAGCTGGTCCAGTTTTTAATGGGGGATTTTGTCGAGGAGATCAACACGCTGGAGGCGGAGGTGGCCGAACTGGCCAGCCGGGTCAAAGCCGCCACCCCGGCCAAAGATGAGGAGGGTGACGAAATCGTAGAAGAAACCGCCGACGATGAGGGGGAAGTGATCGATGAGGCCCAGATCAAGATCTGGAAAAAGGAGCTGTCCGACAGCAGAAAGCGGCTCAAGGCCAAAAAGAATAGCCTGGCCGCCCGTCTTAACAAGGCCGTTGATGGCTTGTCAGAAAATGAGGCCGCCGCGTTGCTGCTGACCATCTTGCACAATGACATGCGGACCATCTTCGAGCGTTACATGAGTACCCAGCGCAAGCAGATTGTCGCCGCCTTTGAGAATTGGTGGGACAAGTATCGGGTGACCCTGACCGAGATCGAGAGTAAGCGAGATGCGGCGGCAGAGGCATTGCGGGGGTTTTTGAAGGGTCTCGGTTATGTGTGACTCATCGCATCACTTTCTACCAAAAGGCTGGAAGTCAACCACTTTGGGTGAAGTCGCTGAATGTACGCTTGGGGGCACCCCATCAACAGAGGTACCGCAATTTTGGGGAGGGTGCATTCCCTGGATGGCATCAGGAGATGTGCATTTGCGTAGAGTTTATGACGTACCTGGTCGCATAACTGAATCAGGACTTGCTGCTTCGAACGCAACTCTAACACCACCCCCTGCGGTCGCAGTGGGTCTTGCTGGTCAGGGAAAGACTCGTGGAACTGTTGCTCTAACGCTTTGTACATTAAGCACAAACCAGTCTATTGCGCTATTGTGTGGCAACGCAACTGAGCTACAGACCGAGTACCTATTTCACAACTTGGATCTTAGGTATGAGGAACTGCGCGCTCGATCGTCTGGCGGTGGTCGCGGAGGTCTATCAAAAACGATTTTGACATCGATACCGATCGACCTACCACAGATAGATGAACAAAGCCGAATTACGCAAATCCTCGACACCCTCGACACCGCCATCCGTGAAACCGAGGCGATTATCGCCAAGCTCAAGGCCGTCAAGCAGGGCATGCTGCACGACCTGCTGACGCGAGGGCTGGACGCCAACGGCGAACTGCGCCCACCCCAAGCCGAGGCCCCGCATCTCTACAAGGAGTCGCCACTGGGGTGGATTCCAAAGGAGTGGGAAACAAAGCAGCTTGGGGAACTGGCGGAAGTATCGCGGGGTAAATTTACTCATCGACCGAGAAATGATCCGGCCTTTTTTGGCGGACTGTATCCGTTTATCCAGACGGGAGACGTTGCGGCTGCGCATGGAGAGTATATATCGACTTACTCGCAAACCCTCAGTGAGCGAGGCATTACGGTAAGTCAGGAATTTCCAGCCGGAACCATTGCCGTTACAATCGCAGCCAATATTGCAGATACAGCGATATTAGCTTGCCCGATGTACTTTCCAGATAGCGTTGTCGGCGTAGTCGCATGCCCTGGAAATAACATTAGATTTATCGAGTTGTCGATTCGACAGGCAAAGAGAACCCTGGATGCGCGAGCACCTCAAAGTGCTCAAAAAAACATCAATCTCCAAGACTTGCGTCCATTGATCGTCGCATTGCCTAACAAGCCTGAGCAGGATAAAATTGCAAAGCATTATGAAGCGATCCAATCCCGAATCATCAAAGAGCAAATCTTTGCTGACAAATTGCGCAAAAAGAAATCCGGCCTCATGGACGACCTCCTAACCGGTCGCGTCCGCGTCACGCCCCTGCTGGAAGGCTCTCCCCCATGACCAACCCTCCCCCTGCCTCGCTCATCCCGCCGCCCAACGGTTACGCCGACTGGCTGGCCGAGTTGAAATCCCGTATCCACACGGCCCAGCAACGGGCGACACTGGCGGTCAACCGGGAATTGGTGCTGCTTTACTGGCAAATCGGGCGCGACATTCTGGAGCGACAGGCTCGGGAGGGCTGGGGGAGCAAGGTGATTGAGCGGTTGGCGCATGATCTGCGCACCGCCTTTCCGGACATAAAAGGCTTTTCCACCCGGAATCTGAAATACATGCGTGCCTTTGCCGAGGCGTGGCCAGAGACCGAATTTGTGCAGCAGGCTGCTGCACAATTGCCGTGGTTCCACTTATGTACCTTGATCGACAAGCTGAAAACCCGCGCTGAACGGGATTGGTATCTGGCCAAAGCCGTGGAGCATAACTGGTCACGCAATATTCTGGTAATACAAATTGAAGTCAATGCGCGTGGTCGATCCGGCCAAGCAGTAAACAATTTTGCACTATGTCTGCCCAAACCGCAATCCGATCTGGCGCGGGAATCCTTGAAGGATCCGTACCGCTTCGATTTTCTTGGATTAACCAATGAAGCGCAAGAACGCGAAATCGAATCAGCCCTGGTGCAACACGTCACCCGCTTTCTGCTGGAACTGGGCGCGGGCTTTGCCTTTGTCGGGCGGCAGGTGCTGCTGGAGGTTGGCGACGATGATTTTTTTATCGACCTGCTATTTTACCATCTCAAGCTGCACTGTTATGTGGTAATCGAGCTTAAGGGGGGAAAATTCAAGCCAGAACACTTGGGACAATTGGGCTTTTATCTGACCGCCGTGGATGCGCAGGTCAAGAGCGAACAGGACGCCCCCACCATCGGCCTGCTGCTGTGCAAGAGCAAAAACAAGGTGGTGGCCGAGTACGCGCTGCGAGACAGTGCCCAACCCATGGGGGTGGCCGAATATCAATTGCTGGAAAACCTGCCAACGGAATTGCAAACCAGCCTGCCGAGCATCGAGCAAATTGAACGGGAGTTGGCCGGTCTGCCGGACGATGCCGACGAGACTTAAGGGAGAAGGCTGATGGGTTGGGAACTCGACGAGGTGGAAAAACCCTTTATCGCCCAGTTACAAAAACTGGGCTGGCAGCCTATCGAAGGCAGCCTGGACGATCCGCCCGTCACCCACCGCAGCAGTTTTACCGAGGTGATTCAGGAAAATGTACTGCGTGGGCAACTGCGTACCCTCAACCCCGGGCCGGACGGTCTGCCCTGGCTGGACGATGCCCGCATCTCTGAAGCGGTGGCGGCCATCACCCGATTGGGCACCCACAAACTGATGGAGGCCAATGCCAGGGCCACAGAACTGTTGATCAAGGGGCTGACGGTGGAGGGTTTGCCGGGTTGGGACGGCGGGCGGGGCCGGACCATTTGCTATATCGATTGGGAGAATGCCAGCAACAACCAATTCACGGTCGTCAACCAATACCGGGTGGATTGCCTGCCCGGTTTCAACAGTGCCAAGGCGTTCATTGTCCCCGATTTGGTGCTGCTGGTGAATGGCTTGCCGCTGGTGGTGGTCGAGTGCAAAAGCCCCTCCATCCCGGAACCTCTGGCGGCAGCCGTAGACCAATTGCGCCGCTACAGCAACCAACGCCGCGCTGCCTTCGAGGTGAAGGAGAACGAAGGCAGTGAAGCCCTATTTGCCACCAACCAACTGCTGGTAGCCACCAGCCTTGACGCGGCCAGGGTGGGGTGTGTGGGTGCCCTTTTCGAGCATTTCGCCCAGTGGAAAACAGTGGTGGACCCGAACGGCTCGGGCAGCGAGTTGGAGGTGGCCACCAGCCTGGACCGCCCCACACTCTCCGAACAGGAGCGACTGATCGCTGGCCTGCTCGCCCCCACCCACCTGCTGGATGTGGTTCGCAACTTCATGCTGTTCACGCAAAGCGACGGACAAACCATCAAGATGGTCTGCCGCTACCAGCAATACCGGGCGGTCAACCGGGCAATTGCCCGGCTCAAGAGCGGTCAAACCCGTTTGCAACACGGCGAGTATGACCAGCGCGGCGGCATTATCTGGCATACCCAGGGGTCGGGTAAGTCGCTGACGATGGTGTTTCTGGTGCGCAAAATGCGCAGGGATGCCCAGTTGCGCCGCTTCAAGGTGATGGTCATCACCGACCGCAAAGATCTGCAACGCCAATTGTCGGGAACCGCCACCCTGACCGGCGAAACGGTCGAAGTGGCCGACAGCACCACAGGCATCCAGGCCCTGGCGCGGCGCAAAGGTCCGGGGCTGATCTTTGCCACCATCCAGAAATACCGGGACAACGATACCGCAGACGAGACACCGCCGACGGGAGAAGCCGCTTCGGTTCTTGCCAATAAAACCAAAGCCAAGAAAAAGCACAAGGCCAAAGAACAATTTGAGATTTTGAACGAAGACGACAGCATTCTGGTACTGGTGGACGAGGCCCATCGTACCCAGGCGGGTGATCTCCACGCCAGCCTGCTGGCGGGTTTGCCCAACTGCGCCCGCATCGGCTTCACAGGCACCCCGATCATTATGGGCGAAAAAAAACGCACCCATGCCATCTTTGGCGCGTTCATCGACCGCTACACCCTCAAGGAATCCGAAGCCGATGGGGCAACGGTGCCGGTGCTCTACGAAGGCCGCACCGCGCAGGGCGCAATCAAGGACGGTGCCAGCCTGGACGAATTGTTCGAGGATCTGTTCCGCCAGCACACGCCCGCCGAGTTGGAAGCGATCAAGCGAAAGTATGCCACCAGAGGCCACATCTTTGATGCCCCGGCACTCATCGCCGAAAAGGCACGCGACATCCTCCGTCATTATGTGACCAACATTCTGCCCAACGGCTACAAGGCCCAGGTGGTGGCCTACAGCCGACTGGCAGCACTTCGCTATTTTGCGGCCTTGAAGCAGGCCCGCGACGAATTGCTGGCGGAAGCTGCGGCCCTGCCCGCCCTAGACAAGATAATGGACGACGAGGCCTTATGCCAACGCCCGCCCAGGGTACAGGCCGTGGTGCAGGCCTGGCGTTACCGCGACACCCTCGCCAAAATCGAGTTTGCGCCCATCATCTCTGGCAGCAACAACGACGATTCGGCATGGAAACCATGGACCGAAGGCACAGCCCAGGAGCAGTTGATCAAACGCTTCAAAAAGCCGCTGTCGCACGACAAACCGGACAAGGCTGACCCGTTGGCATTTTTGGTGGTCAAGTCGATGCTGCTAACCGGCTTCGATGCCCCCATTGAGGGGGTGATGTATCTGGACCGCCCAATCCGCGAAGCCGAATTGTTGCAGGCCATTGCCCGCGTCAACCGTACCGGCTTTGGTAAGCGGTGTGGTATCGTGGTGGATTATTATGGGGTGGCCCGGCATCTGCGGGATGCCCTGGTTGCCTATGCCGAGGAAGATTTGGAGGGCACGCTCGCCAGTCTGAAAGATGAAATACCGGTACTGCGTGCCCGGCATCTGCGGGTGGTGGATCTGTTCCGGCAACAGGGGATCGACTCCCTGGATGACGCGGAAGCCTGCATTGAGGCCCTGGGCAGTGAAAAGCTGCGTGCCGAGTTTTCGGTCAAGCTTAGGGAGTTTCTGGCCTCCATGGACACGGTCCTGCCCCGGCCTGAGGGATTGCCCTTTGCCCGCGATGCCAAGCGACTGGCCTTCATCTACGACCGCGCCCGCAATCGCTACAAAGACACGCCGGTTCTGGGCAAGGATGTGGGTGCCAAAGTGCGCAAACTGATCGATGATCATCTGATCTCGCTGGGTATCGATCCGAAAATTCCGCCGATCCAACTCACCGATGCCGAGTTTGATACCCACTTGGCCAGTGCCGCCAACGACCGGGCCAAGGCTTCCGAGATGGAACACGCAATCCGCTCCCACATTCGCAAGCATCTGGATGAAGACCCGGTGCGGTTTCGCAAGCTGTCGGAACATCTGGACAAGATCCTGCAAAACCTGGGCAAGGAGTGGGACGCGCTGATTGCGCAACTGCAAAAGATGATCGACGAACTGCGCGTGGAGACCACCCGCGACGACACCACACCGGAGAATCTGCCTGAACACTATGCGCCCTTCCTGCGCACCGTGCTGGATGTGGTGTATGGAGAGCAAATACCCGCCCCGGACGCACTGTTTCGCATAAAAGATGTGGCGGTCGAACTGGTAGATGGGTTGGTGCAGGAGCTGCAAAACAACCGGGACATCTGGCAACCGCACCGGCGAGCTGCGCAGGAGGAACTGAATGGTTATCTGTTCGACCATCTGATGCGTCTGCGTCCGCCTCTGGTCGATACCGACTTGGCGGGGGTGCTGGCCGACCGGTTGATGGAACAGGCCCGCGCCAATCATGACAAGCTGATACAGGTGTATGAATGATACCGGAACCGGTACGGTCGTGCGACACGCCACCCGCTGTGGTGGGTAACAGCCTGACTGTGGATGATCTGCAATTCACCCTCCGGCGCAGCCTGCGCCGCCGGACGCTACAGATTACGGTGGAACGCGATGGTAAACTGGTGTTGAGCAGCCCACCAGATGTGGATGCGGCTAGGCTGGAAGCCTTTGTCCTGGAAAAACGGTTTTGGATCTATACCAAACTGGCCGAGAAAAAACAGTTGCGGCGGTGTGTGCCCACCAAAGAATATGTGGATGGCGAGGGTTTTTTCTATCTTGGACGCAGCTATCGGTTGCGACTGGTGGACGGGCAGTGTGTGCCGGTTAAACTGCTGCATGGCCGCTTCCTGTTGCGCCGAGATTTGGTTGAGGATGGGCGCAACCATCTAATCCAGTGGTACAGCAACCATGCCAAGGGATGGCTGTGGGGCAAAGCCCAGGAGTACCTGACGCGCATGGAAGTCAAGCCTGCGGGGATAAAAGTGCAGGATCTGGGCTATCGCTGGGGATCCTGCGGGAAGGGCGACTGGCTCTATTTCCACTGGAAAACCATCCTGCTGCCAGCGCACATTGCCGAATATGTGGTGGTACATGAACTCGCACACCTGCACCAACCCCATCACACCCCGGAGTTCTGGCTGCGCGTTGAACGCGCCATGCCCGACTTCGAGCGACGGAAAATCTGGCTGGCGGAACACGGCATAGAGGTGGAAGGCATTTGGACATGAGGCCCTTAGGGCAAAAAAACAAAATCAAAACCCTGGGGCTGCGCCCCTAGCCCCCCCTTGGGGGGCAGTAAAATCAAAGTCAAAGTCAAAAGAAAAACCTTGGTGGGCTGCCGCCTCTAAACCGCAGTACGGGGGGGATGATCCCCCCGCAACCCCCGCAGAAATTTTCGCCAAACCTTGATTTTTCCGATACATCAATGAGAATCGTTGGCATCGGAAGAGATCGGACTGTCGTTCAAAAACACATGCTGGTCCTGGAACTCCTGATTTTCCGTTTCCTGGGAAACAGCCCCCCGAGATGGCAACGGATCAGAATTTCCAATATTATTTCCCACATCCCCCTCTTCCCTGGCTCCGGCAACGAAACCCGGTTTTCTGCGCCCCCTGCCCCGACCACCACGACGCGGCCGCTTGCGCTTGGCAGCGACATCTCCCTTGTTGGACTGCCCCAAACCGGGATCATGGGCGTGCGGCCCAAGTTCCTGATCCTGGTCATCATCTTCATCGTCATCATCGGCAGACAGAGAACTCGATTCCCCGGTCGGTTTGCTATTGACATCATGCAGGGTGTAGAGACCGGGAAAACGCATGGCCAAAGCTTCCACATGGCGCATATCCTGCTGTGGCGTTGGTGGTACTTCGTTCTGACCACCATTGACCGTCTCCGAACCACCCTGGCTGGCCTCGGTTGTCGGCGTCGCCAAAGCCTCGGGGGATCCAGGAATTTTCTTGCGCCGCCGCCTGCGCCGACGTTTCTTCTTCCCCGCTTCGCTGGACTCGGAAGTGACAGACTCCCGATTTTCGCTAACTTTGGCAGGCTCAACCTTAACCTCAACCGACTCCACTTCCTCCGGTGGACTGACAACCTTGACCTTTTCGTCCCGAACTTTGTCTTTTTTGGATCTTTCCATATGGTTGGTATTGAATTCGGGAGGTTGCAGACGCATGTCGGCGTGGATGCCGAGCGTCACCTGGTTGGTCTCTTCCAACCGCACCAGGGAGGCACGCTTATGGTTGAAAAGATAATTGGCCACCTCTGGAGAAACCTGGTAGTTGAAAACGCCATATTTCCCCTGGGCAACATCTTCCTCGATGCAACGAAACGTATAGACGGCGGCGGATTCAACCGACCGGATGGTGCCCAACCCCTTGCAACGGGGACATTCGATGCGGTTGGTCTCGTTGAAGGTGGGCCGCAGGCGTTGACGTGACAATTCCAAAAGGCCAAACTGGGAAATGCGCCCAATCTGCACTTTGGCGCGATCGCTCTTGAAGGCATCCTTGACCCGCTTTTCCACCTCCCCGACGTGCTTGCGATCCTCCATGTCGATAAAATCAATCACCACCAACCCCCCCAGGTCGCGCAAACGCAACTGCCGGGCAATCTCATCAACCGCCTGAAGGTTGGTCTTGAAGGCGGTGGATTCCACATCCTTTTCACGCGTGGATCGGCCAGAATTGATGTCGATGGTCACCAAAGCCTCGGTGCCGTTCGTGCATGGTCTCAATCTGACTTTCCACCTGGTAACGGGCAAAGAGGGGGATGCTCTCCCGATAGGGTTGAACCACCTTGACATATCTGGGCATCAACAGGCGCATGAAATCCTTGCCCAAACGATAACCCTCCTGCCCTTCGATAAGAATTTCCTCCATGTCGGTGGTATAAAGATCGCGAATGGTGCGGATGATCAGATCCCCTTCCTCGTGAATCAGACAGGGAGGCTTCCTGGTCTTGGCTCCTTCCAGAATCATTTTCCACAAACGGGTGAGATAGCTGATGTCACGGCTGAATTCACGCTTGTTGCGCTCCATTCCGGCAGTACGGATGATCAGACTCATCTCGATGGGAATGGCAAGGCTGCTCAGGATGGCTTTTAAATTTTTACGTTCGGCAACATCGGTAATTTTGCGGGAGATGCCACCGCCTCCGGGATTCTCGGGTAAAAGTACAGTATAACGACCCGCCAACGACAGATTGGTGGTGAGAGTGGCCCCTTTGTTGCCTCGGGATTCCTTGACCACCTGCACCAACACGGTTTGACCGCGTTGCAAAAATTTTTGGATGGGGGGGGGACGACGCCGGTGTTGGCGACGGATTTCTTCCACAGGGGGCCGGTCTTCTTCCTCTTCCCCATCCCCATCCTCCGGGGGAGAAACATCGCGCTCGACGGTAGTTTCCCCTTCACCAGCTTCGGCGACGGGAGGTCCGTTTTCAGCATCGATCAGGGAGGAATCTTGAATTTCGGGAGGGACTTCGGTGACATCAACCTCTGACTCTACCTCTACCTCCCCTTCCCCTTCGTCATCGAAGGATTCTTCGGTAAACTCCACCACCGGGACTTCCTTGGCGATCAGGCCCCCGGGGGTAAAATATTTGGGGTGGATGTCGTTGACCGAAAGAAAACCCTGGCGTCCATCATGAAAATCGACGAAAGCCGCTTGAAGCGAAGGTTCCACCCGCGAAACCCGACCCAGATAGATGTTACCCTTAATCTGTTCCTTGTTGGCGGTTTCAATGTCAAGATCCACGAGCCGGTTGTCCTGTATGATGGCAACACGGATTTCCTCAGGGTGGGTGGCGTCCACCAGCATGCGTCTGGTCATTCGTTATGGTTCCTTTGTGTTCGAAGTGCCGTCCGGCCACGGGCCGATTGCGGTAATCCGCTGGCGGGCGAAGCGGCAAGGTTCTAATATGTAAAGTGCTTGGAATAAAGAAAAAAATAGGGTATGCAGGCGGGATAACCAACAGTGCGTCCGAACATTTGAGATAATCATTCATGCAGGTCATTATAGAAAGGGTTTGTCATGAAAGCAAATGCGGTGATACCCACCAGTGAAAAAACCGGTGTTTCCCTGGTTTTGGTGCGTGATACCGATGCAGGAATGCGTCTGGATCGATTTTTAAAACAGCAGCTTCCCGGTCTGCCGGCGGGGTTGATCCAAAAATTGTTGCGGACCGGACAGGTGCGTCTGGACGGTTGCCGCGTCAAGGGCGATCAACGTTTACAGGTTGGGGGGATGGTACGCATTCCTCCGGTTCGTCCCCCGACCCAACCTCAGCCAGGAGTCCCCCCGGTCCCACCCCAGGCCATGCTCAAAGCCCTCGACGGGTGTGTGTTGTTGGAAGGGGAAGGTTTCCTGGTCATCAACAAACCGCCGGGTTGGCCGGTCCACGGCGGGACCGGGCAGGCGGTCGGGTTGATCGACGGTCTACGTCACCTTTGGAAAGAATCGCCCCATCGACCCGAATTATGTCACCGTCTGGATCGTGACACCTCAGGATGCCTGTTGCTTGCGACCGATCGCAAGGCGGCAAGCCTGTTGACCGCTTCTTTCCGCGATGGCATGGTGGAAAAATCCTACTTAGCCCTGGTGCGGGGGACTCCCAACCCGCCCGAAGGGATCATCGTCGCATCTCTGGCCAAGGGGGTAGTCAAATCGGGTGAACGCATGGTCGTCACCGACGACTCGGGCCAGAATGCCTTGACCCGATACCGGGTCAGCGAAAGCTTTGGCAGAGTTGCCTTACTCGCGGTCACCCTGGAAACAGGACGCACCCACCAGGTACGCGCCCATCTTCAGGCTGCGGGCTTTCCCCTGGCGGGTGACGGCAAGTATGGGGATCGCGCCTTCAATCGCACCATGAAATCTCTGGGACTCAAACGCATGTTTCTGCACGCCCGACATTTAACCTTCCCCCATCCCAAAACCGGCGCGTCGGTCGAGGTCACCTGCCCGTTGGACCCTTCCTTGACAAAAGTTTTGGAAAGACTGCGACAAGGGGACCAATGACATGGATCCACAGATGGACGCATGTCCTTATGACCTGATTATTTTTGATTGCGACGGCACCCTGATGGACAGTCTGGATGGAATCTGGCGTGGTGTGAACCTGGCCATGTCGGCACAGGGACTCGACCAGCAGTTCAGCCCTGCCGAGGTCGCCGGTATTGTCGGCTTGTCACTGGAGACCGCCTTTGCCCAACTGCTGCCCAAGGCGGGAGAAAAAACCTGGCAGGCACTGACACAGGCCTACAAGGAACAATTTCGCAAACTGGCCAATGAAGGTATGGTCGAGCCGCCCCTGTATCCCGGAGTAAGGGCAACCTTGCAACGATTACACGCCGCCGGTCTGGTATTGGCCGTGGCCACGGGGAGATCCATGGCAGGCCTGGAAAGATCACTCCAGGCCCACCATCTGGGACATTTTTTCACCTTTCATCAAACCGCCGATACCGCCCCCAGCAAACCCCACCCCGCCATGGTGACCCGGATCCTGGCAGACAGCGGACTGACAGCCGCACGCGCCATGATGGTAGGGGACACCGATTTTGACATGCGCATGGGCCGCCATGCCGGGGTAACCACCTGCGCGGTCACCTTCGGCTGCCATGACCGTGAACGTTTGGCCAAGGCCAACCCCGATTTCTGGCTTGATCACATGGGGGATCTGCCAGATCTCCTGAAACTTGGACCGGAAAAGACCATTGGGACGGCGTCGGCCTGAAAATCGCCCCCAACCACATCTAAAACAGGCCAGCTTTTGGGCCAAAAATGAAAAAAAACGCCGTCGAATACCGGAAAATGCCCGGCAAGGGTGGAGAAAATTTCTGGATCGTGGCAAAATTCATCTTTTTGACGGATGCGTGGGGTCAGACAGGATCCAGAAAAATCACAAACCCGGCGAGCGAATTTAAAAGCGAGAAAAAAACATGGGTGCCAGGACACTTTTTGAAAAAATATGGGACGAACACCAAATACGCCAGGATGCGGATGGCACCGCCCTGATCTACATCGACCGGCACCTGGTGCACGAAGTCACCTCGCCGCAAGCCTTTGAAGGTCTTAGGCTTAATCAACGCCAAGTGCGGCGGCCCAATGCCACCTTCGCCGTTCCCGACCACAACGTCCCCACCAAGAATCTGTCCCGTGGCATCTTGGATCCCGTGTCACGCCTCCAGGTGGAAACGTTGGAAAACAATTGCCGTGAGTTCGGCATTCGCATCTTTGGCATGGGCGATCCCCGCCAGGGTGTCGTCCACGTCATGGCCCCGGAACAAGGATTGATCCTCCCCGGCCTCACGGTCGTCTGTGGCGACTCCCATACCGCCACCCATGGTGCTTTCGGGGCACTGGCGTTTGGCATCGGCACCTCCGAAGTAGAACATGTGCTTGCGACACAAACCCTGACGCAAAAGCGTCCAAAAACCATGCGCATCACCCTGACCAATGCCCTGGGTACCGGAGTCACCGCCAAGGATATGGTCCTCCATCTCATCGGCCAGATCGGCACCGCCGGTGGCACCGGCCATGCGGTGGAATTCGCTGGCGAGGCGGTAAAAACTCTCTCCATGGAAGGTCGCATGACCCTGTGCAACATGGCCATCGAAGCAGGTGCCCGCGCCGGCATGGTGGCAGTGGATGACCACACCATCGACTATCTGGCCGGTCGCCCCTTCGTGCCCAAGGGGAAAGATTGGATCGATGCGGTCATTCATTGGCGTCACTACGTCTCCGACCCCGGTGCCCGGTTTGATCGCGAAGTCAAACTGGATGCCGGTCACATCGAACCCCAGGTCTCCTGGGGAACATCGCCGGAAATGGTGGTCCCTGTTTCAGGAAAAGTACCCGACCCAGCCAGCGAAACCGATTCGGTGCGTCGAGGTTCCATGGAAAAGGCCCTGAACTACATGGGATTGAAACCCGGCGTGCCCATTACGGAAGTTCTTCTTGATAAAATTTTCATCGGCTCGTGCACCAACGGGCGCATCGAAGACCTCCGAGCGGCGGCGATGGTCATCAAGGGACGCCGAATCGCCAACAACATCAAACTGGCCCTCGTCGTCCCCGGCACAGGCCTGGTCAAACGCCAGGCCGAAGAGGAAGGATTGGACCGCATTTTCATCGACGCCGGTTTTGAATGGCGCGAGCCGGGTTGCTCCATGTGCCTGGCGATGAACAACGATGTCCTCCTGTCAGGCGAACGGTGCGCTTCCACCTCCAACCGCAACTTTGAAGGGCGTCAGGGGGCCGGGAGCCGAACCCACTTGGTCAGCCCTGCCATGGCGGCAGCAGCGGCCATTCATGGCCATTTTGTCGATGTCCGGGGGATGTAAAACCTCACCAAACGGAAAACCACCAACCTAAGGAGCATGCCTAATGGATTTGGAACTGGTTTTGTTTAAAGCCTGCCCTTTTGCGCAACGGGTGGTGATCGTGCTGGATTATCTGGAGATTTCCTGCCGCAAAACGGTCATCAATCCCAGTGATCGCCCCGGTTGGCTGTTGGAAATCTCACCCATGGGGCAAGTCCCGGTGCTGAGAGTCGATGGATCGCACACCATTTTTGACTCGGTGGCCATCGCTGAATTTGCCAACGATCTCGCCGATGGCCGCCTGTTATCACGCGATCCGCTGCAAAAAGGGATGGAACGCGCCCTGGTGGAATGGGCCGGAACCTGCCAGCGCGCCTTCGGCGAGGTTATCGTGGCAACCGATGAGACCGCCTGGCAACGGGCACTGGGCGATTTGACCGGAAAACTTTACTGGTTTGAAAAACTCGCCCATGAATCCGGTCCTTTCCTCATGGGAGAGGGCTTCACCCTGGTGGACGCCGCCATGGCACCTTTGTTCATGCGCATGCGCGCCCTGCAAAAGGCAGTCCTCTGCTTCAACGCCGAAGCCACCCCAAAAATGGTCCGTGCCATGGATAGAATTTTATCCACGGCAGCGGTAACCCGATCGGTGGAGGGTGACTTTGACCGCATGTTCCGCATGGTCGTCAAAGCTCGTGGCAAAGGGGGGTATTGCGATTCCCGCATGGGTTGACCGCAAAGATGACGGCAATAAATATCTGATTTTTCAAGGAGAGCAGGATCATGGAACCTTTCAGGGTAGTGAATGCCCTTGTCGCACCGATGGACCGGGCCAATGTCGATACCGATGCCATCATACCCAAACAATTTTTAAAGTCGATCCAGCGTGCCGGCTTTGGTCCCAACCTGTTTGACGAATGGCGTTATATGGACCGGGGTGAACCTGGTAAATCCTGCCAGGGACGCCCGGTCAATCCCGATTTCATCCTCAACCAGGCACGCTATCAGGGGGCGGGAATTCTCCTGGCCCGGGACAACTTTGGCTGCGGTTCCTCTCGTGAACATGCCCCTTGGGCGTTGCTGGACTTTGGCTTCCGGGTCATCATCGCACCAAGTTTCGCAGATATTTTCTTTAACAATTGCTTCAAGAATGGCATCCTCCCGGTCATCCTGGACGGCCAGACAGTGGAAGAGCTGTTCCAGGAGACGGTGGCGACGCCCGGGTATCGGCTGACGGTAGATCTTGAATCTTCGGTGGTCATCACCCCCAAAGGCCGAAGGTTGGACTTTACGATCGGGCCATTCCAAAAACACTGCCTGCTGAACGGACTGGATGATATCGGTCTGACCCTGGAACATGAGGACGAAATCAAAAAATTTGAGGTCAAGCAGCGACAGAGCAGACCTTGGGTTTTTATTCCCGACGATGGTGATCGGCTCAGGCTGGTATGAACAACGGTCGTGGGAAACGTGCAAACACGACCTGGTGAGGGTGTAAAAACATGACAAGCAAAAACATATTGGTTTTGCCGGGTGACGGCATTGGCCGTGAGATTGTGGCAGAAGCCGTAAAAGTTTTGGGGTGGGTTGGGTCGCGCCCTGGTATTTCGTTGACCATCGAGGAAGGATTGATCGGCGGCAGTGCCTACGATGCCACTGGCGTACCTCTCCCCGAGGAAACCGTGGCGCGGGCCAAAAAAGCAGATGCCGTCCTTTTGGGGGCGGTGGGGGGACCGCAATGGGACAAACTTGATTTTTCCCTGCGCCCGGAACGGGGGCTTCTGGGGATCCGCAAGGCCCTGGACCTTTACTGCAATCTGCGTCCGGCCCAGGTATTTTCCCCGTTGATCGATGCCTCGCCCCTGAAACGGGAAGTGGTCCAGGGGATCGACATCATGGTGGTGCGCGAATTGTCTTCCGGGATTTATTTTGGTGAACCCAGGGGAGTGGAAACTTTGCCCGACGGTCGCCGCCGTGGCTTCAACACCCTGTCCTACACCAGCGATGAGATTGAACGGATCGCCCGTCGCGCCTTTGAAATCGCCCGCAAACGTAACCGCAAGGTGTGTTCCGTAGACAAAGCCAACGTTTTGGAATCCACCGGTCTATGGCGCGAGGTGGTGAGCGAACTGGGTCGCCGTGACTATCCCGATGTCACTTTGAGCCACATGTATGTGGATAATGCCGCCATGCAACTGCTCCGCAACCCCCGGCAATTCGACTGCATCGTCACCACCAACATGTTTGGCGACATTCTGTCCGATGAGGCCAGCATGCTGACGGGATCCATCGGCATGCTCCCCTCCGCCTCCCTGGGAGACCACAACGCCCTCTACGAACCCATCCACGGTTCGGCCCCCGACATTGCCGGCAAAGGGATTGCCAATCCGTTGGCTACCGTGCTGTCGGTGGCCATGATGTTGCGTTACTCCCTCGCCCGCCCCGTGGAGGCCGATCTCATAGAGAAAGCGGTCAACCAGGTGTTGGACCAGGGGTTGCGTACCGCCGACATCATGCAGCCCGGTGCCCACCAGGTGGGGACCGGGACCATGGGTGATGCGGTCATGCAGGCACTGCAAACGGAAAAATAACCGGGTATCGGGATTTGGGGCAGTGCCCCAAGGTTTTGGTTCTTTGCCCGAAGGGCATCATGTTCTGGTTTGGAGAAGATGAATGAAAAAGTTCAACGTAGCCATTGCCGGGGCCACCGGCAACGTCGGTCGGGAAATTCTTAAAATTCTTCAGGAGCGTGATTTTCCCATTCATGAGCTGCACCTCCTGGCATCGGAACGCAGTGCCGGCACGACCATGAGTTTCCAGGACAGGGAACTGGTCGTCAAAGACCTGTCCAAGTTTGATTTCAAGGGAGTCCATATCGGACTGTTTTCTCCGGGGGCTTCGGTTTCCTCACGCTATGCCCCCATTGCCGCCCAGGCAGGTTGCGTCGTGGTGGATAACACCTCCTTTTTTCGCATGGACCCGGAGGTGCCACTGGTGGTCCCCGAAGTCAATCCCGCTGCCATCGCCGGCTATCGCAAAAAGGGAATCATTGCCAATCCCAACTGTTCCACCATTCAAATGGTGGTGGCCCTGAAGCCTATTCACGATGCGGCCACCATCAAACGGGTCGTGGTCGCAACCTACCAGGCAGTTTCCGGTGCGGGGAAAGAGGCCATGGATGAATTGTTTGAACAGACACGCTGCACCTTCATCCCCGGCAAGACCGTACCCCCGAAAAAATTTTCCAAGGAGATTGCTTTCAACGTATTGCCCCATATCGACCAGTTTTTAGAAAACGGCTACACCAAGGAAGAAATGAAGATGGTCAACGAGACCAAAAAAATTCTCGACCCTTCCATCCGGGTCGCCCCGACCACAGTAAGGGTACCGGTTTTCAATGGGCACTCCGAGGCCATCTCGGTGGAGACGGAAAGAAAACTTTCGGCCACCGAGGCGCGCCAACTGTTGTCTGCGGCCCCTGGCATTGAGGTCATGGACGACCCGTCCACCTTGACTTACGCCACCCCTCGACACGCCTCGGGAAAAGATATCACCTTTGTTTCCCGTATCCGCGAAGATATAAGCTGCGATAATGGCTTGCAAATGTGGGTAGTTTCGGACAATCTGCGCAAGGGAGCGGCCTTGAACGCCGTTCAAATTGCCGAAGTGTTAATCCGCCAATATCTATGACCCGGTCCGTATCTCCTTGCCAAGGGGCGACACGATTCAGGGACTGTGTTGGCGGGGGCATGGCATCACGGAATGGGGAACCAATCATGTTTTGCAGTGCTCAACGGGAAAGGTTTCCCAGATGGCCGGCAGGGTTGTTCCTTACCGTTCTGCTTTTGCTGTCGGCGCCGCCCGCCTGGAGCTTGACTCTGGGGGCCATGGATGTCCACAGCCATTTGGGAGAACCTTTCAGCGGCACGGTAGCCATTGATCTGTCGGAAAAAGATGTGAGCCTCACCCTTGAGGCCAGTAAGGCCCTCCCCCAGGACTATAAACATCTCGACCTGGATTATCAGGAGTTGACCTCCCGACTTCTCCTGAAAATGGAAGGACAAGGCAGCCAGCGTCGGTTGCTGTTGCGTTCCAAAGGGCCTGTCAACACCCCGTTTTTCAATTTTCTCCTGAAATTATCCACCGGCCAGGGAGACCATTTTCGCAACTACCCCGTATTCCTTGAAGTCCGCCCCACCACCCTTTCAAAAGATTTCCAGCCCGTGGCTCCGGCTTTGACTCCTGCGACAGTCGCCATTGCCAATCTTGGCGAACAACGGCCAGAGGAATACGGTCCGGTACGCCCGGGTGAGACCCTTTTTGGGATCGTTGACAGATTTGTCACTCCCCCGTTCACCCGACACCAGGTACTGGCGGCGTTCCATGAACTCAACAAGACGGTCTTTGTCAACGGCAATATGAACGGGCTGCCGGTGGGGGTGGTGCTCAAGGTTCCCTCCATGGAACGTATCAAAACCCTGAGTTCAGAGGATGCAAAAGCCTTGGAGGTAGCCCAACGTCAGGACTGGATCAACAGGGGTGGCGGCAAAGGGGGGAGGTTGGGGGCGGTTACCAAAACTTCCACCGATCCCGATCCTTCCCGAAAACCGGCAGCGGACAAACCAGGAAAAGCCCAGACCAAACCTCAGGAGGAACCGAGGGATGTCGTTGACATGCGTTTGACGGTGTCACCCTCAGAAAAAGATGACAACTTGGCAATGGCTCCGCATGTTGGAAAACTTGAAGAGCCGGATACAAAACCCAAAACTGATGAAAAGATAAACAAAGAAAAGGTTGTCCTTCCTGACGGCAAAGAAGATGCTGCAAAACCTCATGATGAAACAAGAAAAGATTCCGAACCTGCTTTGGAATTGAAGGCCAGTGGGTGGAACACAGGGATGGCCGATGTTGAAAATCTGAAAAAAGAAATGGCCGACCTTACGGATCAGATCGGTCAGGGCGAAGCGGCGCGATCCAAACTTCAGTCACAGTTGTCCGCGCTGGAGATGCGTTTAAAAAAAATGGAGCAAGAGCAAAAGAAGCAGATTCCTAATATTGAAAGCGGTCCTCCCTGGGATTTGGTGGCAACCGGGGTGGGGGTTGTGGCTCTGGTGATTGGATTGTTAGCATGGATGAGCCGGCGCGGGCGTCGCAAGGCGTGGTCGCAGCATCCCAGTCTTTCCTCGGAGCCTGTTTTACCAATGACGCCGGTTCCCGGTACGTCAAACGCACCCGGCATCATTTCGGGTTCCCCCCCTGCCGAAAAGGTTGCAACCGCAGCACCTGCCCGCAGCGAAAACGACAGGATGAATGTTTTTAAGACCGAGGCGTTAGCAACGACCGCAGCGTCCCTGACGGACGATGCTTCGGGATCGGGTATTTTGGACCTGGGTGGAAGCGAAGAGGATACGAACACTATTTTCAACCTGGGAGGTGGCAAGAATACGCCACCAGAAACAGCCTCCATGGGGGGGGAAAAAGACGGTCCATCCCATAATTTTAACATGGGCGACGAACGAAGATCTTCGGGAATATTGGACCTGGGGCTTGAAGAGGAAGAAGCATCCGGGCCGTTGAATTTTGATGTGCAGGGTAGAGAAACCTCGTCCCAGTTGGATGGAACGAATTTGGATAAACCGAGGCTTGGCCGTTTGGATTCCGCCATTGACGACCAGGGGCCGATCGATTCAGGACTGGACGTGGTGGCACAACCCATCCCGGAGAAAACGGAAACCAAAACCCTAACGAAAGAAAGTTCCTCTCTGGGTCTGGAGACTGTGACGTTTGAACCTTTGTCCATTGCCAAAGTGACGAGCAGACCACCAGCCCCGGTCGAAAGCAAGGCGGATCTGGAGACCATCACCTTCGACCTTGAAGAAACGCCAGCGAAAATGCCCAAAAGGTCTGCGGAGAGAGTGACCCCTGGTCAGAACAAAGCCTCCGACAGTCCGAAAAAACGGGTCGTTGAGGACAGCGATGAGATACCCGAACTTGAATTGATCACCGAAGAGGAATCTTGAACTTGAAAGAGGGAAAGGTGACGTTGTGACTGTGCAAATAGCACTGCTGATGTTGCTGGGATGGTTGTGGAATGGTTCTGCCGCAGCCGAAGAAATTAGTTTCGGGCCGATTCAGGTGGCCAGTAGCATGGGGGATCCGCTACATGTCGAAATTCCTTTGCAGGCTGCGTCAGACAAACCTTTGAAAAATATGGAGGCCTTGTGGGGGGTTCCCACCGATTATACCCACCAGGGGGGGCCAGCCCTAGCCGTAGTCGCCAAGCGAGAGAATGGCAAGGACGTACTGCTGGTGGAGAGCGACCAGCGCATGACGATCCCTTTTTTCACCATTTTGATCAAAGTTGTTGCAGACGACCATATCCTCCTGCGCAATTTTCCGGTCTGGCTGGGTGAACATGTCGGTGGAACGGCAGCAAAACTGGCCGATCCTTCTGTTGGTGCGTCGACAGACACGGTTGCATCCCCCCCGGCGGAATCACCTCCAGGGAAAAACGTCGTCCTGTGGTTAACGATGCTGATTCTTTTGTCAGGCGGCGTGTTTGTTTTTTGGAAAAGCCGGCAACGTATCCCCAGGGGAGTGATTTCACGAGGCTTAGCCCGTAAACGCCCCATGGCAACACCAGTTACGGTGCGGGAGACCGCCATTCCGGACCGGGATCCCACGATTTCCGGTCGTGCAAGCCCATACGAGCCTGACACTTCCGGAATACGTTTAATAGAGTCGGAATCCCAGGTACCCACCGGCGGGGACAACAGCCCGGCCGCCCATGAACAACCCTTGCCCCCCCATCATTTCCCGATAGCCGAAGGGGCCGGACTGGACCCAATAGATTCGCCTGTTGGGCCAATAGTGACCGCCATCCCATCAGAACCTACCAATCCCGAACACATTGGTTTCACTTCCAGAAACACACCAGAACCGTCGGCAACCAAAGCGGTGAAGGGGGTAACGATCCGTTCCGTAACCCGAAAAAAAACGGCCTCGGGGCCAAATCGGGAAAAAACAGAAGAATAGATTTCAAAGACCTTGCCCCTTTCAATCAACGTGGTACAGAGTAACCATTCGGTCTCCCCCCCCCCTCTTCGTTGAAGGTTGATATCGGGTTTTGCGAAGGACTAATAGAAATGAAACAACGGCGGTTTATCAGCTTTGATTGGGCTTTGAAACGGCTTTTGCGTAGCAAGGCCAATTTTGAAATTTTGGAGGGTTTCCTCTCCGAACTTCTTCGCGAGGATGTGCGCATCGTTGAAATCTTGGAGAGCGAAAGCAATCAGGAAGCTCGCAACAACAAATTCAACCGTGTCGATCTCAAGATCAAAAACACCCGGGATGAAATTATCATCGTTGAGCTGCAATATGAGCGAGAATGGGACTACTTGCAGCGGTTACTCTTCAGCACCGCCAAAGCCATCACCGAACACATGACAGAAGGCAAGCCTTACGCCAGTGTAATCAAGGTCATCACCATCAGCATTCTCTATTTTGATCTGGGGCGTGGCAGCGATTATGTCTACGTAGGTAATACCTCTTTCAGGGGGTTGCACACCCAGGAAGAACTGGCCTTGGACGAGGGACAGAAAGCTTTGTTTCAACGCCCTTCGGTTGCCGCCATTTTCCCAGAGCATTACTTGATCAAAGTGAAAAATTTCGATGATATCGCCCGAGATACCCTGGACGAGTGGGTTTATTTTTTGAAAAATTCCGATATCCGTGATGATTTTACGGCTCGTGGCCTAAAGAAAGCCAAAGAAAAGCTTGATGTCCTGCAATTACCAGAGACAGAGCGCAAGGCCTACGAACGCTATCAGGAAGAACTGCATGACCAGGCAAGCTTTGTACTCTCCACCTATGGTGCTGGTAAATGGGAAGGACGACAGGAAGGTGAGCAGATTGGCGAGCAGAAAGGCGAGCAGAAAGGCAAGGCAGAAATGCTGACCCGTCAGCTACAACGCCGTTTCGGCACCGTGCCCGACCGAACCCGTGAGAGAATTGCCAAAGCTGACCTGTCATCATTGGAGGAATGGAGCCTTCGATTCGTAGATGCACAGTCGCTGGACGATATTTTCTTGGACAAGGTGTGACGCTGCCTTCGGAGTAAGTTTTCCAAAATCGTTGGGTACCCAGTCGTTACCAAAAACGAAGATTATCTTAACAGGTTTATAGTTGTTACATGGTTTCATCCCCACGTAGCGCAGCAATTGCAACTTTGGCCTTGAATTCTGGTTTGTGCTGTTTGCGCTGTTTGCTCACAATTCTCTCCATGTTTGGTGTGAATTAGAGAGCATCATGTGCCAGGGAGAGGACTGAATGATTACGTTACATACAGGTGTTAATTTTGCTATTGACTTTTTGTCCAAAGGGCATCATCTTCCCCGGTCTAAATTGACGTACCAGCAGGACCTGCCAAAAGGCGACGACATCCATCCGTACCACACCGGTTGTCAGATGTCGCGTAAGGGCGGAAATGGCCGAAACGATGATCAAGGCCGTCAATGCTAAGTGGGGAGTAGGTTTGGAATATACTTAAATAAAAAGTAAATGTTTCATGTGAACTACAAAAAAAAAGGAGACTTTCAGACATGACCATGAAAAATAGAATTATTTTATCCTTTCTACTTGTTGTCGGAATATTTTTTGCGGCCGCTGTTTATCAATTCAGCGTCATGTCGAAATTGGGCGAGTATCAGGATGCCGGGGCTGGACGCTTTCGGGGTGCCATCGAGGTAAAGGAAATATCCCATCGCGCCAGCGATATCTATGTCATAGCCGCTGACGCCGCCATCAACCGCAATCTGGAGGAATCGCGGCGATCCCTGGAGCAGGCCACCCAGCAGATGGCAAAGGATATGGAACGTTTGAATGCCCTGGTGGATACCAAAGAGGAAAAGGATCGCGCAGCGGAAACAGCCCGGGTGTATAGAGACTATGTCACCATGGTTTCCGGGGAATACTTGTCTGCGGTTGCCAGCCTGGGTGAACATGCAAAGGGATCGAATGAGGAAAAATTACAACATTTGGATGGGAAAGTGGACAGCCAGAGAACCAAATTGATGGAAGAGATGGAACTTCTGGTGCAATCCTTGAACAAGGAGGCTGAAGAGTCGGATCGATTCTTTGATGCCACCAGGACGGAAGCCAAAATCTGGATCACCGTCATACTGCTCATCGCTTTGGGCGTGGCGTTGGGTTTGGCAATAAGCATCACGTACAGCATCATGAATCAGGTCGGTGGCGAACCGAAAACCATATCGGAATTGACCTCCAAAGTAGCCGGTGGCGATTTGTCCATGCAGTTTGACTCTTCCCGGAAGGCGACAGGGATTTCCCTGGCCATACAAGACATGGTAGAGACGCTGCAGCGTGTCGTCAGCGACATTGCCACCGGGGCGGCACAGGTTGCTGTGGGAAGCGAGGAAATTTCCGCTTCCGCCCAGTCTCTTGCCCAGGGGTCAACAGAGCAGGCGGCCTCCTTGCAGATGACCACCTCGGCCATGGAAGAAATGACCGGGAGTTGCCAGTTGAACACCGACAGTGCCGACACGACGCAAAACATTGCCCAAAAGGCGGCCCGTGACGCCGCCAGCGGCGGCGAGGCGGTCAATCAGGCTGTTTCGGCCATGAAGGAAATTGCATCGAAGATCAGCATTATTGAAGAAATCGCCCGGCAGACCAACCTGCTGGCTTTGAATGCCGCCATCGAGGCGGCACGGGCCGGTGAACATGGCAAAGGTTTCGCGGTCGTCGCCGCCGAGGTGAGAAAATTGGCCGAGCGCAGTCAGGTCGCCGCCAGGGAAATCGGGCAACTGTCGTCTTCCAGCGTTGACGTTTCCGAACAAGCGGGCACAATCATCGGAAATCTGGTGCCCGACATACAAGACACCGCCAGCCGTATCCAGGGCATTGCCAATTGCAGCAGGATGCAACGTGAAGGGATTGCCAATATTGGTCAATCCATACAGCAGCTTGACCAGGTGGTGCAGCGGAATGTGAGTGCTTCCGAAGAACTGGCGGCGACTGCGGAAGAAATGAGTGCCCAGGCGAGCCAGATGAATCAGACACTGGCCTTTTTCAATCTTGGTCATAAAAGTTTGGCGACCCGATCCATTGCCAAACCCAGGCAACCCGTTGTTGCCCAGGCGGCCAAACAGGCGGCCAAAAAATTATCACCTCCCGATCAATCTGCGAAAGGGGTTAACTTGGCCATGGGATCGGACTCCCATGGGGAAGATGAATTTGAAAAGTTTTGATCCAATCGCGTCAGATCAGCGAGAAATACCACCAAACGAGACATTGGTAAAAATAGGGGTGACACGGGAAAAAATTATTGGTAGGGTGGTTCGGGTTGGGTGCCGATGTGGGCATTTGCGGACGGTCGCTCTGAATCAATGGCAACCGGAAAACCAACTCAGACCAAAATTATAAAAGACAACCCCCGGTGGTGACATGCGCGAGCGCGTTGAAAAAGTCCTTGAGGAAATCCGCCCTTTTTTGCAAAGGGACGGCGGTGACGTGGAACTGGTGGGTATCACCCCGGCCAATGTGGTCAATGTGCGTCTGCGTGGTGCCTGCGGAACCTGCCCCGGGGCGACCATGACCCTCAAGGGGGGAATCGAACGGGTTCTCAAGGAACGAATCCCGGAAGTGGTCTCGGTGGAGAACGTGCCCTGACGGTCCCAGCTTTTCGGTACTGCCCATCGCCCCATCACAACACCAGACCGGAAGGTGTGTTCGTCGATCTGCTGGTGGTGCACGCCATCAGCCTGCCCCCCGGCGAGTTTGGCGGTCGTCACATCGACGCCCTGTTCATGGGGCGATTGGATCCGCAGCTGCACCCTTTCTTCCAAGAAATCGCCGCCCTCAAGGTCTCTGCCCATTTTCTCATTGATCGCAAAGGCGATGTCACCCAATATGTCCCGGTCCAGAGACGGGCGTGGCATGCCGGCGTCAGTGTCTGGCAAGGGCGCGAGGGGTGCAACGATTTTTCCATCGGCGTTGAATTGGAAGGCGATGCCAAAACCCCGTTTGAACCAAATCAATACGCGACGCTGGCCAGTTTGACCGCCCTGATCCAAACACGCTACCCCACCGTGAAAACCGATCGGATCGTCGGCCATGAGCATATTGCCCCGGGTCGCAAATGGGATCCGGGCCCCTTGTTCGACTGGCCCCGTTTGCAATTTATGCTCAAACAACCCCAACCCAACCCCAACTGGCCATTGATATGGGAGGCCTGAAGTCATGCCCCATCTGCACATCATCGGAATTTGTGGAACCGCCATGGCCGGTCTGGCCGCACTGGCCAAGGAACGGGGATGGCTGGTCACAGGATCGGACCACGGCGTCTATCCCCCCATGAGCCATTTCCTGAAAGATTTGGGTATCCCTCTCCAGGAAGAATTTCGCGCCGAAAATCTACAACCACCCCCCGATATGATCCTGGTCGGCAACGCCATTTCTCGCGGCAATCCCGAACTCGAAGCCGCCCTGGAACGCGGCATCCCCTATCGCTCGGGGGGACAATGGTTGTTTGAAAATGTGTTGGAGGGACGGCATCCGGTCGTGGTCACGGGAACCCATGGAAAAACCACCACCACCAGCATGATCGCCCGCTTGATGGACACAGCGGGGTGGCGTCCTGGTTTTTTCATCGGCGGCATCCCCAAAGATTTTGGACTTGGGGCCAGATTTCCTCAGAGTCCCTGGGTCGTCATCGAAGGAGATGAATACGATACGGCCTTCTTTGACAAAAGACCTAAATTTTTACACTACCATCCAAAAACATTGATATTACACAACCTGGAATTTGACCATGGTGACATTTATCCCGACCTTGAAGCCATTCGGGTGCAATTTCGCCTGCTGTTGCGTCTGGTTCCGGCCAATGGCCAAATCATAGCCAATTGGGATGACGCCGAGATACGGGTGCTGGCCGGACACGCCTTTGCCCCGGTGGTGACCTATGGAATCAACCGCGATGATGTCACCTATACGGCCCGTCTGAACAGTGCCGATGGTCAACATTGGAGCCTGTTTCACGCCCAGAAAGAACTGTTTCAGGTAAACTGGGAATTCTTGGGGCGGCACAATGTTTTGAATGGTTTGGCAGCGGCAGCGACCTGTTTGCACCACCGGATGGAACCGGCGATGGTGAAACAAGGACTGGAACAGTTTTTGGGGGTCGCGCGCCGATTGCAGGAACGGTTCGCCATCAACGACATCCATATCTACGATGATTTTGCCCACCATCCCACCGCTATGGCCACGACCATCGACGGTCTAAAATGCAAGGTGGGGTCAAAACGGGTATGGGTGGTCGTGGAACCTCGTTCCAACACCATGCGTTCCCGGGCACACCAGGAAAAACTGGCACCTGCGCTACATCAGGCCGATTTTGTTTTGTTGACCCGACCGGCCGCCCGGGGTTTGTCTCCTGACAGGCTGTTGGATGTGGATACCGTAGCCAATACGTTAAACCAGGGGTATCATGGGGGGGAAGCCAGGGCCAGGGTCATCGCCAATGGTATCGAAGCCGCGGAATATTTGACAGGGCACCTTAAAAAAGGCGACCATGTCATCATCATGAGCAATGGCGGTTTTGATGGCATTCATGATCGGTTGCATGATAGTCTGAAAAAAATCTATTCATAAACCGGGGGTGCGGGAATGGATTCGAGTCAAAGTCTTGGGGGCAAATTTTTGATCGCCATGCCGAGCCTGACAGATCCCAATTTTGAGCGGGCAGTCCTTTTCGTCTGTTCTCACAGCGAGGAGGGGGCGTTGGGATTGGTCATCAACCAGGCCCATCCCGCCTCCATGCAGGAAATCCTGGCGCAATTGGGCTTGGACTGGAGCCGACACGAATCGGCCATCGTCTATCAGGGCGGGCCGGTCGCCATGGACCGGGGTTTTATCCTTTACGAAGATTTTTTGGAAATGCCCGGCAATTTAAAGGTTGAAGAAAACCTTTTCCTCGGCACCAGCCCCGATATTTTGCGCCATCTGGTTGAAGGACCCTCTTCGGGACGGTTTCTCTTTGCCCTGGGTTATTCGGGATGGGCGGGGGGACAATTGGAGATGGAACTCAAAGAAAACGCCTGGCTGGTCTCTGGTCTCAACCGCAACATTCTGTTTGAAACCCCCATCAACACCCGTTGGGAATCGGCACTGAAAATCATGGGAATCGATCCTGCCAAACTGGCGGGGTGGGGCAGTCACATGAGCAATTGATTTTCCTCGTACCCATGACTTCCCAATCCATTGGTTCACGTTTCGGAAAAATAAAGTTTGGAAAAAATTATTGCGGGGGTCCGGGGGAGATGATCCCAATGCCATTAACTTCGCATACCCCAAGAAACTGTCCTGAAATAACGGAATGTTCACTTCAGTCCAAGGGAGATTTTCAAATGATACCAGAAGATCGTAACCACTAGGTTATCTGAAAAAATTTATAGCGTCATAGCCAGACTTATGGCTGATGTCCATTTTATTGCGAGACATCGCCAGAGTCCTGAGGATTTTACCCGATGTCGCATACTAACCTCTTGACGCAAAGCACTACCCCGCGAACATTTTTCCTGATCTCTATCGGCAACACTGTGGGATAATCCCTCCCTTAACCCCCGCAATAGTTGTTTCTGGGGGCAAGGGGAGGTTCCGACGCTTTGCCTGACCGGAATCAATGAAAAAACGTTTGGAATCCCTGGCAAAAAAAGGAAACTTGAGAAAATCTGTCTCTCCAAGCTGATCAGAGCAGGCATTGGTTTGCATCGCAATGCCTCAAAGAGGAAAAAAGATTGTTTACTCCATGGAGGTACAAAGCTTGATCGAATCCTCGAACGAGCCTGTGGCCAACGGGGTTGACATGAAACTCCATTCCCGCCGATTTCCCGAAGAACCCTTTCTCATCGATCTGTTTGCCGAATGGCAACGATTAAACTATCGCTACGCCGTCCTGCGCGATTATCAAACCTTGCCGGAAACGACCGATGGCCATGACCTGGACCTTCTGGTCGTGCCGGAAGATCTGGAACCCATGTTTCAAACGACGCGCAGGGTTGCCGCCCGGCATCGGGGCCAACTGCTTGCCTGCTACCGTCAATCGGGAATCATTGCCCGTTTCGCCGGCAAAGAGGGGGCGTGGTGGGGGGTTGCCATCGATTTTTTTTCCGATTTGTCCTATCGTGGCCTCCCCTTTTTTGATGCCGCGAAGGTACTGGCCCATGCCATTTCGTGGCGCACCATTCCGGTCGCCACCCAGGGCGACGCCATGATTGTCGGATTTATCAAAGAGCTTTTGCATAATGGTTGTGACCGCAAAAACTATCGGGTTTTGGCTTCCCGCGAATTTTGCCAAGATATTCCTGGGTATTCCGTTATTCTGGAAAAATGTTTTGGTCCCAAGGGAGCCTTGGTGTTAACCCGTCTTTTCCAACAGGAACCGGACCGGGGGGAACCCCTCGAATCCGTGGCCAGGCATGTGCGCCGTCTTCATAAACAACAACACCGGCGTATCAGCCCTGGACAGTATTTCAAGCGACGAATCCACCATGCGTTGCATCGTGGCCGGCGTCTTTTTTTCCCTCCCGGTTATTGTCTGGCCATGCTTGGCACCGATGGTTCCGGCAAATCGGCAATGATTGAATCCATCGAACAGGCACTGGGATCTGCCCTGCATGGGGCCATCAAAACACGCCATTGGCGACCGGGGTTGTTGCCCAGTATTGTCGTCCTTTTGGGAGGCAAAGGGCCTGATGGTCCCGTAACCAATCCCCACCAGGCACCAGGTTCAGGAAAAATCGGCTCCCTCCTCAGGCTGGGGTATTATGCCCTGGACTTTTTGTTGGGCTATTGGCTTATCGTGTTTCCCCAATTGGTGCGGCAACCGTGTTTGTGTATATTTGACCGGTATTTCTATGATTTCTATATGGATCCTTTGCGCAGCCGCGTCAATCTTCCCCCCTGGATTGTACGATTGTTCGATGGGTTTATTCCCAAACCCGATCTTGTCATCTGCCTTGGGGCCGAGCCTGAGGTGATCTTTGCCAGAAAACCGGAACTTTCCCTCAAGGAAATCACCTTGCAAATGGACCGACTGCGCCGCTGGCAGCAAACATTTTCCCGATCTTTCTGGGTCGATAGCGGTCAATCCATGGAACAAACCAGGGATGAAGTCACAACCCTTTTGTTCCGCGCCATGGCCCGGAAAATGGAGCGGCACTATGGTATTTTCCCGGAATGAAGGGGGCGTCGATGAACGTGGTGTCTCCTGGAAAGTCTGTCTGGATCTTCCTGTGGATGGACGCATCCTGGCTTTGGGGGTGACTGCGGGGGATGTCCTGGGATTGGCCCGAACCTGGACTCGGGTGGATTGGCTGCGGGACAATGAAAATGAAAACATCGGCCTTTCTTCGCCCGATGCCATGGCGGTCTGCGTCCGTACCCTCACCCATATTCACCAAATCGCGGCCCCTTATGATTTGATCGTCCTGGGAACCTGGAAGGGGAATCCTGTCTTTCTCCATGATTGCCTGGGGGAGGATGGTCTACTCGCCTGCATGAATTTCAGGGGATGTGACCTGAAGGTGAAACAACTCAAACGGGCCGGTTTTGCGACAATCCATACCATCGCCGCCGTGCCAACCCGTCAACCCAGACTTTTCTTTCCCCAGCAAAACAATGGCCAAAAACAACGGGGATTGTCTTTCCATGTGCCGGGGCGATGGTGGCTGCGCTGGTTGTTGCGGGGGTTGCGTTGGATTGTCGGTCTGGGTTGGCCAGTTTTTCCAGGGTGGCGTGGTTTGTATCTGGCCCACAAAAAAAAAGAATGCCACTCCATGGGGGGCGTTGCCCATGCCATTGAAAAAAAACTGGGATGGGTCACTCAGGGATGGGTCGTGTATGCCGGATCGGACCTGCCCCGGCGCAAGGTGACTCTCCTGGCCTTCAACCAGGAAACAAACCGGGAATGGGTCATCAAACTGGCCGATTCTCCCTCCGGCCAAGGGGCGTTGCAACAGGAAACCCAGGCCCTTGAAACCCTCGCCAGATCATCGGTGTCGGGGCATGTCCCCACCCTCATTCTGCCCAATGGATCATGGATGGGACATGCTTTCATGGTGCAATCCATGCTGGCCAGATCCTACTCCAGCCAATCGACGACATGGACGCCGGCACATCGGGAATTTTTACAAAAACTCAAATATATGGACATTCATCTTCGCCCCATGGGGCAAACCTCCTGTTGGCAACGGGTGGTCCGGGGTTTTCAAACCAGTACGACCTGGCCGGATGCGGTACGCAAGACTTATTCCTGCCTGACCCAGGACGATTTGTTGCGTCAAGAAATCCCTTGCTGTCGCAGCCATGGAGACTTTGCCCCTTGGAATATTCGCTGGGAGGATGGCAAACTTTTTGTGATTGATTGGGAGGAGAGTGAGCCGGATGGATTGATGATCGGTGATCTTTTTTATTTTTTCTATTGTCAACTGGGAAGAAATCCCCGGATACGCCCCATGGATGTGTTTTTATATTTTAATCATTCCATGGCCGTAATGGATCAAAAAAAAGAAATTGGAACTCAGATCCTGGTCCTGATGCTACGCTTGTGGTTGTTGGAGCGTTTTATCCGTTCCGGTGAAATCCAGGCGATGCAACTGCTCGATTTTTTTGCCCCCGATGGGAGTCCGCCGTGGAAAAACGATTAAAGGTTGTGGTTTCCGCCTATGCTTGCGAACCGGGCCTGGGATCGGAACCGGAAGTGGGATGGCAGTGGGTGTTGCAGTTGGCCCGGTTTTACGATGTGTGGGTGTTTACCAGGGAAAACAACAGTGCCTCCATTCGGGCTTCGGGAGTTTTGGAAACATGTCCCGGGCTTCATTTTAAATTTTATGACCTTCCTTTGTGGTTGCGGTTTTGGAAAAAGGGGGGGCGTGGAGTCCATCTGTACTATCTGTTGTGGCAATGGGGGGCTTGGTTGCGGGCCTGGGGGCTGCACCGCCGGGAAAAATTTGATTTTTGTCACCATGTCACCTTCAGTGCCATGTACCATTTTCCCGTTTTTTCTCTCCTTCCCATCCCTTTTGTCTGGGGGCCGGTAGGGGGAGGGGAAACATTACCCTTTCGTTTTGTGGCGGGTTATCGTTGGCGGCATCGATTTCGGGAAGGTCTGCGCATCCTCCTTGGGATCGTTACCCGGATCAATCCGCTTTTCTACCTGGCCTGTTATCGCAGTCGTTTGATTTTGGCAGCGACCGAGCAAACCCGGATGACCATTCCCAGGGTGTTTCAAAATCGGGTGGTGTTGGAAGCTCAGATCGGGATGCCCGGTCACGCTTCCAACATCAAGATGGCCAACACCAAAGACGCCATCCGGTTTATCACGGCGAGCCGACATGTTTATTGGAAAGGGATTGATCTCCTCCTCTACGCTTTCCGCCATTATCTGGATGCGGGGGAGACGGGCGGACGGTTGACCATCCTGGGACATGGTCCGGAGACTCCCCACCTCAAGGAGTTATGTCAACGGCTTGGGTTGGATGGTCACGTCCATTTTACCGCGCGTCTTCCTGCCAGGGAGATGGTATTGGATGCCTTTGCCCAGGCCGATGTTTTCGTCTACGCCAGTGTTTTGGAATGCGCCGGGTATGTGGTTTTGGAAGCTTTGTCCATGGGGACGCCGGTGGTCTGTCTTGATTTACCCGGTCCTGGTGAAATTGTCGATGACCAGTGTGGAATTCGGGTAGCGGCAAAAAATCCCCAGGAGGCCATTCAGGGGATGGCACGGGCCATGATTACCCTGACCCAGGATCGCCAACGCCTGGTCCGGTTGACCCGAGGGACAAAACAGCGGGTTGAAAAACAGTTTTTGTGGAATCTTAAGGGAGAGCGTCTTTACCGCCTGATATTCCAGAAAGGTTATCGTTCACCCAATCCCTGAATGTATCGGAAAAGCAAAGCAACCCACCCTGGTTATTTCGTTAAGGATTCCCATTTATTGCTGACCTGCAACATGCGTGGGTCTGAAACGATCAGGTGCCAGATGACCCCCTGAAATCCTTCGGAATGGGGGGTGACATTGGCCGGATTGACGGTTGGAACGATGACGCAGGCATTGGCAACGCGGGCGGTAAAGCCACCGTCCCGACCGACGATGCCCAGAATGGCTGCTTTTTGTTGCACGGCATATTCCAGGGCGTGGACAATGTTGGCACTGACATTTTTTTCTTTGTTGCCGCCGCCGACAGAGAGGACAAAGACGGCGTCTTTGTGATTCAAGTGACTGCCTTTTAACCATTCAACGAAAACGGTGGACCACCCTTCATCGTTGGTACGGGCGGTCAATTCCGCGACGTTATCGACGGGGGTGTAGACTTCCATTCTGGCGAGTTTGCGAAAATCGTTGACGGCATGTGTACAATTGGCGGCACTCCCCCCGACTCCCAGAAAAAACAGCCGCCCTCCTTGTTCACGGATCGCCAGTAACTTTTGAATCATGGCTTCGATCTGTTTGCGATCAATCTGTTCCAGAATGGCAATAGCTTCGCTAAAATATTGGTCTACATAGGAATGAGACATAGGGGTATCGCATCCTGTTTTCATTGGGTTCATTTTATAAGTGCGGGAGCGGCGACGCGCACGTCTGGCTGCGCCACTTGCCAGTGTTATCCTTCCATCATCGGCACATAGTTATCCGGACTGTCTCGCGACGCAAGGAAAAAATCAGTTGCGCCCAGACCAGGACGAAAAAGGTTGGTTGATCTACCAAGCCATCTCCCCCTCACTTTGTTTTTCTGGATCGCATGAATATGCGCATGAGCGCATGCACAGAAATCCCAGTCAAGGTGAAGAGCACAAACCCTTTTCCTATGGTATGCAGCCATGGGTTGTTCTTGCGGCCAGGCATATAGATTCCCTCAACCCCATCCATACGTCCGCCATTCCGGTGACAATCCCGACATTGGAGTGCCTGTTCCTTGGGTGCCACCATGTGGGTCAGCGGAAAATTCATGACCGCTCGAATGAAACCAACCTCACCACTGAAAGGGATTTCCACCGCTTTCATCCCCGCAGTGACCGATCGTTTCCAATCGGAGGAAACCTCAAAAGCCTCCTTATCGTCACTGTTGCTTTTATTCAGGTGATTGACCACCAGGTTTTTATTGACCGGATCGTACGGCATCATCGCAAACATGCGCTTGAAAGGCCAAATTCTCGCATTGGGGTCATTGGCGTCGCCAAACACGCGATTGACATGGGCGATGGCAACATCTCCCAGAGGATCCTTCGGGCTAAGGTATTCAACCTTGCCGTTAAACCAAGCGTATCGTGGCGTAATATTTCCAGCCCAGATGGAAGTTCCATGGGTGGAACTGTGCTTGAAACTCATTTTTTCGGAAAAATGCCCCGACTCTCGAAGAATGTCTGGAACCTCTGAGTTACCCTTTGCGTTGCCAGCGGTTCGCCAGTCCCAATGCACCATGGTATCCACACCGCCACGGGCCACAAAGGGGATATGACAGGTTTGGCAGGCCACCCGGTCTACATGATCGTCCAGTTTGAAATTGTTTGGGTGCGGCGAGTTACCATGGCAGGAGGCGCATGAGGTATACGTGGCATCCGATTTGCCGGGGCGGTCAATTCCCAGGGAATCGTGAGCCTTCATGGTATACCGTGATCCGGTGATACGATGTCCGTCGGCGTTGTGACACGCGGTGCATTGAAAATTAAGCCCACTCGCGTTCATATGCACGTCCAGAGTACGACCGGGGTTTTCCAGTGACGAATCCAGATCCCCATGTTTGGCCCCATCGCCCGATCCCCCCCGAAAATGGCAGGAACCACAATTGGCACGACTTGGACGATTCACACTCTTTGCCAAGGCAACGTAATCCGGGCGTTTGATGACCTTGTCCTTGAATTTTAATTCTGACCAGCCATAGTTGTATTTATTATATTTTCCCGTACCTTCATGACAAACCAGACAGTCCACCATGTCATCTTCAACCTGGGTGATGGTGGGATCCTGCCAACCATAACCAACGTGACAGGAGGTACATTCGCGCATGTTGCTCGTGGTCGCCCCACAAAAAGTGTTGAGAACATGCTTCTTGCCGTAAATCTTTCCTGTTAAAGGTTCAGTAAATTCCCATGTCCAGTGGACACTTTTGCGAACCAGGGTCGATGCCTCGGTGTGACAACTCAGGCAGGCGCGCGTCACCTCACGACCCGATGCAAAGGGGCCATCCAGAATGGAAAGTTTGTCATGCCGGGTCGTTGAAATGGGATTGGCAAGTTGTTCTTCTCCTCGGGCTTTCGCCGAAGAGAAAAGGGCAAAACAGACTCCGAACGCCACGATGTGTGAACACCTGGACGCGACCTCACGAAAGATCACAGGCAACGCCCCCCTGCCTCCTTGAGGATCATATCCACCGAGTCATGTCCCTTTTCTTTGGCCAGCAAACGGGCCGTCGCCCCTTCGTTGTTCATTGTGTTAATCGACGCATTGGCCCCCACCAAAACCATAACTGTCGCCTCATGGCCAAGCTGAGAGGCGAACATTAACGCCGTCATTCCATCCTTGTTTTGGAGGTTAACATCGGCACCACGATCAACCAGCAACTGGGCGATGTCGTTTTTGCCCTTTTGCGCCGCGACCATCAGGGCGGTATTGCCGCCTTCGTCCCGACCGTTGATGGCCACACCCTGCTCAAGAAAAACTTTAACCTGTACCACCGATTCCGCAGCAACCGCATGGATCAGGGGAGAAGGTTGACCTACCACAGCCTTGACATCTTTTGTCGTACCCGCTGGCGTGTTGACGGCCTCGCCCGCCGTGGGTTCAGCCTGAATTTCAAGAGAGTACAAACTCACGCAGCAAAGTACAGATAACACCAAGCGCAATAACATGATCGTGTCCTTGCTATTATGTCCACAGGTAAGAAAAGTCCAGTGCCAGATTTTTTTTATCCACGATCGACGAACTGCGATCTCCACGCGATTAAGGAATCCGGCTTATGGAACATCCCAAAAGGGGAGACAATATAGAAAACTGGCCACGGGTTCAACAGGTGGAGAAACGTGACCTCTCTCTCAGACTCCCGCAACAATTTTTTCCAAACTTTGTTTTTCCGATACGTTGAAATCCAGGACCGCCGGAGCATGGAAAAACTGTTTCGGTGTGATCCGACCTTAACGGGGTGGTCCTTGAAATATGGGCTTTTCTTTGTTACACATCCAAGGTAGAAACCAACCCATCCTCCCGATCACCATGATGTCATCATGTCCATTCAAGCCGAAACCGTCAAGCAGGTTGCTGTTCTTGCTAGGCTGAAAATTGCAGACGAGGCACTGCCCGCCTTCGTCCAACAAATGTCCAATATCCTCAGCCTGGTGGAACAACTCAACGAACTGGATACCCAAAACATCGCCCCCATGTCCCACGCCCTGGATATGCCCATTCCCGAACGACCAGACATTGTTTGCAATGCGAATCGCAAAGAGGCCATGCTGTCCAACGCCCCCGACTGCGTTGATGGTTATTTCCAGGTTCCAAAAATCATTGAATAATCCTCCATAGATCGGAGTATCCCCGTGGATCCCAGCCAATTGACCCTTGTTCAGACCCAATCCATGTTACGCGCACGCCAAATCAGTGCCCGTGAACTGGCCATCGCCTTTCTCGACCGCATCGATCGTATCAATCCCGACATTAACGCCTTCATTACCGTGGATCGGGAAGGTGCCCTGCGTGCGGCGCAACAGGCCGATGAGCGGTTACACCAGGGCAACGCGACTCCTATGACCGGTATTCCCATCGGGGTCAAGGATTTGTTCTGCACCGAAAATTTGCGTACCACCTGTGGCTCGAAAATGCTCTCCCGCTTTATCCCCCCTTACGAATCCACCGTCACCCGCAAACTGAAAGAGGCCGGAGCCGTCATCCTTGGTAAAACCAACATGGACGAGTTCGCCATGGGTTCTTCCAACGAAACCTCCTGGTTTGGGCCGGTCAAAAATCCCTGGGATCCCCAGCGCATTCCCGGTGGCTCTTCTGGTGGTTCCGCTGCCGCCCTCGCCGCAGGCCTCGCCCTGGCAACCATCGGTACCGATACCGGAGGTTCCATTCGGCAACCGGCGGCACTCACCGGCATTACCGGGCTGAAACCCACCTATGGCCGCGTCTCCCGGTATGGAATGATCGCCTTCGCTTCGTCTCTCGACCAGGCCGGTCCCATGGCCAGGTCGGCGGAAGATGCCGCCGTGGTCCTTCAATGTATCGCCGGACACGATGCCCAGGATTCCACCAGCATCCGGGCCGACGTGCCCGATTATGCCAAAACCCTTTATCCCCGCATGGACGCCATTCGTATCGGCATCCCCACCGAATACCGTCCCGACAACCTTCTGCCCGAAATCCAACAAGCCCTGGAAAAGGCCGAGCAGATTTTTCGTGATCTGGGGGCTGTCCTCGTGCCGGTATCGCTGCCCCATACCCGCTACGCCATCCCCACCTATTACATTATTGCCCCGGCTGAGGCATCTTCCAACCTAGCCCGCTACGACGGCATACGTTTTGGTTATCGTTGCCAGGATCCGGTAGACTTGAAAGACCTGTATACCCGGACCCGGACCGAAGGTTTTGGTGACGAAGTCAAACGGCGTATCATGCTGGGCACGTATGTCCTGTCATCGGGATATTACGATGCCTACTATCGCAAAGCCCAAAAGGTGCGCCGCCTGATCGCTAACGATTTTCATGAGGCTTTCAAAAGTGTTGACCTGCTTTTGACTCCAACCACACCGACCACTGCTTTTCCCCTGGGAGATAAAATTGACGATCCCGTGGCCATGTATCTGTCCGACCTGTTTACCATCAACGTCAACCTAGCGGGTCTCCCCGGAATCTCCATTCCTTGCGGCACCGATGCGCAGGGTCTGCCCATCGGCATGCAATTGATTGCCCCCATCCTCAAGGAAGAAAATCTTCTGTCGGCGGCGCACGCTTTTCAGACCGCGACCACATGGCATCAACGCAAACCGGAACTGTGAACCCATGGCACACGATCCCCTCTATGAAACCGTCATCGGCCTTGAAGTCCACGCCCAGATGCGAACGCAGTCCAAAATTTTTTGCGGCTGTTCCACCACCTTCGGGGCCGAGGCCAATACCCAGATTTGTCCTGTTTGCGCCGCATTGCCCGGTGTTTTGCCTGTCCTCAACACCGAACTGGTGCAAATGGCCATCAAAACCGGTTTGGCGATCCAGGGAAAAATTCGGGAAAGGTCGGAATTTTCCCGGAAAAATTATTTTTATCCCGACCTTCCCGCAGGCTACCAGATTTCCCAGTTTGAACTCCCCATCATCGAACAGGGAGAGTTGCACGTTGTTACCGATGACGGCAACAAAAAAAAGATTGGGATTACCCGTATCCATATGGAAGTGGACGCCGGCAAAAGTTTGCACGAAGGGATTCAAGGATTTTCATGGATCGATCTGAATCGGACAGGGACACCGCTCCTGGAAATTGTCTCTGAACCGGATCTGCGTTCCTCCCAGGAGGCGGGGGCTTATCTGAAAAAATTACGTTCCATCCTGCGCTATCTGCAAGTTTGCGACGGTAATATGGAGGAGGGATCTTTTCGTTGCGATGCCAACGTGTCGGTACGCAAACAGGGTCAAACCCGACTGGGGACACGTACCGAACTGAAAAATCTTAACTCCATCCGTAGGTGTCGTTGTCCAGGAAACCCGACTTTGGGACGCCACCTTGAACACCACCCGTCCCATGCGCGGCAAGGAAGAGGCCCACGATTATCGTTATTTCCCAGAACCCGATCTCCCCCCGCTGGTGATTCATCAGGACCGCATTGATGCCATGGCGCAGCAATTGCCGGAACTGCCCGATGCCAAAGCCCAACGCTTCAGTTCTGAACTTGGACTGTCGGAATACGACGCTGGCGTTTTGACCGCCAGTCGGGAAATGGCTATCTACTTTGAAGAAACTGTCCATTTGGGGGCGCACCCCAAAACGGCTGCCAACTGGATCACCGTGGAATTATTGGGGCGACTCAATCGCGAAGGATTGGATATTGATCAGTCGCGGGTGTCCCCAAACCATATGGGTCGATTGATCAACCTGATACAAAACAATGAAATCTCTGGAAAAATTGCCAAACAGGTCTTTGATGTCATGTTTGAAACCGGGGACGATCCTGAAACCATTGTCCAAAAACGAGGTCTCAAACAGGTCAGCGACACCGGGGCCATCGAAGCCGTGGTCGATAAAATTTTGGCCGACAATCCTCTCCAGGTGCAACAATACCGGGAAGGAAAAACAAAGGTGATTGGTTTTCTTGTGGGGCAAATCATGAAGGCGACTCAGGGAAAAGCCAATCCGGCCGCAGTCAATGCCATACTGCAAGACAGACTTTCCGGATGATCCGCTTTTTCTCTTTTATCCTTTTGCTTTTAATTCTGGTTCTGGCGTTCGTGCCATTGGAAACGCTGTCTATCTTCGATGTGGACCGGCATCGGGGTCGCATTCGGCAAATAGTGGAAAATATTACGGGGCACAAAGTGCAAATCGAAAGGGTGGACTACAATCCTTTTAACGGATTGTTTACCCTGGAGGTGATTGATTTGGAAGTGGAGGCCAGCGACCCCGACAATCCGCCGTTGTTGCTGGCTCCCAAGGTACTTCTGGGAATTAGTGTGTGGTCGCTCCTGTTGCGCCAGCCTGAATTGGCGACCATTACCTTCGTCAATCCGCAGATCAACGTCGTTGCCCATCGCAGCCAAAAATGGATCGATCAGGCCCAGGACAAGGCATTGGCCAGTGATCGTAACATGACTCAGGAACTTGGCAGTGGTCTGACTGGACTGACCCTCGGCAAAATTTCGATCCAAAATGGTATTTTTACCTTCATCGACCGTGCCCGCCTGACCGAAGGTACTCTGATCGTTGATCACATCCATCTTGGTTTGCATGCCCTCTCACCCAATCGTGCCTCACCATTGACCGCCACCGCCCGGATTCACAATATTCCATTTGTCGTCAATGGTCAGGTGGGACCTCTGCCCGATTCGTTGGATCCCCTGGAAATGCCTTTGCTGTTGAGCCTGGATGCAAAATCCTCGGGTCTGGCCGATTTTAACGATATGTTTCCCGACAGCCATGTTCAGGCCCGATTGTCGCGGGGATATTTGACTACCATGCTCCATGGAACCCTGAATTCCGGGTTGGAAACTTCAAGTTGGATCCAACTGGACGGGTTGGAACTGGTGAACACAGACAAATTGGTGGCCAATGAAAAAAAATTTTTCTGGAATTTTGGGGTGGCGCGCGCCATCAAGGAGGGGCCTAGATTCATGGATGTCGCTTTTCGCCAAAAATCCAAACTGATTCTGAATCGCGATCACAAGTCAACATTGGCGTTTGAAGAATGTTTTGTTTATCTCAATGGCACTCCAATTATTGAAATGCAGGGCAATGTTATTGGCGGCCTGAGCGGGATTTTGGATTTTGAGTTTAATTTCTTGGACAGTGTCAGTTTTCAGCGTCTGCCAGGCTCCCAGTTTTTTCCCCTGGGAGGTGGTACGCCAACGGGGAAAATCTTTGTGAAAGGTTCCTGGCCCGAAGGGGTGGAAATTCGCAGTCAACTGGATCTGTCCCCAACGACCATTCATCTGCCGCCCTTCGTCAAGAATGAGGCGGTTCCATTGAGTATGACCGCCACGGCGCAATTTTCCAATGAGCGGTTTCATATCCAAAACAGCCGATTTTCCAACCCTGGCGATGCAACATCGGCCATGGAATTTTCCGGATTGATTTTACCTACTTTGGCGTTACAGGGGATAGGTCGTTGGCCATTGGCGCAACTCGCCGATTATTTTCCCATCATTGCCCCATGGAGTCCCTTCGGGGAAATGGATTTGGAAATGGTGATGACGACTGCCAAAAACGACATGCAGCCTGACCGGGCTTCTGGAATTTTGCGGGTCAAAGGGGGCAGAATCAATAATTTTTCTTTTGAAAAACTTGAAGTTCCATTTCGATGGATTGATCCGGAATTACGTCTGTCCCATGTGCTTGTGGATATGGGGGATGGGCGTTTGGATGGTTTTTTCACCGTTGTGTCCAATGAAGGATCCCCGTGGTTTTATTCTGCCATGATCAATCCGACGGGTATTGCCATGGACAAATTGCCCACGGCATGGATTGAGAGTGAGGCCAGGCTTGAGGGGTTGGTGTTTGGTTCTTTGAATTTCCAGGGCACGCTCAACAATTTTTTTATTCCCGAACCCGACACCATGACGGGTCATGGTTATTTATTTATTCAGCCGGGTCGATTGGGGGGTATTGATCCGATCACCCTTTTCAAACCGCCCACAGAAAAGACGACCATTTCCAGTTCAGAACAATGGCTGTATTGGGATCGTGCCCAGGCGGGATTGCGATGGAATCGCCAGGGGGTCCAGTTGGAAAAGTTTCAGATTCAGGGGGTTGATTTTCTTATGAAAGGGCAGGGACAGTGGAATTTCAAAGACAAACACTGGTTTGATCTTCAGGTTTTCAATGATTCCTCCCAGGAAGGGGGGGATGGTTTTCTGGTTCATGTGGAGGGTGATGACATTACCAAGGGATTGCGGATGATGCCGTTGTTGAAAGCACCGCCCTGATGTAATTATTCAGTCCCCACCCCGCCTTTTTTTCTTGACGTTTCGGAAAAACTAAAGTTTGGCAAAAAATTTTGCGGGGGTCCGGGGGGGATCATCCCCCCCGGCGGAGGTTTGGAGGCAGCAGCCCACAAGATTTTTCTTTTGACTTTGACTTTGACTTTGACTTTACTGCCCCCCAAGGGGGGTCTAGGGGCGCAGCCCCAGGGTTTTGATTTTGTTTTTTTGCCCGCAGGGCATCATGTTCAACATGATGCCCTGCGGGCACAAAGTCAAAACCAAAACCTTGGTGGGCTGCCGCCTCCAAACCTTCGCCGGGGGAGATGACCCCCCCGGACCCCCGCAATAGTTTCACCCCCAAAGCAGAGAGGAGGGGGGACCGAATGGTTACGAATCGAGTGGTGCCGGGAGAGGGAATCGAACCCACATGGGGTTGCCCCCGCCAGATTTTGAGTCTGGTGCGTCTACCAATTTCGCCATCCCGGCACACACAAGACCCATTTTGGCAAAAATGAGATGTAAAGTCAAATGGCCCCTTGGCAATTCGCTTGTTTTTTAGCAGAATCTGGTTCTGGGAGACGGTACCCTAAAATCTCCCCCCCAAAAATCATCGTCGTTATTACAGGAGGACGTACTTATGGCGAATCATCCTGCCGCCAAGAGATTTATCGTGGCCATCACCCTGGGAGCGGCCTCCGGCTTGCTTTGCATTTTCCTGGCTGCCCAAGGACAACCGCAACTGGCCAGTTTTTCCCATCCCATCGCTTGGGCCATTTTCACCGACCGCATTTTGATCGGCATGGTCGTAGCGTTTGCGGGGGCTTACACGGTTCATCCCATCCTGGGCTTTGCCTATCGACCATGGTTGCGGGGTAGCTGCATGGGAGCTGTGGTGTCGCTGCCCATCGCGGCGGGGGCACTCGGTGGCCCAACGCCCGAATCCATGTCCGCTTGGACGATCTTCACGGCTACCGTCTTGGTCGGGACGTTGTATGGGGCCGTCATCGACGTAATTGCCACAAAAATCGGCGGCGAAGGGGCCAGCCTGCTGCCATCCTGACGACTTCGCAAACCAGAGTGGGGGGGGGGCATGTGGCTCCCTCTCCCCCCATGGATCCCTAGCCGAGGGCCATGGTTTTTATGGCAACATAGTCCAGTTTTCCGGTGCCCAGCACGGGAACTTTATCGACGATCATGATTTTTTTCGGAACCATCAATTCGGGGATTCCCTTTTTTCTGGCATCCTCCAGCCAATCGTTGCGGTTGGCCCCGGGGTCGTCGGTGACCAGAACCACCTGTTCTCCTTTTTTTGGATCGGCCACGGCGACAACGGCGTGCACACGACCGGGCCACAAGGTGGCCGCCTGGTTTTCCACCGCCGTCAGGGAAACCATCTCCCCTGCCAGTTTGGCAAAACGTTTGACCCGACCTGCGATGGTGACATACCCTTGATCGTCCACTTCCACGATGTCTCCCGTGTCGTACCAACCATCCTTGGGAGGTTCCAGAACGCCGGGATGCTCGGTACGCAAATAGCCCTTCATGACGTTAGGCCCCGAAACCAACAATTGGCCGCCGTTTTCAATCCCGGGGATTTTTTCCAAGCGGTAATGAATGCCCGGTAAAAACCGTCCCACCGTGCCGGGTCGATAGTGCATGGCGGTATTGGTGGCAAGGGCGGGGGCCGTTTCGGTGGCACCATACCCCTCGAAAATGCGCAACCCAAACCGATCCATCCACATCCTGCGGGTATCTTCCTTGACCTTTTCGGCCCCGGCAAAAACATACCGGACACTGTAATAATCATAAGGGTTGGAAACCCGGGCATAACCTTTGAGAAACGTATCGGTTCCAAACATAATGGTGGCGTTACAGTCGTAAACCATCTCCGGGACAATGCGATAATGCAGAGGCGAGGGATAGACAAAAGATTTGATCCCCGACAAGACCGGCAATAACAATCCCGCCGTCAATCCGAACGAATGAAAGATCGGCAAAGCATTAAAGACGATGTCGGTGGGATTGTAGTCGATGCGGGCACTGAGTTGGCGACAATTGGCCATCAGGTTGCGATGACTCAAAACCACCCCCTTGGGCGTTCCCTCGGACCCGGAGGTGAACAGTACCACCGCAGCGGCATCGGGATCCCCTTTTCTTCCCCCCAGCACCAGATCCCTACGCCCCCGCAGCCATCCCCACATTTTTTCTACTTTCCCCAACCTTTGGAAAATATCCTCCAGGTAGAGAATGCGGATGGATGCGTCCAATTCACCCAGAACCTCTTGCAAGCGGGCCATGGCAACAAACCGTCGGGAGGTCAGTATGGTTTGTACTTGGGCCGCGATGCAGGCATTGCGTATGTTATTGAGTCCAGAGGAAAAATTAAGCATTGCCGGGACCATGCCCGCAGCTTGAAGACCAAAAAAGGCCGATACCCCTGCGACCGAATTGGGCATTAACAGGCCTATTGTCGCACCCGGGTTGGCATAACCGCGAAAACGCCGACCCAATATTCGGCTGATTGTAATAAGGCGATCATAGGTAACAGGTTGGCGCTGAATATCTTCCAGTACATGGAAACCGCCGCCATAGATGATGCGGGCTTCCAGCAGGGCATGATCCAGGGTTTGATCCCAGCAACTGGTTGCAAAGACCATTCCGCTAAGAAGGTCATACAATTGTTGCCCCAAAATCTGGCGACGTTGCCGTCCCTTGATTTCCCGATCCACTTCAAAACGCCGGGGAGGCAGCATGGTTAAAACAATTTTGGGAAACCAGCGCAATCGCACTTTGCCTTTCAGGCGGGAAAAGGGGGTAAATTGTGCGCCGTCGATGCGGATGGGAACCACAACGGCGTCGGCCCGATCCGCGATCAATCCCGGTCCTTCATAGATTTTCATCAGGGCACCGGTGACGGTTATTCTGCCTTCGGGAAAAATGACGCACCTGCGCCCCTCCTTGACCCATTTGGCCAACGATTTGATGGCGAATGGACTGGACGGATCGAGCGCAAAGGCATCGATTAAGCGGAGAAAAGGGCGAACCCACCATTTTCCCGCCATATGGGTATTGATGGCGAAGGTTGGTTTTCCAGGCATGTAGGTCGCCAGCAATGCCGCATCCAGAAAGGAGACATGATTAACCACAATGACTGCGCGTTCTCCCACCGACTCCCAATGGTGCCAACCTTTAAGTTCAACCCGGTACAAAAGCCCAAACAGGCGCGCAAGCAGCGTTTTGACCAAGGCGTCGGGCAGAAGTTTGCAGATATAAGAGGCCACCAAAAGGTTGGCCACGGCCATGGCGAGGAAAATACCCGGAATGGTAAAACCCAGGGCGAGCAAAACAACGGTTGACAAGGCCGATACCACCATGAAAAGGGCATTCATGATATTGTTGCCGGCAATGACCTGGGAGCGATTTTCCACACTGCTTGATGTTTGCATGATGGCATAGAGTGGGACGATATAGATTCCGGAGGCGATGGCCATGCCCAACAGATCGACCAGGATGCGCCAGTTGGCGACGTGCCCCAGGAACGTTGTCACTCCGATGAGTTCTCCCGGGATGACTCTTTGGCTGGCGGCCACCAGGTCGATGGAAAACAGGGCCATTCCCAAAGCTCCCAACGGGACATATTGCGCACTCACCCGACCCGCCAACAATCGATTGCACATCAGCGACCCCAGGCCGATCCCCACGGAAAAAACTGTGAGAAACAGCACCACCACTTCTTCGTTGCCGCCGATGATGTCTTTGGCAAAGGTGGGAAACTGGGTCAAATAGGTAGCCCCCGTCAACCAAAACCAGGAGATACCCATAATGGACAGAAAAACCTCACGCTGCTTTGCGGACTGGCGCATGATGGACCAGGTGCTGCTGATGAGGTTGGTTTCGATAACCAGGGAAGGACAGGCAGCGGCGGCCTGGGGGATGAACCGGCTGGAATACCAGCCACCGACGGCAATCAGCATGATGGCCAACATGATGAGTTCAACGCCATTTTCCTTCAGGACGACCAGACCACTGGCAATGGTTCCCAACAGAATGGCCAAAAATGTTCCTGCCTCCACGAAGGCGTTACCGGCGATCAATTCTTCCTTGGCCAGATGATTGGGGAGGATGGCGTATTTTACGGGGCCGAAAAAGGTGGCTTGGGCACCCAACAAAAACAACACCGTGAGGAGAAACCACAGGTTGCCGAGGACAAATCCCAGACAGGCCAGCCCCATGATGGCGATTTCGGCCAGTTTGATCCGGCGGATCAACTGCGATTTTTCCGATTTGTCGGCCCACTGCCCGGCAAGGGCGGAAAAAAGAAAAAAGGGAAGAATGAACAATCCACCCGCCAGACTGACCAGGATGCGTCCATCCATGTTTGCTTCGGCGGCAATGCGATAGGTGATCAGCATGACCAGCGCATTCTTAAATACATTGTCGTTCAGGGCACCCAAAAACTGGGTGACAAACAGCGGGCCTAGGCGTTTACTTTGCAATAGTTCAATATTTCCGCCATGAATCATGGCATTCTCCTGAAAGACGGGTGCGGCCATGGACTGTTCCATCCAGGGCCAATGAGATCATTAAAGACCGGACCATGGGCCATTTCTTCCATGGACTAGGGATGTTACTACCCCAAGCTGGCGGGTCAACGCCAGGGAAATGATACCATGGCGCATCATTCGCGCATCGTGGGTTCCCAGATTTCAAACTTTTTGAGTGGTCCCCGATTGTCCGGACAGAAAAATAAACATTTCTAAAGAATATTATCTTGCGCCAGGGATGAATTCAAATTATCATCGAAACGCACGCTTAGTTTGGAGTGCGCGTCTGGACCATACCTTCGGTATTTCTTTCAGATCCGTGGGTTTTGCAGGAGGATGTGCGTCCGAGTAGTCTATGGGAAATGATCCGAAACGATAACCACAGGGGGCTTCAAATGAACTTCAATCCTATGACTTCCATTTACAGTAAAGGAAATGCTTGTTTTTTAGCAAACATTTCAAATCTTGTGTATGAAAAAGATGAAAAAAAAATTGAAACTGCGGCGACCTTGCTCGGATACAAGGCCAAATCTTTTTCAATAGAAAAAGAGTCAATTTATGACACAGAGTGCACAGTATTCTACAATGATAGCTGCGTCATCGTCGCCTTTCGTGGGACGGAACCCGGTAGTTTGAAAGATTGGTTGACTGATGCGCAGATTACCTTTGCGTCCTACTTGAACGTCCACGTTCACCATGGGTTCAGTCATGCCCTGAGTTTGATATTTGAGGATGTGCTTAAGTTTCTCGACTCTTTGCGAATGGATCCGCATCCGAGGACATATTGGTTCACTGGGCACAGCCTGGGGGCGGCACTCGCAACCTTGATGGCCACACGTCTTTGCCTTGAAAAAAAATGGCCTGTCAATGGTGTCTATACCTATGGCTCACCACGCGTTGGCGATGGTGATTTTGCCAGAATGTACAACAGCCATCTCCTTCAAGTCACCTTCAGACATGTCAACAACAATGATGTCGTAACTCGGGTTCCATCAAGAGTTTTTTCATACGATCATGTGGGGCAGTTGCGTTATTTTGATAGTTCTGGAAATTGTCACACCGATATCACCCATTGGAACTTGTTTTTGGACCGCATCAATGGTGATTGGAAAGGTTTTTTTATACTTGATCATTTTAAAGATCACTTGATGAAAAATTACTGTGCTTTAAGCTGTAATGACAAGCCGTGTGAATAGAGGATTCTCAATCGGGAATACTCAGGCTGGTTGAAATTCAGAAAAAATGAATGAATAGATTCAGGGGGTGACCATTCGGTCCCCCCCTGGCATGTGATGCCCTTCGAGCAAGAACCAAAAACCTGGGGGCTTTGCTCCCAGACCTCCATAGGCAATGATTTTTTTCATTTTAATCCAAAAGCAAAACCTTGGAGGCAGCAGCCTCCAAGGTTTTGCTTTTTGCCCGGAGGGCATCATGTTCCTGGTTATCTTGTAACTCCGGAAGAAGTCCTTAAACATTACCTGGACTCCCTTGACATGACCCAGACTCAGCTGGCATCGCAGTCTGGATTGGCTCAAACAGCCTACCTGGAAAGGAAGTAATAAAATTTGCCTTGCCATCCCTTCATGCTGTAGGGTTCCCTGGGGTGCGATAACACGGATTTCGATCCGGACTGCGGACATGTTCGCCAGTGGATGCGGTTTCCTAATAGTGTAACCATCCCATTAACCGTAACCGTCGATTGACTTACAGATTGGAAAGACAACCATGAGAATTCTCTACTTTTTTGTCGTTTTTTTTCTCTCCCTGACTTTCATGCCGACGCCATGGGCCAGTGCCGGACTTTTCGATGACATCCTCAAGGAAGCCGCGCGAGGCCAAGTTCCCGCCAACCAGAATCCGGGCTTTCCCCAAAACCAGTCCATCATACCTACCGGCCCCGTTCCCGCCCGCCACATCATCGTTTCCGTCCCCGATACCCGTTCCTTCGGTCTGGGTAAACAAACCGATCAGTGGAGTTGCGGTGCCCATGTGGCAGCGCGTCTGGCCCGTTTTTATGGACGCAATGTGACCTACCAACAAGCCATGATGGACCGCTTGGCCATCGGTATTCCCACCATGGAAAAACTGTCCCGATTCGATCCCAGTGCCAACATGATATTCAAAAGCGCGGCGGCGGCCTACGGTCAGGATTCCCTGGTCAAATTTTTCGGCAGTTCCGCCGAAGAGGAAAAAATGCTGCTCAGTCGCCAGTTTGGTGGGGTCAACCTTAAAGAAATGGCTACCTTTGATGATCTGAAAACCATACTGGCGCAAAATAAACCCGTGGCCGTCATGATCACCAACGGGATTCGTCAGGAACCCATGCTTGACAAGCTGCTCAAAAAAGAAGTCAAACTCAACTATTACCACTGGGTTTTAGTGTTCGGCTATGACGATTCCAGCCGCTCCATCCACTATGCCGATTCCTACGCCGATCAACACCAGGTGATCTCCTACGATGATTTTCAAAATCGCTGGAACACCAGGGAACGTGGTTTTTTCCTCAACATCGGCACCGGAATGTTTGTTTCCGAACGCACCATGGTCTGGGTCGATGGTTAAAAATTGTTAAACCCTCTTGCGGGAGGTACCCACGCTACCTATCTTAATCGGCGGCGTCGCATCCGTGGCATTCCAGGGATGCTTTTCTCATAAAAATTTGGGGAGTGTGAAACGTGATCGAAGTCAAAGGCCTGTCCCGGCACTACGGCGGTCTTGCCGTTGTGGATGACGTATCCTTCCACATAGGACGCGGTGAGGTGGTCGGCCTGTTGGGACATAATGGTGCCGGAAAAACCACCATCATGCGCATGGTTACCGGATTCCTTGAACCTACTTCCGGTCGGATTACCATTGATGGTCTTCATATCGGCCCCTCCACCCGGGAAATCCAGAAACGCATCGGTTATCTCCCGGAGAACTGCCCACTCTGGCCCGAAATGACCGTGGTGGATTTTCTCGATTTTCAAGCCACGCTGCATGGCCTGGCCGACGATGACCGACCGCGGGCGTTACGGGAAACCATCGCCCGTACCGGACTCAAAGAAAAAGCCCTGGCCCCGATTTATACCTTATCGCGTGGTTATCGTCAGCGTGTCGGGGTCGCCCAGGCGATTTTGCATCATCCAAAAATTGTCATCCTTGACGAACCCACCAACGGTCTCGACCCGACCCAGATTCGCCACATGCGTACCCTGATCGGCGAATTGGCCAAAGAGGCCACGGTGATTGTATCCACCCACATTTTGCAGGAAGTCCAGGCGATATGTGCGCGGGTTTTAATCCTTCGTTCGGGACGCTTGGTGGTGGATGCCAGGCTGGATGCCCTGGAATCGGATTCCCGTCTATTGGTGACCATCGACCAGGAAGGGGAATCCATCCTCAAGGCGATTCCCGGTGTTGCTTCGGTGCGGAAAACCTCTGCCAGTCAGGGGCAGCATGGATACATTCTCAATGCCGCATTCGCAACTGCCCCCATGGTGGCCAAAAGATTGGCAGAAGCCAATATCGCCCTGTTTGCCCTGCAACCGGAAAAACGCGATCTGGAAACCGTATTCGCAGAGGCTAATGATATTCACCAACCAGAGGGAGGGGTGAAATGAGGGAGTTACAGCGCGTTGCACAGAAAGAGTTTTCTGTTTTTTTTGCATCCCCCGCAGCCTTGCTTTTTCTTGGGGCCTTTCTGGCCATCACCCTGTTTGTCTTTTTTTGGGTGGAAACCTTTTTTGCCCGCAATATTGCCGATGTCCGGCCTTTGTTTTCCTGGATGCCCATCCTCCTGATTTTTCTGGTCGCTGCATTGACCATGCGCTCCTGGTCGGAAGAACGACGTTCCGGTTCTCTGGAAACATTGCTGACCAGTCCCACCAGTCCCATCGCCCTGGTATTGGGTAAATTTGCCGCTGGCATGGCCCTTGTTGGCGTCGCCATGGCACTGACTCTCCCTCTTCCCTTGACCGTCGCCTTTATCGGTCCCATGGATTGGGGTCCGGTTTTTGGGGGGTATCTGGCGACGCTGTTTCTTGCCGCCGCCTACGTCAGTATCGGACTCTATTTGAGCACCCGTACCGATAATCCCATCGTCGCCCTCATTATGACGGCCCTGGTATGCAGCGCGTTCTATCTCGTCGGCTCTCCCACCCTGACCAACCTGTTTGACCATTCCATGGCCAACTTTTTGTCTCTCCTGGGAACCGGGTCGCGTTTTGAATCCATTACCCGTGGGGTGTTGGATTTTCGTGACCTTTATTATTATCTGTCCATCGTCGGAATCTTTTTAACCCTGAACCTGTACTCCCTGGAAAAACTGCGCTGGGTGGATAACCCCAGGAGCAGCCACCATCAACAATGGGGCCTGCTTACCCTTTTGGCCGTTGCCAATCTGGTGGTCGGTAACTTTTGGTTGACCTCTATCGGTTGGGCGCGTGTCGATATGACCCAGGGAGCCATTTATTCTCTCTCACCAGCGACCTCCAGCTACCTTGAACGCTTGCGGGAACCTCTCCTTATCCGCGGTTATTTTTCCGCCAAAACCCATCCCTTGCTGGCACCGCTCGTCCCCCGGCTTAAGGATCTCCTCAAAGAATATGCCGTCATGGGCCACGACCAGGTGCGGGTGGAATTTGTCGATCCACAACAGGATCCCGCATTGGAAGAGGAAGCAGCATCACGCTATGGTATCCGCCCTGTCCCTTTCCAGATGGCCAATCGGTATCAGGCTTCGGTGGTCAACGCCTATTTTGACATCGTTGTCGCTTATGGTGACCAATACGAAGTCCTGGGCTATCGTGAGCTGATTGAGATCAAGGCGGAAAGCGAAAAAGAGTTGGATGTGGAACTGAAAAACCCGGAGTATGCCATCACCGGGGCCATTCGCAAAACGTTGACCGCCTATCAGGCTGGCGGCAATCCTTTTGAAACTTTTGCGCGCAATATCACCTTTACCGGATATATGTCGGCCGACGACAAACTTCCCAAAAGTCTTGTTGATTTTAAAGGTGATTTAAACAGTCTGTTGGAAGACCTGAAGCAAAAATCCCATGGGCGTCTTGCATTTCAGTTCATGGATCCCGAAGCCAACGGCGGGCAGTTGGGGAGTGAGCTGCAAAAACGTTTTGGCTTCGGACCCCAGATAGCCAGTCTGTTTGACCCGAAACCATTCTGGTTTTACATGGTCATGGAATCGGACAAGGATGCCCAGCAGGTGCCTTTGCCCCAGGAGTTGACCAAACAGGCCCTGGGTAAATCCATCGAGGCCACCATCAAACGGATGGCCCCAGGATTTTTGAAAACGGTCACTCTTCTGCACCCCGAACGATCCTTCAACCCAGGTGTGCCCAGCAAGGATTACACCCGTATCAAGGAAATTTTGGGAGAAAACTCTCGTATCATCGAAAACAATCTGACCACCGGCCAGGTTCCCGAAGAGACCGACCTTCTCATGGTCCTTGGCCCCAATGGTTTGCAGGAGCAACAGGTTTTTGCCATCGACCAGTTTTTGATGCAGGGAGGGAGTGTCGTTCTGGTCACGTCTCCCTTCGATGTGGAAGTTGGTCGCAGTTTGACGGCATCCAAGATTAATTCCGGCTTGAAGGAATGGTTGACCCACATGGGGATCACCATGGAAGAAAGTATGATCCTAGATGCACAGAATGGTGCCTTGCCCATTCCGGTGCAGCGCCAGATTGGACCGATCACGGTCCAGGAAATTCGCATGCTTCCCTATGGTTTTTTCGCCGATATTCGCCACAACGGTCTTGGCAAAGACAATCCCATCACCTCCGGCTTGGGGCAGCTGACCATCAACTGGGCTTCACCCATCGAAGTTGACGTTCAAAAGAACAAAGATCGCAAGGTGGTTCATCTTCTGACCTCGTCGGATAAAACATGGATTTCAAATGAACTCAATGTTGTCCCCGATTACAGAACCTTTCCGGAAGTTGGGTTTTCCACGGCCGACAAACCCAAGTCCCGGGTCGTAGCCGCCCTGATCGAAGGAAAGTTTGATTCCTTTTTCAAGGGCAAACCATCGCCGCTGATGAAAAAGGATGAACCGGGAAAAGAGGAGAAAAATGCCGATGGCCAAGAGAAAAAAGAGGCCAAGCCCGAGGAGAAAAAAACCATTGCCGGGGTTATTGAACGTTCTGGGGAATCGGCAAAAATTATACTTATCGCAAGTCAAGGATTTGCCGAAGACAATATCCTTGATCTGGCTTCCCAGGGGATGGGGACGGTCTATACCAAACCTTTGGAACTTTTGCAGAATGTCGTTGATTGGTCGTTGGAGGATCGTGGTTTGTTGAGTATTCGTTCCCGTGGGCATTTCAGCCGCACTTTGGAGCAAATGGAACAATCGCAACGCATGGCTTTGGAGTATCTGCATTATGGCATTGCGATTTTTGGGTTGGTGTCGGTTTGGTTTTGGCGGCGGAAGGCCAAGATTAAGAGCCATTCACGTTATCAGTCCATTTTGGCGGAGGTTTGAGCCATGGAAAAGACGATTCGAATCCTGGCGGTTGTGTTTGTGGTGCAATTGGTTTTGGCGGCAATTTTGGGTTTGACGGGATCTGGTTTGGGTACTCAGGCACCGGATACGACGTTTTTTTCCTTCAAGGTTACGGAAATAGATGATGTGACCATTCATGGAGAAGGGCGTTCGCTTCACTTGGTGAAGAAGGACAATCGATGGATTCTACCCGATCAGAAGGGTTTTCCGGCCCATTCCGGACAGGTGCAAACTTTGTTGGAGAGTCTTGGCCAACTGAAGCATGGGTTGCCGGTGGCTACGACGGCGGCGGCCCAGACGCGCTTCAAGGTGGCCGACAAGGAGTTTGAGCGTAAAATTGTGTTGACTCAGAATGGCCTGGCCAAGGCGGTGCTTTATACCGGGACTTCGCCGGGTTTACGGCAGGTGCATGCGCGTCTTGAGGGGATGGAGACGACGCATTCGGTGGCTTTTGCCAATCACCAAGCTTCGGTCAAGGTGGATGATTGGATTGACAAGACCATTCTGGCGATTCCCATGGAGGAGATTGTTTCCCTTGATGTGGCCGGTTTGACGGTGACACCTGGGGAAGTCCCTGCCCAGGAGAAGAAAGATTCTGGGAAGGCCGCGTCGAAAGAGGAAATTGTTTGGCAAGTCAATCCTTTGGCTCAGGGAGAGTCGCCAAACCAAGCGGAATTGGTCAAGTTGATGCGGTCGATTGCACACTTGAGTGTTGACGGTTTGGAGGAGGCTGGGGGTGAAACTGCCGCAGCTTTGGAAAAGCCGGCGTTGGAACTGGCGGTGAAACGAAAGGATGGGTCACAGGTGGTTTACAAGGTGGCCAAGGTTGAGAAAAAGGGGGCTTTTTTGGTCAAGTCCTCGGCGAGAGAAGAAAATTTTCGGATTGCGGGTTATGTGGGTGAGCAGTTTTTGAAAAACAGTCGCAAAGAAAACCTAGTCATTTCTCCGATGAAGGAAGGTGACAAAAAGGCACCCGAAGGTACGGAGAAAAAAGCGGATGCTTTGCTTGAGCATCGGCCACCGGAAATGGAGCCATCGGCCATTGTGGAAACGCCTATCGAAGCCGTTGGTGATATTATTCCGGGTGTCCTTCCCCCTGAAAAACCAGAGGAAGGTCGGTCAAGGTAGAGTCCATTGATTTTGTCCATGTTCGTGGCTATAATCGGGATAGGCTGTCGGGGTGTGCGCGTATCGGAAAAGCAAGGTTTGGCCGAAATTTGTGCGGGGGTCCGGGGGAGATCATCCCCCCCTTGCTGCGGTTGGGAGGCGGCAGCCCACCAAGGTTTTGGTTTTGTGCCCGCAGGGCATCATGTTCTGCAGCGGATTTTCCATCTGCTTTGAGCGAGGGAAATGAGGACATAGCCATGATGAAATCCAGTCGCAAAAGTACCCTTTCCAGTCTGGATGAGCCTGGGCCTGCACTCATGAACTTGGTGCGAAGGTATGGGACCAGACTGTTGGTTCTGGTGTTGTTTTTGGTTATGGCGTCCTACTTTCTTGGGGGTTCATCCGATGGTCCCCGCAAGCAAACGTTTATCACCCTTGAAATTCCCCCCCCTGTTCAAAGTGCCTCTACCACAAGCCAAGCGACTCCCGCTACCAATCAATCCGCCCCGCCCATTCCCGATGACCAGGATTGATTTTTTTGTAGCGGAAAAATAAGGTTTGGCAAAAATTATTGTGGGGGGGATTATCCCCCCCGTGCTACGGTTTGGCGGCGGTAGCCCACCAAGGTTTTGTTTTTTGCCCGCAGGGCATGATGTTCGGTTAAGATGGGAGAGCGGGCCATGCCTTGGGAATGGGACGGGGGCCATTTGATTGAAATTGAAGAGCGGGCCATACCTTGGAAATACGACCCTGGCGAGAAAAGAAAGAAGCACAAATGGTCAAAGGACGAGGCGGGCTTCCTGCCCCCTTCCGGGCGAAACATGCGTGGCCAGTGCCCGACATCGATTACCCATCATCCAACGCTCGCCGAAGATTTGCTTAACGATGGGATTCCATGGCCACCTGAAGCGAAAATACCGGAAGCTATCTACAATGTTTATAAAGGCGTGATCTATCGGGCAGAAGAAACCGAACCTGGAAAATCCTATCACGGTTTTCCCGAATGCGAAAAAGTCCCTGATAAGGTTCTCCAGGAACTGGCCATCCGTGCTGAAAAATGCGGTTACCATCGTCAATTCAAGAAGTGGTTGAAACGCTACCTTCCCGAGGGATGGAACAGAATAAAGTGCCCGACCCTCAATCATGATTGAGTTGACTGCCATGATGCGATTTGAGTTCAGTCCCCTGTCCAATGACTCCACCGCATCCCCACCCACATTTTCGGGCCATGGTCGGCTGACTCTGTTGCTGAATGATCAGGACATCTGGAGTGACGAGGAGAGCGAAGAACTCCAGGGAGTCGATGCCTATTGGGACGGTCTTCTCCATCATTTGGCAAAATACTGGCACTATTTGATGATGGAAGACCCCTATCCGTTGCACTTCAATCCTGTTTCCCCCGCCGTATTTTTTGATGAAGCCATGCGCGAATTGCGGGCCATGGGGCTATCGGAGCGATCCTTCCTTGTGGAGGAGGCGCGAGTTTTTGCGTTCAATCGTCGGCACAATCTTGCAGCAGGTATGCCGGGCATCCACCTCCCCCCTGTGTTTGTACTTCGGGAAGGCCGCGACATACGGATCGTAGCCGAGTCCATGGATGTGCGCCTTCCCATGGAAAAGGTTCGGCGTACCCTGGAAAATCTGGGCAACACCATCGCCCAGTCCGTCCATCCCCTATCTCCACGGGGCAGGATCATCCGTGAGGCATGGGACAAACGCAACCAGCTTCCGTCCAGAGAAGAGACCTACGCCATGATCACCGGCATGTCCGTGGACAGCATCAAGGCACTGGCCGCGAATGACGATCCAGAAAAATTGTTTGGCCTGCCTTCCCTGGATGCGCCATCTTCCATGCTCCTGGCTGCGCGCATGACGCAGCACACATTGGACGTGGACGAAATCAGGAACGTCATTGCGCACATTGCCAAAGTCCGGTTGGGGCATCTCGACGAGGAATTTCTCGAACTTAGACGTAAAGCGCATTCGGAATTGGATGATCTCCACGATCAGAAGCACTATCGGCAGGGATATCATCTTGCCCAGTGGCTGCGCGGCCAATTGAAATACCGTGACGAACAATCCTTCGATCCAGAATCATGGCTGAAGGATCGTGGAGCCGTCATTGAGAAAAGCAAAAAAAATATTCCATCGGCAATAGATGCTCTCGCATGCTGGACGAACAAGGATGCAGCCATCGTCATAAACAAGAAAGGCACTCATGCCGGAAAGGACTGGGGAGAAAAGGCCTCTTTGGCACACGAAATTGCCCACCTTCTTGTAGACACGGATCACGCCTTGCCTTTGGTGGATATTCTTGGCGGAAAGATGCCGGCTCTCGCGGAAAAACGCGCCAACGCCTTTGCCGCAGAACTTCTTGTTCCAAGAGACCAAGTAATGGCGCACCTTCCGAAAGTTTTGACTTGTGACACTCTGAAGAAACTTATTGATCTGCTTGTAAATAAGTTCAAGGTTGGACGTGAGCTTACTGGCAATCAGATATCCAACTTATTGAAAGATAGAGGAGATCTTACCCCTGTCATGAAAATGAATATTTATAGAGCGATTGGCAAACAAAGCAGGGACACGACCATAGGTTGGTGGTGGAGTGACTGACATGACCACTCGCACCCACCCTATGTAAATCTGGAACTATCTATGACATCTCCCTTCCCTGATGACGTCGTGAGCCATCGACTGGTGGCACTGGATGTTTTTCGGGGTCTGACTTTTGCGGGTATGATGCTGGTCAATAATGCCGGTGACTGGAAACATTTTTACGCCCCACTGAGTCATGCTGCTTGGCACGGATGGACTTTTGCCGATTTTGTTTTTCCTTTTTTCTTGTGGATTGTTGGATTGTCCATGACGCTGTCTTTTTCCAGACGGCGGCAGCGGGGTGATGCGGTCGCGGCGATGGGGGGGCATGTGCTTCGGCGCGCCGCAGTTTTGTTTGGCTTGGGATTGTTTTTGTCGGGATTTCCGTTTGGTTTGGCTTTTGAGCATGTGTTTTCTTTGGCGACGATTCGGATTCCAGGAGTCTTGCAACGCATTGCCCTTTGCTACCTGTTCGTCGGCATCGTCGTTCTTTACACCCGTGTTCGCACCCAATGGATCCTGGCCGGATTGTTGTTATTCGTTTATTGGTGGTTGCTTACGTTTGTTTCGGTGCCAGGTTATGGGGCTGGGGTGTTAACACCCGAGGGCAATTTGGCCCGATATGTGGATTCCATGCTTTTGGCTGGGCATACCTGGTCGCACGCCCCCGCGCCGGGGTTTGATCCGGAAGGATTGTTGAGCACGTTGCCCGCCATGGCCACGACTTTGTTCGGAGTTCTCACCGGTCATTTTTTAAATGCAGGTTGGTCGTCGCGTGCACGTCTTTTGGGGTTGATGGGAGCGGGAATTTTTTTCACAGGTTTGGGGTTGTTTATTGATCCCTGGTTTCCCATCAACAAAAGCCTGTGGACCAGTTCCTATGTGTTTTTCATGGCAGGCATGGCCCTAGTCGTCTTTGCCGTTTGTCATTGGCTCGTGGACATCCAGGGGTGGCGGCGATGGTTCCGGCCTTGGGTCATCTATGGCACCCATACACTGTCCCTCTATTTTTTGTCAGGTTTGACAAGCAAACTTATTCATACCATCAAAATTGTTGACGCCAACCAGCCACCTGTTTCCTTGAAGGTATTTTATTATCGCCGTCTTTTTCTCCCTTTTTTTGACCCCTGGATGGCTTCCTTCCTTCATGCCATGGCTTTTGTTTGCGTTATGTATTTGATCGCTTGGTTGATGTACCGATGGCGGAGAGGTTTTTCCGGTATCTTAAGAGTCAGGGGAGGGGTTTCCCGGCCTGCAACATGCGCAACGCCAACATGTTGGGAGAAATCCACACCATGATGTCGTCAAATGAATCTTCAGGGGTGTCCCGATAATCGTCGAGGACAAAGGTTGCGTTATTGTCGCTGTTTTCCCGTTCGGATGTACTCTCTGCGGGTTTTTGGGGAAGGTTGGCGGAGTTGACGGCCCCCAGTCCGTTGTCGCCATGGCTGACAACCACCGCCGGAGTGTGGTCGATACCATGGGTTACGGTGATGTTTCCCTGCCGGGCACTGGTGAAGTTTGGCAACGGGGTCCGTTTGTCGTCAGCGAAAGCGGGATCGACAGCATAGGTAAAACGATTGTTCCAGGGATCCAGGCGGCCCAAACCCAGAGTGACATAGGGCAGCTGTCCGACAATGGCCCCACCTTGATCATCCCGACCGCTACACCCGTATGGGGTGCGATCCTCTCTGCCATCATTATCGAAGTCTGGACAGGGAAGGTAGCCATGGGTGATGACAAACCCTATCATGGAATCGTGGATATTTTGCAACAAATGCCCGGCCTCCTGGCGTTTGTTGACCTCCTGGAGTACGGATAACGGGCCAAGGAATCCTCCCAGCAGGAGACCCAGAACCAGAACCACCATGGCCATTTCCAGGAGGGTGAAACCCAGGGGTGAGTGAAGGCAGGTTGATTTCATGGAGGAATGTGCCATAGGGGGGAATGTTGGTTCTGGTAACCATTGTCGGAGGCTACCCGTTCCAAGGTTAAACAAAAACTCCAGTTACGCCAACCTTTTTTTGGCATGGAGCATCATTTCAGCCAAAACATTTTTTTTGCTCTGCCGGGATGCCGAATTATGACCCTCGAAGAAGCACTCACGCGTTACATTGATGAGATCTCCAGAAAAAAATCATCGCAAGGGTTTGACCGGGATGTGCGCTTGTCACGCATTGTGTTGGATCGTCTGGACCGCGCACAGCCACTTGAGGATGTCAGCCCCCTGGTGCTTGGCCGCTATCGTGATCAACGCTTGAAGGAGGCGAGTGTATCTACCGTTGCCAAGGATCTGGACCTGCTGAAGGATTTGTTTCGGGTTGCCATGGTGCTTTGGAAAATCCCCATGGATGGCAATCCCGCCAATACTCTGGTGGAGCACGTTTCCAACATGGGACGATCCGGAGGTCTGGCTCCCGGGGAGAGGTTACGCATGGTTGCCGCTTGTGATCACTATAAAAATCCCATCCTTGGATTGGTCGTACGCATTGTGCTGGAAACCGGACTGCGTAAGAATGAAATTTTGGGCCTCCGATGTGGGGACATCGATTTATCGCAGCGAATATGTCACGTTCCCAAAATTCATCTGAGTGCCCCCCGGCAGGTTCCTTTGACTAAAACGGCAGTGAAACTGTTCCAGCGTGCTCTGGAACTGGAGGACCGGCCTGCGGATACCGAATGGTTGTTCTATGGAGACCCCAGCCGCTTTGGTGATCGCAAACCCTACGCCCTGGATCGCGTATTCAAAAAGGTGCTGTCCAAGGCGAGGTTGAAGCGTATAGCTTTTGACGATTTGCGTACCGAGGCCATGGTAACCATGGGTGAAGTAGGCTTGAGTGCAGGGGAAGTGGTCGCCATTACCGGCTCACGTCAGGTTCGCATATCCCGACGTGCCCCTGAGTATAGGGTAGAAAAATTGCTGGAAAGGCTGGATGCCGTTTGGCCCGATACCAACCTTCCCCCCCTGGTTGCCAGAGTGGAGGAGGAACCTCTTCCCGACGAGGTAGAAACAGAACCTGACGAAAAACCAACCCCAAGGCGCAACTCCAGGCGCACAGGGGGTACCTTTGGCCAGCCCAGACGGTTTTGATTTTGATTCATTCTCAAAAATTATGGAGCCTTTTTCATGTACCTGGAAACGATTACTTTTAAATATTTAGTTGATTTCAAGTGCACAGGATCTGAATGTTCTGATATTTGTTGCAAGGGATGGTCGGTTCGTTTAATCCAGGAAGATTATCAAAAAATGGCCGATGAAATGTCGGGTTCTCCGAACATGCAGGAGGAACTGCTGAACAAAATCCATGTTTCTCAAACAGAAGACGGTCAGAAACGATATAGACTTAAAATAGGGGAGAACGGTCATTGTCTATTTCTCGGAGAGGATCGGCTCTGTTCGTTGCAGACCCGGTTTGGCGAAAAAAACCAACCCCATATTTGCGTTGGTTTTCCTCGCATTGTCTCAATCATCGGCCAAAGGATGGAGATTTCCTCTACCTTGGCGTGTCCGGAAACGGCGCGTCGGTGTCTGCTCGACCCCGAGGCTATGACAATCGTGGATTTTCCGGTTGGAATGTTATCCGATTTCGTTAAACCAAATTTTATTGTTAACGCAAGAAATCCTCCACCCTATATTGGTCACTTTGATCTGATACGTGCAGAAATGTTTCTATTATGTGGCCTTAAAGGATTTACTGCGGCAACAAGGATTTTTTTCATCTGCTATTTTGTTAACCGCGTCGGGGCTTTTTTAAATCTTTCCACGACAGATCATGTTGCAGAACGGTTGGATAAAGAGATTAAATTTATTAACGATCCGGACGTGCGACAGGAGTTGCATTCGCAATTTTTAAAGATCAATCTGTCGGAGAAAAAGTGCATGAGTCTCATCGAGCAACTCATGAACGCCACATTTTCTTGTTTGGTTAATTCTGAATTTGAGGCTTTGTTCGTTCAAGCTTTTCTTGGTCTTGGGGCCGTGATGACCAATGGACGCGTTGTTGCGGGACTTGATGAAATGATTGCAAATTACCATCAGATAAAGCAAAAATGGAGTTCAGAATTCAATCATGAGATCGATCAGTATATCATCCACTACATCATGAACTCCATACTCAGTTTACCCTATCTGGAAAGTCAAAATTTGCTTTTGTATGTTCGCAATATTCTTATTGCTACCGATGTATTTAAATTATTATTGTTTGGTCTTTTGGGTAAAAATAAAGAGATTGATAATAAAACACATGATTTCCGAAAGGCTTATTTGGAAGATACGGTTGTCAAGGTTGTTCAAAGGTTTTCAAAATCAATCAATCATAACCAAAAAATATTGGCTATCCTTCAGCAAGAGCTGGATCGGCAAAAGGTCGATACGCTTCCGCAAATGATATTTTTAATTCAATTCTAGAAATCTGGCGTAACACAGGAGGGGGTTGTGGATTCAGACTATCGTATTCTGAACGCCATCTACGAAAGTTCCAATTCGTTGATCTACCGGGCACAACGGATTGCGGATGATGCTTCAGTCATTCTCAAGGTGATCAATCGACAGTACCCGGAACCCAAAGACCTGGCCCGCTTTCGTCAGGAATACGAAATGACCCTAGGTTTGGAAAAAGAGGGGGTCGTCAAGGTTTTTGCCCTGGAGCCGTACCAGAATGGCCTGGCCATCGTGATGGAGGATTTCTCCGCCCAATCCCTGGATCACCACCTTGAAGCGGGGGCGATGACGATGGAGCGTTTTTTTGAGTTGTCTATACCCATCGCCCAGATTCTCGGGAAGATTCATAACAGACATTGCATCCACAAGGACATCAACCCTTCCAACATTCTGTGGAATCCGCAAACCAACCAAATCAAACTGATCGATTTTGGTATCGCCACCTCCCTGGAATGGGAAACGCCAAGGTTGGTATCTCCCGAACAAATGGAAGGCACTTTGGCCTATATTTCTCCGGAACAAACGGGACGCATGAACCGCGACGTGGATTATCGCACCGATCTTTATTCCCTTGGAGCCACTTTTTTTCATTTATTGACAGGACGCCTGCCCTTTGAATCCCGGGAACCCATGCAATTGGTGCACAGCCACATCGCCCGTCCGTTGCCGGTGTTGCACGAAACGACTCCCGGGATTGACCCCACGTTGTCCTGCATCGTCGCCAAGCTCATGGCCAAAGACCCAGAAGATCGTTACCAATCGGCTTTGGGATTGGAAACCGACCTTAAGGAATGCCGGCACCAATGGTTGACCCAAGGGAGTGTGGAGCCTTTTGCCTTGGGGCGTCTGGATGAATTGAGTCGTTTTCGGGTTGCGAAAAAATTGTATGGCCGGGAAAAGGAAATCGAGCAACTTTTACAAGGTTTCGCTCGCGCCAGTCACGGTGCGGCAGAACTGTTGCTGGTGGCTGGTTTTTCAGGAATAGGAAAAACCAGCCTCGTTGGGGAAATCCATAAGCCGGTCGTCCAGAGCCATGGTCTTTTTTTGACGGGCAAATTTGACCAGTTCAACCGTAATACCCCTTACGCTGCCTTGGCCCAGGCGTGCCAGCATCTCATGATGCAGGTTTTGATGGCCAGCGAAACGGAAATCCATTCCTGGAGGGAGAAAATACTCAAGGCGGTGGGTGATAACGGCGAGGTGCTTATCCGGATTGTTCCTGAATTGCAAATTTTGCTCGGACCACAACCCACCGTGCTTGCATTGGACCCCACCAGTGCTGAAAATCGGTTTCACCGTCTCTTCAGTCTGTTTTTGTCGGTGTTCACTTCTCAGACCGGCGGTCCCCTGGTCTTGTTCCTGGACGACCTGCAATGGGCCGACCCTCCCTCCCTCAGACTGCTCAATTATGTCCTCTCCGGAGGCCATGTCAACCATCTGTTGGTGATCGGTGCCTATCGGGATAACGAGGTGGGGCCAACCCATCCCCTGATGACCCTGCTGGAGGAATTGACCAAGTCGGATTGCCCCATCCAACGCCTGACCCTGACCCCGCTGACCCAGGAACAGGTCGCCCGACTGGTGGGCGATACGGTGCAGAATTCGGGTGCGGATGGGGCATCTTTAGCACGCCTTTGCCATGAAAAAACCGGTGGCAACCCGTTTTTCCTGAAACAATTTCTCATTACCTTGCATGAGACTGGCTTTATCAGGTTTTTGCATGGCCAATGGCACTACGACCTCCAGGCCATCCATCGCCAGGGGATTACCGACAATGTGGTTCAACTCATGGAGCAGCGGATTCACCGCCTGCCCGAACCGACGCAACGGGTATTGCAACGCGCGGCCTGCATCGGTGCCGATTTTGATCTGCATACGTTGGCGACGGTTCTGGAAGCATCCCCCAGGGAAGTTTTTTCAGCACTGGCACCGGCTTTGGAAATCCAATTGATCATTGCCCTGGATCGGGATTACCAACTGGCTAAATATCTGGATGAAAGTCATTTTGTCTTTCGTTTCATCCATGACCGGGTGCAACAGGCCGCCTATCATCTGATCGACGCCCCTTCCAGGGAAAAGGTTCACTTGACCGTAGGCCGTCTTTTGTTGGCCGAAAAGGGGAATGAACCGTTATCTGGAAACCTTCTACGCATTACCGATCATCTCAATCTGGCATCGAGGATCATCGTTGTCCCCGGGGAACGCCTTCAATTGGCCAAACTCAATCTTCAGGCGGGTCGCCAGGCCAAAGCCTCGGCGGCGTTTGCCCCCGCGTTCGCTTATTTCACGATGGGGTTGACCCTGTTGGAAGATCAAGTCTGGAATGATCATTATGGATTGATGTCCAACCTGTATCAGGAAGCGGTGGAAGGGGCTTTGTTGATTGCCGATATGGATGAAATGGAGCGATTGGCCGGAATCGCCTTGGAACACATGATCGATGTCCTTGATCGTGCTAAACTTCTAAAAGCCAAAGCAATTGCATATCAAGGGGTGAACCGGTTGACGGAAAGCCTCGCCTATGGCCTTGAAGCCCTGGCGGGTTTGGGTTTCCATTTTTCTGATAATCCAGGGGTCGATGAAGTTAGAAAAAGTGTTTTTGGGGGATTGGCGCGGATAGAGGGCAAATCGATTGCCGAACTTGTTGCAATACCGGAAACTACCGATCCCAAGTATTTGGTTGTCATGGATCTTATGGTTATCACCGGAGTGACTGCTTTCTTCATCAAACAAAATCTGGCCCCCATTATTCATATAAAAGGTTTTGAATTAATTTTTGATCATGGAGCTGCACCCAGTGCTTCGGTACTCTTTGCCGGATGCGGAGTATTCCTGGCAGGCGAAGGTTATTATGAGGAAGCCTACAAACTGGGCCAGATAGCCTTGCGTTTGGTGGAACGGCCCAACGCGCGCCAACATTTGGCGCGTACACTGCAATATTCGTCCGGATTCACCATTTTCTGGAAAGAGCACGTCCATTTGGCGGTACATAATATTAATAGAGTTTTTGATATTGCCGTTGAAAACGGTCAATTGGATGTCGCAGGTCTGGGTGGTGGGGGACGTACTTGGCATGGTTTTTTGGTTGGGTTCCCGTTGGAAGAGGCGGAAAGGAAAGCGGGTCACTATAACGACGCCCTCAGGAAAATAAAACAGTTTTATGTCCTTGATCAGGCCAGATCGACGCAGCAGGCCATGCAAAATTTGCTGGGTCAAAGCGATGAACCCCATGTTTTGGCGGGAAGGGTATGTGATGGTAGCCAAGTCCTTGATTCTGCCATCCAACTGAACAACAGGCAAAATGCGTTTGCCATTGCCCTCAACCAACTCATTCTGGCTTATCTGTTTGGAAAATATGAAGAGGCGTTGGTGCACGCACTTCAGGCCGATATCTACATGGATGGCTCACCAGGATCTTATTCGGTGACGGTATTCACTTTGTATGATGCCTTGACCCGTTTGGCCCTTGTTTCTATTTCCCCTCCCGAGGTGTGCGAGAAATTGTTTGCCAGGGTTGCGTTCCATCAGCAACGGATGGCGCGCTGGGCCGATATGGCCCCCATGAATTTTGCCCACAAATACCATCTGATCGAGGCGGAAAAACTTCGGGTCATGGATCGGGGGGATGTCGCGCGCGACCATTATGATCGGGCAATCCTGCTGGCCCATGAACATGGTTTTCTCAACGAGGAAGCCTTGGCATTGGAACTGGCGGGTTGTTTTTATCAAGGACGAAAATGGACTTCCCTGGCCCGCCATTATATGCGCGAAGCCCGTCACGCCTATGCCTGTTGGGGTGCTCTGGCCAAGGTTCGGGATTTGGAAGCCCGGTTTCCTGAATATCTGGCCGACCATGGCGTGACCGTGACGCCTCGGGCCACAATCACCCTCAGCACCAAAACGACAACTGCGTCACTCCTTGATCTCCCCGATGTCATGATGGCGGCCAAGGTATTGTTCAGTGAAACCAGTCTGGATGTGTTGCTGGAAAAATTGATGCGTCTGGCTATTGGCAACGCCGGTGCCCAGAAGGGAATCCTGGTTTTGTTGGAAGAGGGAGTGCCGGTGGTGAAGGTGGAAGCGGTGACGGAAAGGGTACGTCTGTTACCCTCGCTGTCGCTGGAAGCCCAGGGTGGAGAGGCTGGCATCGTTGCGGAAGAAATTGTGCGCTATCTTCTTCGGACCAAGGAAAATGTGGTTCTCGACAATGCCTGCGTGGAGGGAATTTTTGCTGCGGTTCCCTATGTAGCCTCCAGAAAAATACGTTCGGTCCTTGGCGTTCCCCTGGTGCATCATGACCAGGCCATTGGAGCCATTTATCTGGAAAACAATTTGACCACAGCCGCCTTTACCCATCAGCGGGTGGCGATGTTGCATCTCATCGGCACCCTGGCGGCACTCTCCATCACCAATGCCCAATATGTGGCCCGGCAAAAGAAGACTCAGGATTCTCTTGCCGTCTCCTACCAGCGTATTCGTGAACTGGCGGCGCATCAGGAGGAGGTCAGAGAGGCGGAAAAAAGGCGTATTGCCGGTGAAATCCACGATGAATTGGGGAGTGCCCTGACGCGTTTGAGTATGGACCTTCACTGGCTGCAGCGTCACCCCCCGAAAGACAAGAAAAAGATGGGTACACATTTCGATGGATTAATGGGATTGACCGCCGACATTCATGAAACCGTGCGGCGCATTTCCCACACCCTGCGTCCCCCGGTTTTGGACCAGTTTGGGCTGTTGCCGGCGTTGCAATGGCTGGCGGAACAGATGCAACGTCACGGGAATCTCAAGGTTGAAGTCACGACAGATTCGCAGGAGGTGATTTTGGATGATCAACGCAAAACCACCATGTTTCGCATCGGTCAGGAGGCTCTCACCAACGTGGTTCGTCATGCCCATGCCCAACGGGCGGTGATCTCCCTTGAATTGGAAGAGGATGCCGTGGTCATGGTCATTCGCGATGATGGCATCGGCATCTCGCTCGATTTGATTCAGAAGGGTGGTTTTGGTTTGAGTGGCATGAAAGAACGGGCGTTGCGCTTTGGGGGGAATGTTGAAATTGAAACCGGTTCCCAGGGGGGGACTCGTGTGACAGTGTTGCTGCCACGACTGGAATCGGACCATGTCGAAAAGTGAAAACCATCACCCTGTCCGAACAAGATGCCCTGCGGGCAAAAATCAAAGTCAAAAACAGTGAAGGAAGTTTTTTGTCCAAAGGATCAAAAAAAGAACCTTGGAGGCTCCGCCTCCAAACCGCAGCAAGCGTATAAACGGGGTCGGTAGGAGCTTAAGTTAATGACATTGGATGATCCCCCCTTAACCCCCGCAATAATTTCAACCTTAAAAAAAAGGGGAGGGACTGAATGGTTACCCTTGGGGGCGAGTGAATTGCGAAATAAACCATGGACCGGTATGATGGGGGGCTGGAACCTTGAGTCAGGGAGTTATTTTCCCGAATCCAGAGGGAAAATAAGGCAAAGATGGTTCCATCGACATCCAGCTTGGAGGTGCGAAGGATTTGTTGAGTGAAATTATCGGATAAATCTCGGGTGGCCATTGTTGGCGGCGGTCCGGCGGGTTCCATGGCCGGTTTTTTCCTTATGGAGTTGTCACAACGGATTGGCGTGCAGCTCCAGGTGGACATCTACGAACCCAGGGATTATTCCCGATTCGGGCCTCCGGGGTGCAACATGTGCGCGGGGGTCATCAGCGAATCCCTGGTGCAGACGCTTGCAGCGGAGGGAATCGAGCTTCCCACCAAAGTGGTGCAACGGGGTATCGATTCCTATGTGTTGCATACCAGTGACTGCCAACCCGTCATCATCGACACTCCGGCCGAGGAAATGCGTATCGCAACGGTCTACCGGGGCAGCGGTCCTCAGGAACCGGTGGGCAGGCTGGAGTGGCGCAGTTTTGATGGCTACCTCCTGGATTTGGCCCGTTTGCATGGGGTTCGTGTCATCCAACAACGGGTCATCGACCTTAAATGGAATCATGGTCGTCCCGAAGTAATCACCCAGGGTGATTCGGGGGAGGTCTATGACCTTCTCATCGGGGCGGTGGGGGTCAATTCCAACCTGCTGAAAAAGTTTGAAGGGATGGAATTTTCATTTCAATCCCCCGTAACCTCCAAAGGTTTTCTTTCTGAAATCCACCTGGGTCGGGACCAGGTACAAAAATATATCGGCGAAACAACTGGTTGAAAAATTTATGCGCTCCGAGGAAGTCCGTCGATGTTTTCCCCCCGATATGGCGTGGTGTCCCGACGACCATGGATGTCAATTCGGGCAGGTCTGTCTTTGTGGACCCAAACTCAACCTACGACCGGCACGTCGGCCTTTTGCCGACCGAGTAGTCATGGTGGGAGACAGTGCCGTTTCCCGGCTGTACAAGGATGGCATCGGTGCTGCTTACATCACCGCCAAGGCTTGCGCGGTGACCGCCCTGTTCCTGGGGGTGTCAGCCCGTGATTTCGACAAGCACTATCAACCGGTGCTCCGGCGCATTGCTCGCGATAACAAGATCGGTTGGCTGGTTTTTGTCATCACCGGATTTTATCAAAAATTGCGCTTTCTCCGCCGAGGCATGGTCCATATGGTGCGCCAGGAACGCGGACTGGATCCCTCTGGCCGCATCATGGGCAAAACTTTGTGGAACATATTTACCGGCAGTGCTTCCTACAGAGACATTCTGCTCCAGTCCATGCACCCGATCTTTGTCATGAAACTTTTTACATCTACACTAAAAACCATTCTAAAACCCAACCGTGTCGGCCTGAACGATCACCCTCGGGAACAAAAAAATCTGGACCGGATAAATCCTTGAGTGGGACAACACCATGAATGATTATGCTTGGCTTATATTGATCACCCTGCTGGCAGGTTTTCTGCTCGAAACGGTGGCGACGCTGCTAAACATCGGATATTCCCCCGAAAAGCCTCCGGTGCAGTTCCAAGACTGCTTCGATCAGGATCGCTTTTTGCGCACCCGAAAATATCTCGCCGAAAAGGGAAAGCTGGGGCTGATCGTTGCATCCTGGGATCTGGTGCTGTTGTTGCTCTGGTGGCGGCTGGGGGGATTCAACCTGCTGGATCAATGGCTCAGACCCTTGCTGGAAAATGAACTTTTGCGTGGCGTCGCCTATATCGGTATTCTGGCCCTGGTTGCCAAATTGCTGCACTTGCCATTTTCCATCTACGACACCTTTATCGTGGAAAATCGCTTTGGCTTCAATCGTACCACACCGATCACTTTTACCATGGATCTCGTTAAATCCTTGGCCCTGTCGCTGGTCCTCGGTGGCGGATTGTTATGGTGCGTATTATGGTTTTTCCAAAAAACCGGCCCCATGGCGTGGTTGTACTGTTGGTTGAGCGTCACCCTGTTCAGCTTGACGGTGCAATATGTCGCCCCACGCTGGATATTTCCCCTGTTTTTTCATTTTAAACCTTTGCCCGATGGCCCGTTGCGCGAGGCCTTGTTGGAGTATGCCAGAAAGGTCCAGTTTTCGGTCAAGGATGTGTTTGAAGTGGATGGCTCCAGGCGTTCCACCAAAGCCAATGCTTTTTTTACCGGCTATGGCAGCAATCGCCGAATTGCCCTGTTCGATACCCTGATCCATTCACATTCCCAGGATGAGGTCATTGCGGTGCTGGCTCACGAGGTGGGACATTTCAAACATCGGCATATACTCAAAGGTATGGCGATTGGGATTGTGCACATGGGGTTGATTTTTTTTCTCATGTCTTTCTTTCTGGCCAATCCCGCATTGTCCCAGGCTTTTTCCATGGAAACAGTTTCTTCCTATTCCGGGCTGGTTTTTTTCTCGCTGCTGTTGACCCCGTTGGATCTTCTGGTCGGTCCCTTGTTTAAATGGTATTCCAGAAAAAATGAATTTCAGGCAGATCGGTTTGCCGTCCAAACCGTGCCCAATCCCATGGCATTGGTATCTGCCTTGAAAAAATTGGCCGCCGACAGTCTTTCCAATCTGACACCACACCCATTGCACGTTATACTGCATGACACCCACCCGCCTTTGATTCAGCGCATAAACAATATTGGCGGTATATCCATGCAAAAATAGTTATAGAATGGCAGTTACGTGGAGTTTTAGCAATGCAGATTGAATCCATACGTCTAAAAAATTTTAAATGTTTCCGTGATACCGAGATGAAAAATATTCCCCGGTTCTGTATCCTAGTGGGAGCCAATGGTACCGGAAAATCCACGTTGTTCAACGTGTTTGCTTTTCTGCGAGAGGCATTTTCAAGCAACATTCATACAGCCTTGGTCAAACATGGCGGCAACCGGGGTTTCCATGAGGTGCGCAGTCGGCAGGTCGTGGGAGAAATCGAAATCGAGTTAAAGTTCCGCATCAAAACTGGCGGTCCCCTTGTCACCTATTCTCTCAATATTGGTGAACAAAATGGCAATCCCGTTGTTAGCCGGGAAATTTTAAAATACCGTCGGGGCAGCCACGGCCAGCCCTGGCATTTTCTTGACTTTAGCAAGGGAAGCGGTTTTGCGGTGACCAATGAGTTGGAACAAGTGACGGACGTTAACCTTCTCAACCGGGAAAATCAGCAACTAAAATCTCCAGATATATTGGCCATCAAGGGGTTGGCGCAGTTTGAGCGTTTTCCAGCAGTTAAGGAGTTGGGAAATTTAATCGAAAACTGGCATGTTTCCGAATTTCATATTAACCGCGCCCGCCCGGAACAGGAGGCCGGTCATGCGGAGCATCTTTCTACGGAAGGTGAAAATCTGTCACTTGTGATTCAGTACCTTTATACACGCCACCGTCATATATTTGATGAGATTCTTGGCAAGTTATCCAAAAGAATCCCTGGAATTTCCCGAGTGGATTCCAAAACCACGGAAGAAGGCCGGGTATTGCTGCGTTTTCAGGATCACGCGTTTGAAGATCCCTTCCTGGCCCGCTACGTTTCCGATGGTACCATCAAAATGTTGGCCTATCTGACCTTGCTTTTTGATCCGCGCCCACACCCTCTGTTATGCGTTGAAGAACCAGAAAACCAGCTTTATCCATCACTTTTAGAAGAATTGGCGGAGGAGTTTCGTAATTATGCCAACCGGGGCGGCCAGGTGTTCGTCTCTACCCATTCGCCAGATTTTCTCAACGCATGTGCCATTGATGAGGTTTTTTGGTTAGTCAAACAGGATGGTTATACCCAGATTCACCGAGCCCAGGAAAATGAACAACTCGTGGCGTACATGGACGATGGAGACAAAATGGGATATCTGTGGAAGCAGGGTTTTTTTGACGGTGTGGAGCCCTGATATGCGGCTGGTATTTTTTCTTGAGGAAGCATCCGCCAAAGCGTTATTGCAGGAGCTGCTGCCACGGTTCCTCCCTGATATTGAAACGCCATGTTTTGTCGTATTTGAGGGAAAGCAGGATATGGAAAAACAATTACCACGAAAATTGCGCAGCTGGCTTCTGCCCACCCATAGTCGCTTCGTTGTACTACGAGACAAGGATGTGCGGGAGACTGCTACAAGATCTTCGCAACCCCGACAGTCTGGGCAACCCTGTTGAGGAACTCACTCGACTGGCTCCATCGTATCAGAAAATTTCTGGATCCAAAGCTATGAGCAAGATCATGAAACAAGTGTGAAAATACGTTTCACAGTTTTAATGTGTTTTTTGATGGTCTTACCAACCTACTGAAAACCTGAATTCAAACTCACCGATCGCTTGTTTTTGCGGACCGTTGGCGAGTATTGTTGCTGCAAGGCGTTTGGGGGGCAGGTTCCAGGATGCCCCGTCTGCAACCCAGGGGGGTGGAGGCAATGTCCGCAGAAGTTTTTATTTTTTTGCCTGAAGAACATCCTGTCCCGATTGTTTGTTCTTGCAGGATGATGTAGAAGATTTGTCTGGACGTGCAAAACTCATTGACCGAACCTCAGGCCTGCGAAAAGCGCCTGTGTACCTGAAAGCCCTTCGAATGACCATGCTGGAAAAGAATATCCCCTCCGCCACCTATCCAATTCAGGATCACTTGAAAAAACTTACCAAGGAGGAAATCAACAACCTCCCCATCCGACGCTGGGAAGGGCCCGTTCACCAGATCCGTGATGATGACCAAGTTTCTCAGGCAGTGCGGAAACTTATCAATGAATCGGTGCTGGGCTTTGACACCGAAACCAAGCCGGTTTTTAAAAAAGGGATTTCCCATCTTCCGTCCCTGCTGCAATTGGCGGCAGCCGATTCGGTCTTTTTGTTCCAGTTAAATCGTCTGACCAACTTTGTTCCCTTGCAGGAATTGTTGGAAAGTCACAGTGTGCTCAAGGTTGGGGTGGGCATAGCCCAGGATCTGGAACAGCTTCGCGCCATTTTTCCATTCAACCCCTCCCATTTCTACGATCTGGGTGAAATCGCCCGGGCCATGGGAATGGAAAGCCATGGACTGCGAACCATGGCTGCACGGTTTTTCCACTTCAGAATCTCCAAACGCGCCCAATGTTCCAACTGGGAAAGCCCAGTCCTGAAACCTTTCCAAATTTCCTACGCCGCTACCGACGCATGGATCAGCAGGGAAATATTCTTGGCCATGCGGCGTGAAGGCTTGTCCTGATCCAGAACAAAATGCCGCACAACACCTCCCTGACGAACAGAAATGAACATTTGTTTACATATCTTCCGCAGATTGTTATTGTCTTCCCTTCACACACCGTGTACCTTTCCTGACATCCACTAATTTTTTACGAAGGCATGTCGGCGATGTTGCTTCGGCGCAAACCGGGCTTTTTGAAAAGCCCAGGACATCCTGCCCTTTGGGCGATGTTTTTTCTGATGGTGTGCTTCAAAGGGGGGGCTGCGTTTGCCGCAGTGGCCCTTGATACTCCGATTCTGTTGCTGGATCCGGGGATGCACGCCGATCCAATCCAAAAAATGGTCATGGACCAGGATGAAAGGATCATCGCAACGATTTCCTTGGATAAAACGGTGCGCATTTGGAAATTGTCCAACCTACAGCTATGGAAAACCATTCGTGTTCCCATGGTGTCCGGCAGCGAGGGCAAGCTTAATGCGTTGGCACTTTCCCCCTCCGGCAATGTGATTGCGGTCGGGGGGGACACCTGTAGAACCTGGACCAACGCCTTTTGCATCTATCTGTTTGACACCCAGAGTGGAAAGATGCAACTTAAAGTTTCCGGACTGCCGGAGCAGGTCAATGACTTGGCCTTTTCTAAAGACGGTCAATATTTGGCTGCCGTCATGGCCAACGGTGCCGGGTTGCGGGTATTTCGCACCAACAATGGACAACAAGTGGCCAAAGATACAGGGTACGGCGGCAGTGCTTTTTCGGTCAAATTTTCCCCAAAAGGCAAAATTGTGACCACATGTCATGACGGAAAAGTAAGGCTTTACGACAGTACCTTACGCTTTGAATTTTCCAAGCAGGTACCACAGGATTTCAAGCCCCAGGAGGCGATTTTTTCCCCCGATGGCGAAAAAATCGCCGTTTCCTTCCTTGGAAAACCGTTGGTGTCGGTTTTCTCCACGAAAAATATGGAGATTCTCTATCTGCCCGACATGACAGGGGTTACGGGTATCCTCAGATCCCTGGCCTGGTCTGTGGATGGAAAATCGCTTTATGGTGCTGGCGAGCACATGGTGCGTTTCAAGCGTATGGTACGTTGGTGGAGCGATGCCGGACAACCTGACAGTTCTGGAAAGGGGGCATTTGTCGATATTCCCGTAACCGAATCCAACATCCAGCGAATCCTTTCCCTCAAGGATGGGGGGATCGTGTTCACTTCGTTGTCCAGTGCGTTGGGCCAAGTGGATTCCCAGGGATTTCTTGGAACCGTCCGCAAATATCCCAATGTTATATTCCCCAAATGTCGGGGGTTCATGAAAATCTCTCCTTCGGGCGATATTATCTCTTTTCCGATGACTCCAGACCTTTCCATGACGGGGGTGTTTGCGTTGGACCGTCTGCAATTTTCCATTAACCAACCGGTCACCAGTGAACTCATCGTTCCCAAAAGGCGCGCAACCAGCTTCAACCTGAAAGCCAAGTTGGTGAACGACAACCTTCATTTGGAATTCGAGGGGCAGGATCTTCCCATGCTCAACAACGAAGACGTTTCCTGTTTTTCCATCGCCAGGGATGAACGGTTTTTCGTTGTCAGCACCAACACCGCATTGCGCATGTATGACCGATCGGGGGAGCAGCGGTGGCGATTGCTTTTGAGTTCCCCTTTGCGTGCTCTCAACATTACCGAAAATGGAAAGTTTGCCATCGTTGCTTTGTTCGACGGCACTGTCAACTGGTATCACATAACAACCGGAAGACTTGTTCTGTCGCTTTTTATCCACGCAGACCGGGGTGAATGGGTGGCATGGACTCCTGATTATTATTACTCATCATCAAAAAATGCTGAAAATTATCTTGGCTGGCATGCAAACGTATCCTTGGATCAGGCCGCCAGCTTTACTCCTGTCGCAAAAATGAAGGCCAAATATAACAAACCTTCGATCATTCAAAAAATATTGCGCGGAGGGCTTTGATTGGCACTGGAACATTTGATTTTTGCCCACAGGGCATCATGTTCCAAAAAAAACTATTGCAACAGTTGCAGAACCAATTGTGGCTGCTGGTTGGCCTGAGCCAAAACGGCCGTCCCGGCTTGTTGCAGGATGGCAAGCCGGGTCAGGTCGGCGGTCTCCTCGGCCACATCGGCGTCGAGAATTCGCGAACGCGCCGCAGAAACGTTTTCAATGACATTGCTCAGATTGGCGACATTGGCCTCGAAACGATTTTCGATGGACCCCAATTCGGCGCGGATGGAAGAGACCTTGTCGATGGCTTTGGAGATGATGCTCAACATCTGTCCAGAAGCATTTTCACCCGACATGGCAGGGTTGGTGCCGTTGTTGATGGAGGTCTCGGTAAAGGGAATGGTGGGGTCAGAGGGAATAGAAGTCCCGGTAACATCAATGAGAGGCTCGGGAGGAAAGCGATTTTTGCCGCTGGTGTCAATGAGCCAATCGGGGACCATGATGACAGAACCGGCGATGGGGGGGGCACCGTATTTGGCGGCGTAGGCCACCGCATAGTCACGCGAGTTGATCACCTTGGCCATGTTGGTGGCGGCAGTAGAGGCCTGTGTGGTCGTAGCGTTGGGGGAGGCAGCGGTCAAACCTGCCGCTGCAATCACTTTGGCGTTGGAGAGCGTCAATCCGCCACTCCCGTCGGCAGCCATGGCCAAAGAGGCGATGGTTTCAATGTCTTTCCCCTGACTGACCCCGGTGTCGATGGCTTTGATGATGGCATTGATGTTGCCCACGGGTATGTCGGTAACACCACTGGCGTTCACCGCCACGTCCACCACAGAGGCGGTATCGGCGGTCGAAGCGATGGCATCGATCTGGCTGATGATGTTGTCTTTTGTCCCGGCACTGTTGGCCGCTGCCACCGCTTGGGCAACGGTAGAACCGCTGTTGAATTTAATGGCGGCGGTCACAATGAGGGTTGCCTCGTCCAGGGTCAGGTTGCGACTGGCATCGGCGTTCATGGCGGCGCGAATGACATCCTGTGCGGTTCCGGGGATGGCACCCGTAATGGCGGTGACAATGTTGGCCTGATCGGCCAAGGGGACATTGGTACCAGATAATCCCGCCGTCGCCAATGCGGCAACCGTCGCCGGGGCACTTGCGGTAATCTGATTGGTGATGGCGGTGCCGGTTAAACTTTCCGCCGCTTTGAAACTGGCAGCCGCGATGGCTTGGGTTTGGCGATAATTCACAGCATTGCCGGCATCGGCGTTCAGTATGGAACGGGCAGCGGCTGAGTTGCGCACGTCTAAAATGCTGGCTCCCGCCTGTGCTGCGGCAAAACGAATGGCGGCGATAACTTTGGCCTCGGAGGTATCGATTGCGGCATCCGTAGCAGAGATCTGGGTAGCTACCTCGTCGATGGTGTCATAGGCTGCGTTGGAAAGATCCCAACCGTTGATCGTCGTGGTGGTGGCAGCAGCACCGCCGGCAGTCGTCACCGCTGTAGCAACTGCTGTGGCCACGGTCACCGTGGCCGGGTCAATGGCGCGCACTACGGCACTGCCATTGGTGGTGGCTGTGCCTGTGGACAGTGCCTGATCGGCTGCGGTCTCTACCGCCAACGCGGCACCGAAAGCCTTGACCATGTTGTCGGCCACCTTGGTGGGGTCGGTGGTCCAGGGCGATTGACTGGTGGTGTTGGCATTGTTGATGGCCTGAATACCGACGGCAATATCGGCGTGAAACAGTTTGGACCCGGTGCTGATGCTATTCGGAACCAATGCCTGCATACCCTTGATTTTGGGATTGAGAAGACTTTCTTTGGCGTTGGGGTTGGCGATACCCGGTTGACAGAGCAGGGTAGCGGCGCGGGCGTCGGCCAACCTCACGTTAATGGTTTGATCTTCCTGGGTTCCCACCTGGAACACCAAGGGCAGGGTAGCACCATTCAACATGGGCCAGTCGTTAAACTCGGTCTCCTGGGCAATCCTACCAATTTCACTCAACAACTGGTCAATTTCATTCTGCAGGCTCTGGCGATCCTTGCTGGTATTGGTGGCATTGGCCGCCTGCACCGCCAGTTCATTGAGTCGTTGCAACATATTGGCGGTTTCGCTCAGGGCACCTTCAGCCACCTGAGAGACCGATATGCCATCGTTGGCATTGCGCACCGCCTGGGTCAAACCACGAACCTGTGCCGTCATTCGATTGGATATGGCCAGACCAGCAGCGTCATCCCCCGCCGTATTGATGCGCAAGCCAGAACTCAATCGGGCGAATACCTTGCCCAAATCGTTGGTGGAATCCAGCAGATTGCGTTGGGCGTTCAAAGAGGCAAGATTGGTATTGATGACGAGGGACATGGGCACAATTTCCTTGAAAATTGTAATACTCGGTCAGACGTCAACCAATGCGCCGCAGGCTTCACAGTTTTTTAATTTTTGCCCGTTTTTGGCGACCCCTGACAGGGACTTACAACAGTGCCATGCAAGTTACATGCAATCATGAATGTTTCAGGTATAATATATCATTAGTGCTTGTTTACTATTGAAAATTTATAGTGTCGTTTTTTGTTGTCTCTCGGAAAAAAATGAACGGCTGTGGTCGTAGAGAGAAAATGTTTCCCGGCATCACCGGTCAACCTGGAAGTTTGTTCCATCGACAAAGTCGACCTCGGATCACCCTCTCACATAAGAGGGAGACTTCCAGACGTTTTTTGGGGGGGAGGGAAAATTTTCCAACCGTCGATTAAATGGTTCGACACGTTCTTCGGGGATAAGCAAGGCATCCATTTCAAACGTATCACCAGGCAACCATTTTTTAAAAACATATCGTTTGGGATGCCGTATCCATATTTGATACCCCAAGGGGGACACATGACGAAAAACATCCTCAATGCCATACCCATGCCAGTTCAAACTGTATTCACACATTTCCGCAAACCAAACAGGACGCCCTTCGGCCAATAAACGGGAAGCCCCTTTTAATATTTCAAGCTCATAACCATCCACATCCATTTTAATAATGCCCAAATCCGCAGGAATCCGATGCTCTGCATAAATCAACGTATCCAGTTTTTTTAATTTTAAATCCAAAGCCGGTCCCCTGGGCGCGTTATATTTTTCTCGATCCATCCGGGTTTCGTCAAAGATGGCGGCGGTGCCTGAATATTGGGTTGAATCCTCCATAAGGTGGATGGTAACCTGCGCACCGTCACAGGCTCCCAGGGCAACGTGGTGGGGCCGAATCAAAGAGTCAAAACCGTTGAGTTGGATGTTGTTTTTCAGGGAAGCAAAATTAAGCTCAACGGCCTCCACAGCATAAGCCAGGGGGAATGTCATAGCTCCTTTCTTGACAATTTCCGGTCTTCTGGTGACAAAACGTTGGACAAACGGAATCGTGATCAGACCTACATTGGCTCCAATGTCCAAGAGTGGTTTATCGTTACAGTGATCCAGCAAAAAATCCACCAAAGATGATTCGTACTCTCTGCCAAAATAGGCCAGTCTCCCTTCCCATGAGTTTATATAAAACTGGAACCGGGAGTTATCCCGGTTTTTTGCAATAATAAAAAGATTGAGGTCATTAATTTTAAGCAGCCGATAAAAAAAATTACCCAACCGAACCCGGCCTCGGATTGGCGGGAGTGATCGGATCATTTGCGACACAAGGAGAAATAACGCTTTTTTCAATGAATAGCCCTGATTGAAGCCTTTCCCCCCCTCCCCGTAACCGTTCAGCTCCCCCTTTTTTTAGGTTGAAACTATTGCGGGGGTCCGGGGGGGATCATCCCCCCCGGCGGAGGTTTGGAGGCGGAGCCTCCAAGGTTTTTCTTTTGACTTTGAC
>JACSDG010000238.1 GCA_015660855.1 Magnetococcales bacterium
AGGTTTTGTTTTTGAATTTAAACAAAAAGCTTCATGCCTATGGGGGTTTGGGGGCGAAGCCCCCAAGGTTTTGATTTTGACTTTATGCCCGCAGGGCATGATGTTCAGGTTTATTCCCTGTGAGAGTGCAACACACGGCAAGGGATGAAAAGACACCATGAGCCTGAATTTTGACCCTATGGCGCGTTGCATTCATACCTTGGAAGAATCCCTGTCCCATCTGGATCGTTGCGATTCAAGCGAGATTCTTCACGAAGTTTTCCGCAATGCGGTTATCAAGGGATTCGAGTTGACTTTGGAGATTTCTGGAAAGGCGTTGAGAAAGAGTCTCCAGGAATATACCGGGAATCCAGGGGCCGTCAATAAGTTGGTTTTCAAAGATTTATTCAGACATGCTGCACGTCATGAGATAATGACTATAGAAGAAGTCGAGCGGTGGTTTGCGTATCGTGACAGCCGTAACGATACGGCGCACGACTATGGAGAACAATTTGCCACGGAGGTCATGGGCATGATTCGTACCTTCGTCAAAGACGCCAGACATTTGCATCGGGTGCTGGAGGAACGGCATGGCGCATCTCCCAAAGCTTGATTTGCGTCCCGATCATCTGGCGGAGGTATTGCGTTTGCTGCGCACGCATCTCCCCATCACGGAGGTGTGGGCCTTTGGCAGTCGGGCTGCATGGGTTGCCGGGGAAGGAAGCGACCTGGACTTGGTGGTGCGCAATCCAAACCAATTGGGTCAGGAACAGCCCAAAAATTTTTTTGATCTGAAGAAAGCCTTCACAGAAAGCAATCTGCCTTTTCTGGTGGATCTTCACGACTGGGCGCGCATTCCCGAGAGTTTTCATCGCAATATTGAAAAGCAGCATGTCGTGGTGCAGAAGGGAGAAACAGACCCTTCAGAAGCCTGAAGGGCATCATAAACAGGATGCCCTTCAGGCAAAAAAACAAAATCAGAACCCTGGGGCTGCGCCCCTAGACCCCCCTTGGGGGGCAGGAAAGTCAAAATCAAAGTCAAAAGAAAAACCTTGGAGGCTCCGCCTCCAAACCTCCGCCCAGAAAACCCGATTTGCTCTTGCAAGGGGACTGAATGGTCGAGTGGCCACCGATCTGAAAAAAAAACGATGGGGGAAATCGGGTTTCACCCTGACGGAAGTGGCCATGGCCATCATGATCATCGGTATTTTGATGACGATGGGAATTGGCGTTCTGCGGGCGTCCATGGAACGCATATCGCTGGAGGTCACCAAAACCAGGTTGAGCCATGTCCAGGATGTGATGGTGCATTATCTGCGACGAAACAAACGCTTGCCGTGTCCAGATGTCTATACGGATGATCAAAATTTCGACGGTCTTCAAGACCCTGGAGGGGGAGCCGCCTGTACCAACCCCATCGGCATCCTGCCCTATACCGACCTGGGCCTAGAACGCAACGAAGCCTTGGATGGCTGGAATCATTTTTTTACCTACCACGTCAGTACCGCCAGTGGCAACAACTGGACGGCTTCCCCCACCCTTTCCGAAAACAGCACCGGCGAAATGGTTGTCAATGGCAACCCAGGCCGGGTTCTGGTGGTGGTTTCGCACGGTCCCAACGGTGATGGCGCGTTCACCGTCGATGGCTACCAAAACGTCTTACCCCCCGTAGCATCCGTTGAGGCGGAAAACACCGATAATGACCCAGGCTATACCGACGCAATCTTCACCGATACCTTCGACGACATCCTGGTTTCCATGACTTCTGCCGAACTGCTGTCGCCGTTGCTTAAAGACGGAACGCTAAAATCCAACAGTGCCCTGCGCAATGATGATTTTGAAACCATCAAGAACACCCTGTTGGGGTCGATGCTTTCCACTTTCTCCGGACCTTCGTGCACCTTCAATTATGGTTTTTTGCCAACGACAGATCCATGGGGAGGGACTTATGTCTTTCAAGGAGCTGGCGTGACGACGCCCATCATTCATTCCACCCCGGACACGGCAGTCATTCTGCGCATCACTTCGGATGGTGATCCCGGAGTAGCCACCGACACGCGCACACTGCAATGGACCAAACAGGAAGCCCTCGCCCAATTTGCCCTGGCAGGTAAAACAGCCCCCCCCTGCCTGAACAATGGCTATGAAATCATCAAAACCCCATTGGAAACCATCAAAAACGCACTGATCGGAGAGCTTGTCGGCTTTACCGATCCCAGTTGTTCCTTCTCCGCCACTTTGGCTGAATTGGGACTTTCTTCCGATGTAACCACCGATCCCTGGGCAACGCCAACTGTCGATCTTGAATATACCCCCGTGACCTTTGAAACAATAACACCCATGGATGAAATCGTGGTCACAGTGACCAATGTGACCACAAAACATACCTTGACAATAAAAAAAAGCGATCTCAGAGGAACGTTCTTGTCCCTGGTCGGAGGCACCTTGCCAGGATGTTTACAGGAACCATGATCCCAGATTGGAACATCATGCCCTGCGAGCATAAAGTCAAAATCAAAACCTTGGGGGCTTCGCCCCCAAACCCCCACCGGGGGGGATGATCCGTAGAGTAGAGCACAGGCGCGGTGTCTTTCAACCCGTTTCCAGCACCCCCTCATCGAACCGTGCATAC
>JACSDG010000184.1 GCA_015660855.1 Magnetococcales bacterium
ATGGAATTTGGAACGTAAGACACTCCATTCTATATCGGAACTGATTGTTTCGTCACCCGTTTTTAACTTACGATAAAAAACCTACACTTGTAAGGGGATGATCCCCCCCGGACCCCCGCAATAGTTTCAACCTAAAAAAAGGGGGGGGGAACTGAATGGTTACGAATTTTTTGTTGACCTTGATGCGGGCATTTTCCATCCTGTCTGCGGAATGTTATGATCCCGGCTTGGTGTCTGTGGTCTTGTAGGGTTTTTGATCGCAGGCGAATTTTTGCGGGAATCCCAACTTAGTGCAACAGGGTCTGGGAGGGGTTTGAACCCATGCGATCTGTCTCCATCTTTGCCGTATTTGTCCTTGTCGTTCTCATCACGGCCATTCTTGCGCCTGAAACCTTTGTTTCTGCCCCTTGGGTTTTCATGGTGCGGGAAAACCATACAAACATTCTTTGGGCCGTTCTTGCCATCAATGTGATGTTGTTGCCCGCGATTTTTATCATCCGGCCCCCCAAGGAAACCAAACCGAAAAAGATTCGTGCCGAAGCCATCCGACCCCAGGCAGAACTCCCTGGAACGGCGCGTTGCGAGGCCGAAATTGTGGCTTTTTTGGGCGTTCTCCAGGAGAAGGGACGCTTGGTTGATTTTCTCATGGAAGAAATCGCACCTTTTGAGGATGCCCAGGTCGGTGCCGCTGCGCGTGTGATCCACGAAGGCTGTCGGGCAGCCCTCCAGGAACATTTTTCAATCGTTCCCCTGCGAGAAGAAAAAGAGGGATCCCGTGTGGTCGTCCCGGCGGGTTTTCTCCCCGATACCCATCAACTTCTTGGAAAAATTACCGGCGAGGCCCCTTTTACCGGGACGTTGGTGCACCGGGGCTGGAAAACCAATCATGTCAAATTGCCCCGGACCCTCAAGGACCAGGGGGGGCGGTTGCCTGCCATCGCCCCCGCCCAGGTTGAATTGAAATAGAAAAAAACATCCATTCCAACCCGATACCAAAATCTATCCATGAGCCATCGATTTGTTCTGGGTATCGATTTGGGAACCAGCAACAGTGTCATCGCCCTGGCCAAACTCGAAAACGGCGATACCCACATTGCCCCGGTGACCCAAATTCTTGGCCCCAACAAGGTGGGAGAAAAAAATACTCTCCCATCCGCCCTGTATCTACCCCACAGCGATGAATTTCCCGCCACCGCGATCCAACTGCCATGGCAAACCGAGGTCACGACAGGATCGGGCATCATCGGCCATTTTGCCCGCGAGCATGGCACCCTGGTTCCGGATCGCCTGGTGGTATCGGCCAAATCATGGTTATCCAACCCCCACATTGATCCCAAAAAACCGATCCTGCCGTGGCGATCGGAATTGCCTGAGCTGTGCATATCGCCTTTTGCGTGTTCAACACAAATACTCAGAGCACTCAGCGCGGGATTTTTACACGCCCAATCCTTGCAGGGAGAAACCTATGACCTTGAAGAAGGTCAGATTGTTTTGACCGTCCCCGCATCCTTTGACGAGGTGGCCAGAAATTTGACCGCCCAGGCAGCCCAGGAAGCCGGTTTGGGTCAGGTGATGTTATTGGAGGAACCCCAGGCGGCGTTTTATGCCTGGATGGATCAGGCAGGTAAAGGGTGGCGGGAACAGGTGCGTCCGGGAGATTGCATCCTGGTGGCCGATATTGGGGGAGGAACGACCGATTTTAGCATGATTGCCGTGGCCGAGAAGGCTGGAGAGTTGTCACTGGAGCGCATCAGCGTAGGGGAACATCTCCTCCTTGGTGGCGACAACATGGATTTGGCCTTGGCCTATGCGTTGTCGGCCAAACTGGAGGCCAACGGTAAAAATCTCGATGAATGGCAGTTTTTGGCTTTGGTCCATGCGGCAAGCCTTGCCAAAGTTCGCATGTTTGAAGACGCGCAACTTGCGGAAATCTCTTTGGCCATTCCATCGCGCGGGGCCAGCCTTTTCAGCAAAACCATGACCGTCAAACTGGATCGGGATACCCTGACCAAGGTGCTGTTGGAAGGTTTTTTTCCCATGGTGGCCGCCACCGAACTGCCCAAGGAAAGCCGCCCTGTTGGCTTGCAGGAATTCGGACTGCCTTACGCCGCCGATCCGGTGATCAGCAAACAGTTGGCCCGTTTTTTAACCCGCAGCCTTGCCAATGTTCAATCCAACCCTTCACTTTTGACCGCAATCCCCCCCGATTCCATCCAAAAAACCATTCTTGCCCCAACGGCGGTTTTATTTAACGGAGGCGTTTTTAAGGCGGAACCTTTGCGGCAAAGTGTACTGGAATTGTTGTCCTCCTGGCGCGACAAACCGGTACGTTTGTTGGAAGGGTTTGAACCCGACCTTGCGGTGGCCAGGGGGGCAGCGGTTTATGGACGCATCCGGCAGACCGGCAAGGGGATCCGTATCAAGGCCGGGACCGCGCGTTCCTACTATGTCGGCCTGGAATCTTCCCTACCCGCCGTGCCCGGATTCACGCCTCCGGTCAAGGCTCTCTGCGTCGTCCCCCAGGGAATGGAGGAAGGCAGCGAACATCTTGTGGAGGAAAAAGCTTTTGGGTTGGTCACTGGCAGGACGGTTCATTTTCGTTTTTTTTCTTCCGACATACGCAGTGGCGACCCGGCAGGGGTGATTCTCCCCAATGCCGAGCGGGTCTTGGACGAAACGCATTCCTTGGAAATCGACCTGCCCCAACTGGACGATCTGCCCCAGGGACAGGTGGTGCCCGTGCGTATCCACGTCGTGGTTACCGAACTGGGAATTTTAGAATTGTGGATGAAACACACCAATTCGGATAAAAAATGGAAGATTGAATTTCAAGTTCGCACCGAATAATCTGCTCGATGTGATCCTTCGGTCCCTCTATTTTTTTGAAGGTTAAAACCATTGCGGATGTCTCAATGGTTTCAACCTTCAAGGATAAAGACCAACCAACAACGCTTTTTATTTTTCACAGTCCACATTGTTGGAAGCCAACACGGGCCTAGCCGACCAATGGAATCGTCAGAGGAGATGGAAAGATTACGCCACTTTGCGGTAGGCACTTTGCTTGGCACCGCAGACGGGGCATTTTCCAGGGGGTTCACCGAAAACGGTATGGCCGCAAACATCGCAGACATGCAGAACCTCGTGATCCAGGTCTTTCCCGTTTTCCAAGGCGGCGATGGCTTGCTTGTAGAGATCGCTGTGTACCTTTTCCACTTCCATGGCATTGCGCATTCCTTGGGCGGCGCGTTTTTCGCCCTCGGATTCGGCGGTGGTCACCATGGCGGGATACATGTCCTTGATTTCGTAATCTTCGCCAGCCTTGGCCTCGCGCAAGTTGGTCAGGGTATCACCAACACCATTCAGGTTACGCAGATGGGTGTGGGCATGGATGGTTTCCGCTTCGGCCACGGCCCGGAACAGGTTGGCGATCACCGGAAATCCTTCCTGCTCCGCCTTTTTGGCAAAGGCAAGATATTTCCGGTTGGCCTGACTTTCCCCAGCGAACGCAGCCTTTAGATTGTCTTTGGTTTTCAATTGAACATCCTTTCAAAGGCTTGGATTGAGATTGATTTGCCTCCAATGATACTTGAAGATTCTTTGGTTGGGAATGCACCGCCATGTCGCTCAAAAGAAAAATCAGAGCCTACCAACGCCGACAAGCCGCCAGCCCGCCCCGGGATCGGGAAAGGGCCTTTGCCTTGTATGCCGAAGGTCGAATGACCGAAGCCCTGGCCGTCGCCAACCAGGTCATGGCGCGAGAAAAACCCGATCCTTACCTGTTGAACCTGGCCGCAGTTTGTCACGGGGCGTCGGGGCATCCGGGATTGGCCTTGTCGTGTTGGCAACAAGCCCTTGCGCTGCAACCGGACTATGCCGACGCCTATGGCAATATGGGCAATATGTTCAAGGATATTCAACGTTATCCCGAAGCGGAAGCCTGTTATCGGCAGGCATTGTCCCTCCAGCCGGACCATGTGGAGGCCAACAACAATTTGGGGGTTCTTTTGCATGGGTTGAACCGCCATGAAGAAGCGGCGGCGGCCTATGAGGAGATTCTCCGCCACCACCCCAATCATGTTGGTGCCTGTTTTAATCTGGGCAATGCGTTTTACGACATGAAACGTTGGTCCGAAGCGGAAACCGCGTATCGCCAGGCCCTGCGCATGAACCCGGACCATGCCGACGCCTGCAACAATCTGGGTTTGCTGCTGCAGGAATCGGGACGGGGTGCGGAAGGGGAAATTTTATTTCGCCAAACCCTGCGCCTGAAACCCGACCATGCCGATGTCCACTATAATCTTGGCAATTTGTTAACTCACTATAAAAGACCAAAAGATGCAGAGATTCATTATCGGCGGGCATTAACTCTCAAGCCCCATCATGCCAAGGCCTGCAATAATTTGGCGATTTTGCTGCAACATTTAAAACGGTTTCCCGAGGCTGCGGCCCAATACCGGCAGGCCCTCCATATCAGACCGGACTATGCCGACGCCCAGTGGAATCTGGGGTTGTTGTATCTGTCTTTGGGAAATTTTCCGGAAGGGTGGCCGTTGTACGAGGCGCGCTATGACCCCGGCATGGAAAAGCGCAACACCATCCCCATCGAGGCACCGTTTCCCATGTGGCGTGGTGAAGATCTCACGGGGAAATCGTTGTTGATCATTCCCGAACAGGGAATTGGCGATCAGATACAGTTTTGCCGGTATGGGACCATACTCAAAACCATGGGAGCCAAACACATCACGCTGGTGTGTGACAGCGCACTCAAAGAATTGTTCCAATCGCTGGCGGGGGTGGACCAGGTCTTGGAAAAACAATCCTCCGCCCCCCTTCACTATGATTTCTGGACGTTTACCCTTTCCATTCCCCTGCGTTTGCACACCGAAATCAGCACCATTCCCGCTCAAGTGCCCTATTTATATCCCCCGCCTAAGCGACTGGCCCATTGGCACCAGATGTTGCCCAAGGAAGGGTTTCGGGTGGGACTGGCCTGGAAAGGCAATCCCAACCACAGCAACGATTCCAGCCGTTCGCTGACTTCTTTGCATGTTTTGGCCCCCTTGTGGCGGGTCGCAGGGGTTGTATTTATCAGTCTACAAAAGGGCCGTGGGGAAGAAGAAGCGATCCAGCCACCGCCGCTGCAACCCATACATCAGTTCAGCCCCCTGATCCACGATTTTGCCGACACCGCCGCCATGGTGGCGCATATGGATCTGGTCATCAGCATTGATTCCGCCGTTGCCCATTTGGCCGGGGCCATGGGCAAACCCTGTTGGATTATTCTCCCCACCTGGGGCACCGATTGGCGTTGGTTGCAAGAACGTTCCGATTCCCCGTGGTATCCAGGCACGCGCCTTTTCCGGCAGAGACACATCGATGATTGGTCCGAGGTGGTCCAACACATGGCCGATGAACTGGCGGTCAAAACAACAGGAACACACGGATAATTCCGCCCCCATCGGGAAACACCGCATTCTACCTGTCTTCCTGCATGGCGTACGATCACCAGGTGCCGGACGCATCAAGGCTTGAGAAAGGGCAATCCATCGGTCCGTTTGTTGCGATGTGGTCATTACTGGCGAGGAATACAAAACGAACGGGAGACACGAAAAGAAAGCAAAAGGTGTCCCCCTCCCATACTGTCATCCCGCTATTTAATTATTTTTTTGTTTTTTCCTTTATTTTATCCAATAGTTCACGAACTCCATCCAGATCGTACTGAAAAGGCCTTTGATTTGGAAACCGGGCAAAAACGGCTTCAACAATAGCGATTTCCTGTTGCAGATAGGTAATAGCCTCTTCCCCGCGATCCATTTCTGCAAGAATCGTTCCCATTCGCTCGTTGGATATAGCCAAATCGCGCTGCCATACGGCGTTTTTCGGGTCCAGCTCCGACAGACGCTTGGTAATCTCCATCCCGGCG
>JACSDG010000185.1 GCA_015660855.1 Magnetococcales bacterium
GGTGGGCTGCCGCCTCCAAACCTCCGCCGGGGGGAGAACCTCCCCCCGGACCCCCGCAATACTTTTAAAGAAAAAAAGGCGGGGGGACTGAACGGTTACTCACTACAAGTCGTTGCGAGAAAGTATTTCATGCCCATGGATAGGGTGACAGACAAAAGGCGAATCATCATCGCAGGTCGGGAAGAAAGCTTCCATGTCGCCTTTGTCAGAAATCGCAAACGAATTTCCATCCTTGTGGACGATACCGGGGCCATCCAGGTGCGCTGCCCCCCCGGAGTTCCCATGCGGCAAGTGGATGCCTTGTTGGTCAGGGAAAAAGACTGGCTGGACAACCGCCTTTCGGACGTGCGCTCGAAAAATCAGCATCGGCTGACCCTGGGAGAAGGTACCGCCTTGCCTTTTCTTGGTGATTGCCTGACGTTACGTCTGGCACCCTGGGGTCGAGGGAGAGTGTTTCGTTGCGGCGACGACCTTTGGATAACCAAAGTCAACCCCGATGCCATGGATCTCGGTCTGGATATTCGTCGCCCCCTGGAACGGTGGTATTTTCGCAGTGCTTCGGTTTATTTCCCACAGCGACTCGATTATTGGTCGAAGAAAATGGGTGTTTCGTTTAGCGGGCTTTGCGTGCGAAACCAAAAAACCCGTTGGGGTAGTTGTTCCAGTCGGGGTAACATCAACTTGAACTGGCGATTGATGTGGGCGACGCCTCGAATTGTTGATTATGTGGTCGTTCATGAACTGAGCCATCGCAACCAGATGAATCACTCTGCCGCCTTTTGGGAAACTGTCCGGCACTTCATCCCCGACTATCCCCTGTGCCGGGAACGCTTGAAGGCCATGAATTCTCCCTGGTAGGGGTGGGTTGTGGACTGGATCTGAAGATTATTGCCCGGCAGAGACCCGAAGGGAGTCCCTTCAAGAAGGCGTTTGCGGATTTGTCCACGTTTTCAGGCTTTCGGTGCCCGGCGGAAACGAACCCGATGGAAAAAATTTTAAACGCATCCCCCAGATCAAAATTGCTTCCCATTGTGCTTTTGCTTTTGGGGATTGTTCTTTCCAATGTGTATTGGGCCTACGCAACTTTTGAAAAAAAAGAGTTTTCCCGCAGCTATTTTGAGCAGGTGACCGAAAACGCCTGGGACAGTATGGGCAAGAGATTGTTTTTACAGGAAAATCTCTCAAGGGCGGTGAGTGGTCTGTTTACCACTTCCGACACCATTTCCACGGCGGAGTGGAATCGGTTTCTCGATGCCATGGATTGGGAAAGGCGTTATCCTGGGTTACGGGAAATTGCTTTTGTGGTTCCAGTGACCGAAGAGGAACGGGATCGGTTCGAGCGGCGGATGCAGTTTCCTTTCAGTCCCTATTTTCGCGTGGAAACGGAAGAAAAGCGGGATGATTATTTTGTCGTCACCTTTCACCGAGCCCAGAATCCCGACCAGGTGTTTTACAAGGCGGGGACCGATCTTGGCTCGGAAAAGGGACGCCGGGAAGCGGCAAAACAATCCAGAGATTGGAACCGGCCGGTATTTTCCCCATTGCTGATACGGCAGGTTGGGCAGGAGATTCGTTGGGATCTGCTCTATTTTTATCCGGTCTACCGACCCGGACGGGAGGTAACCAGCGTCAAGGAGCGACGGTCGGCACTGTTTGGCTGGATTGTGACGGTATACGACGCCGGAAAACTGTTTGAATCCTTGTATGGCAGCGTCCATGTGGACATACGCGCTGAGGTTTTTGATGGTTTGTTGATCTCCGGCAGTTCCAAGATTTATGACACCCACGCAAGCATTCCTCCGACGCAATCGAGTCTGGAATGGATTCGTCTGACGCAATCGACCGCCGGTCAAGGTGGGTGGACGGTGCGATTTTCTCCCAGCCCTTTGTTTCTAGAAAATTATCAATCACGCGCCAGTGCCACCATTCCCGTGGCGGGATTTGTCATTAGCGTCGCCATTTCGCTGGCTTCCTGGGTATTGATTTCGGGACGCGAGCGGGCAATGGAAGAAGCGTTGCAGATCACTCGCAGGTTGGGAGTCAGCGAAGAACGTTTCATGAGGATTGTTTTGTATGCCCCGATTCCGGTGATGATTCACTCGGCTGTGGATGGAAGAATCATTCAGGCCAACCAGCGTTGGTTGGAATTATCGGGACAACGACGGGATCAAAAACTTTCCATGAATGATTGGGTTGATCGGGTTTGTCCCAAGGAGCGCAGGGAGGAGGTGATCACATTGTTAGGCCCCCCCTTTCCCAGCGACAACCCTCTGAAAGAGGGGGAACTGACCCTGAACCCCAGGGATGGTGGCACCAGAGTCTGGATGGTACGTTCGCGACCTTTGGATCATTCGTCGGTTGAGGGTGGAATGATCATCAGCATGGGGATGGACATTACCGATCTGAAGGCAACCGAGGCGTCGCTGGTGCAGGCGAAGCGGGATGCGGAGGCGGCCAATGTGGCCAAGAGTGAATTTTTGGCCACCATGAGCCATGAGATACGCACCCCCATGAATGCCATTGTCGGAATGGCGGAGGTACTGGAAGAAACCCCTCTGAGTGCGGAACAGCGCGAATATGTGGCCGTATTTCGTCGGGCGGGGGACAATTTATTGGAACTGATCAATGATATTCTTGATCTTTCCAAGGTGGAGGCGGGTCGTCTGGAACTTGACAATGTTCGGTTTTCGCTGAAGGATTTGCTCCGACGCATCATGGATATCATGATCCACCGCGCACGGGAACGGGGATTGGTTTTGGATCTGGAAGTTGCCGAAGGAACTCCCGATTGGTTGATGGGGGATCCCAAGCGGTTGCGGCAGATTTTGATCAATCTGATCGGCAATGCCATTAAATTCACGCATGCAGGAAGGGTTTCCATTCATGTTGAAAAAAATGCGGGGAGGTCGGAACCGGGGGCTTTGATGTTATGTGTGGAGGATACCGGGATCGGGATTGCCGCAGACAAGCAAGAGAGAATTTTTGAATCTTTTACCCAGGCCGACACTTCCACCACCAGGGAGTACGGGGGAACCGGATTGGGGTTAGCGATTACCCGAAGGTTAGTTCATATCATGAAGGGGGATATTCATGTCACCTCTTTGCCGGGGAAAGGGAGTGTTTTCTGTTTTACGGCAGTTTTTGACCAGGTTGACTTTGAGGATTTCAAGCCGGTGCTTGTTCGAAGTGGCGGGGGTGGAGATTTATCTGGAAGGCGTGTGTTGGTAGCGGAGGCGCAGCCGGATCACCGTCTGGTATTGGCACGTTTGGTTGAGGGATTGGGTGGGGCGGTGGTTACAGTGGAAAGTCCCGAATCAGCTTTGGAGGCACTGGCCAGACAGCAAAGCCTGGGTGAGCCGGTGGACGTGGTGCTTTTACCGCCGCCACTGGGACAGACAGACATTCTTGAGGGGGTGGAAATGCTGCGCACCCAGGCCAATCGACCCGACTTGCCGGCGGTTGTCATCAGTTCTTATCAGCAGCCAGGGGATTTGGCGCGGGCGCGACAACACAACATTGGTTTATTGCTTCGGCCCGTCAAGGGGGAGGAGCTGCTGGATGTTCTCCATGGCGTCCTGAGTTCTGAACCGACGGTCCAACCTTGGAGTGCAACACATCCGGTCGAGACACAAAAAGTATTCAAGGATCCGCCCCAAGGGGGCAAAGGAAGAATTTTACTTGTGGATGATTCCGATGATAATGTTTTGCTTATTCAGGCTTTTTTAAAAAAGACGCCTTATGAAATTGTCGTTGTCCATAATGGTGCCGATGCCGTTGATGCCGTCAAGGCGAGCACATTTGATTTGGTGTTGATGGATGTGCAGATGCCGGTCATGGATGGTTATGCCGCAACAAGAATCATCCGCCAGTGGGAACAGGAGAATCAGTGCCAGTCGGTGCCCATCGTGGCACTGACCGCCCACGCTTTCGCCGAAAATGAACGACAATCCATGGATGCCGGATGTACGGCCCATTTGACAAAACCCATTACCAAACCGCGTTTACTCGACGCCATAGCCTCCTTTATCCCCTGAAGGCACGACTTGGAAGGTTGTGACCATGCAGTCTCCCTCTTTTGTGGGGGTTTTGGGGTGCCCCCCCCCCAAGGTTTTGGTTTTTGCCTGCAGGGCATGATGTTGCTGTGTGGTGATCAGGAGATGGCTTTGCGAAAAGGGCGTTGCCACAGCAACCAAACCAGAGATTGGCAAAACCGTTGGCCAAGCGGCATGCGGATTTTTCAAAAATAGAGCTATAACCAATTGATTGTAAATAATATAAACATATGCGTATCAAACTGTGACTGAGGGTGTGTGACAACAAACAGGCCAGAATGTAACGATCCTGATTTTTTGACTTTGATTTTTTTGCTGGAAAGGCATAGTGTTCCTGGCGGGACATGGTTGGAAGGGGCCGTAGCTCAGCTGGGAGAGCGCCGCGTTCGCAATGCGGAGGCCAGGGGTTCGATCCCCCTCGGCTCCACCATTTAGAAATATAAGAAAGCACTCCGATCCAAGGCCGCCCATCCATGCGGCCTTTTTCGTCTGAAATTCCCCAACAATTCCAATGGTTACGGCGACGGGTGAAAACGGGTTCACCCCCGGCGAGGTCGGCCCCCCGCCAACCAGGGCCAAAAACGGCCCGGAATCCTTTCTCTTTCTCTGTGGCCGAGGACTTCGGGCAATCCGACCTCACGGCTTTTTTACCCCGACCTCTCCCAAAATATCAATGGGTTGCACGCACCCCGACCTCAGAGGCATTTCGATCCCCCTTCGCACTACTTCGGGGGCGAGGGAACCCGGCGTCGAAGGGGAGACCACGGGAAGCAGGTGATGATGTATTGACATGACAATGCAATTGCATTACTCTCTAAAACGTCCCTCCTCCATGCTCCGGAGCCTACCTCCATGATGCCCCTCGAAGCCGAATCCACCCTGACGGATCGTTACCAAACAACGGTGCCGGAAACCGTGCGCCGTGCGCTTAACCTGGAGAAGCGGGACAAGATCCATTACACGATTCGTCCCAGCGGCGAGGTCATCCTGACGCGAGCCGACCTTTCTTTGGAAGATGACCCGGTCCTGGAGCGATTTCTGGACTTTCTGGCCCACGACATGGCCAACCACCCGGAACAGGTGCAAGCGGTCGATTCCAGTCTGATGCACCGCATCCACACCCTGGCCGGGGGCATTGATGTCGATCTGGATGCGCCGTTGTCCGCCGAGGATGAATGAAAACTTCGACCGGCGTGGTCATCCATGGATGGACCCTCTTCGTTCATCCATTGTGCCTGGCGCAGCTTGAGTCCCTGATCCGACAGGTCGAGCAACTCCAGCGCAACGATCCAGTGGGATATGTCCGGAAAAACGCCAGCAAGCGACTGGCGGCCATCCGAAAGTTGATGTTCGAGGTCATCCCCCAGGATCCGGCACGACCGGAATACCGGCAGGGGCATACCCTGGGAGACCGCCGCAAGCACTGGTTCCGCGCCAAGTTCTTCCAGCAATACCGGCTCTTCTTTCGCTATCATGCCTCATCCAGGGTGATTGTCTATGCCTGGGTGAATGATGAAGAGACCAAACGCGCCTACGAAAGCGATCAGGACGCTTACTGGGTATTCGGGAAAATGCTGGCGGCGGGCCATCCCCCGGACGACTGGGAGCAGTTGTTGGCCGAGGCGCGTTCGGTTGCCGCATGGCCTGTATAGTGTCCGCCGAGTTCCAATGGTATGTTGAACTGTGTGTAGGAGGGAAGGAATGGGTACGCTGTCCCCGTATTTCCCGTTCGACGAGATTACGCTCCTTGTACCAATGACGATCATACTCTCTCGGATTGATACGATTGCTTCTCGGTGGAATGACAGGCTGCGCTCCCTTGGTCTCGATAGCCTCAATAAAATGGTTTGCGTCATATCCTTTGTC
>JACSDG010000028.1 GCA_015660855.1 Magnetococcales bacterium
CGTGATATCCATCTGCGCGTGGCCCCCGGCGAAGTCCTGGGGATCATCGGTCGCAACGGGGCGGGCAAAAGCACCTTGTTGAAAATTCTTTCCCGCATTACCGAACCCTCCAGCGGGACCGCCGAAGTGCGGGGGCGTATCGGTTCATTGCTTGAAGTGGGGACCGGCTTTCATTCCGAATTGACGGGTCGGGAAAATATTTATCTCAACGGGGCCATTCTTGGGATGAAAAAGGCGGAAATCAACCGAAAATTTGATGAAATCGTCGCCTTTGCCGATGTCGATCAATTTTTGGATACCCAGGTCAAACGCTACTCCAGCGGCATGTATGTCCGCCTTGCTTTTGCCGTAGCCGCCCATCTGGAACCGGAAATCCTCATGGTGGACGAAGTCTTGGCGGTGGGCGACAGTGCTTTCCAAAAAAAATGTATGGGTAAAATGAATGATGTGGCCGAAAGCGGACGCACGGTGCTGTTTGTCAGTCATCAATTGAATCAAATACGCCGTTTGTGCAATCGGGTCGTCTGTCTGGAGGGGGGCCGGATTCAATTTTCCGGTCCGCCGGTCGATGCCATCGAATTCTACGAAAACTCCCTGCTAACACCATCGCTGGCAGATAAAAAAAAAGAAGGGGGGTTCTTGTTCTGGGAAACGACTGCGGGTGGCCATGTCATCAAAGACACCAGCACCCCGGTCACAATCCAAATCCTTTTCGATGGCAAAGAACCCATCAATAATGGTCACCTTGGCGTCGTCCTTTACAATGATCAAGATTTTCTGGTAGCAGGCTGGGCCTTGGAAAATGTCCAAATGCACAGCGGACGACAGGCGATTTTTTTAACTTTGCCCCACCTCCCTTTGCAGCCTGGGATCTATTCCTTTCAGTTTGGCCTGTTTAATAATGGCAACAACCTTACCGGTGGGCGATTGTTGGATCTTTGGCATGCCACACCCAAATTGACAATGGATGTTCCCCTTCATTCCCACCCGCAAGAACGTTGGGCCGGTGTCCTTAATATTGCCCCGAAATTCCATATCGACGGAGATCATCTTGACTGTCTTTCCTGATTCCTTGTCCAGCGAATCCCCGCTTCGAGCCTTTCTCCGTTCCATCAAGGTCAAGGTACGCTATTTTTTATATTTGATTCCCTTTTTCCCGATCCCGGTCTGTTTCAGCCTACCGGGTGGGCGGGCGGTGCGTTTATATTGGAGCTTTCTTTATATTGAATTCATGCTTACAAAATGGCCACCGTTGTACAATGGAAGAGATAACAACGAATTTAAATTCCTGGGGCGTTTTCTTGAACCGGGCATGTGTTTTTTTGATATTGGCGCACATCATGGCATGTATGCCCTGGTGGCCAACAAAATACTCCAGGGCCATGCCAAGGTGGTGCTGTTTGAACCCTCACGCCGCGAGCGGCGGCGCATTCATCTGCATGTACTCATGAATCGTGCCCGGATTAAAGTGGAATCTTATGCCATTACCCAGCACTCAAAACCTTTAAGTTTCTTTGTGGTCCGATCGGGTTTCATTTCGATGAACAGCCTGCGCAATCCTGTTTCCCAGGCCAGGACCGAAGAGATCACAGTTCAGGGCATAAGTCTGGACGATTATTGTTCCCAGAATGGTATTGATAAAATTGACATCATGAAGGTTGATGTCGAGGGGGGAGAAAAGGATCTGTTTGCCGGGGCGCAACATTGCCTTTCGACCCTGCGTCCGGTGATCATTTGCGAAGTGTTGGATTTTGTGGCTGAACCCTGGGGCTACAAGGCCAACCAAATTATCGAATATCTACAAAAATTCAATTATGTATGGTTTGATTTCTCCGACGATGGAACCCTGATTCGACATCATAAACGGGATGATTATCCCGAGGTCAGCAACTATCTGGCGGTGCCGGAAGAAAAAATAAAAGATTTTGCCGAGGGATGTATGCAGAGGCCATGATCGTCCGCACGGTGAGAAAACTTCCCCCCGGACCCCCGCAATATTTTTAAAGAAAAAAAGGCGGAGGTCACCGCTCCCGCATGGCGCGATTTTTGGCGCGCCAAAGAGGTTTAAGCAGATAGTCCAAAATCGACTTTTTCCCTGTCAACAATTCCACCGATGCCGTCATTCCCGGAATGATCGGCAATTTTTCACCCAACCTGACAAACCCACTCTCCTTGGTGCGCATCTGGATCCGAAAACGCCCCCCCCCCTTCTCCTTATCCTCAAAAATATCGGCACTCAAAGAAACCAAGGTCGCATCCAATGTGCCATAAACAGACCGATCATACGCCGTAATGGTCACCACCCCCCCAAGCCCCGGACGCAAAAAAGCCACATCCTTTGGTAGCACCCAGGCCTCAACAATCAAAGAATCCTCAATGGGGGTGATCTCCAAAATGGTATCCCCCGAATGAATAACACCACCGACTGTGTTCAAAAAAATGCGCTTGACAATACCGTCCAATGGCGACTCCACCTCCGTCCGGCGAATGCGATCCGCATCGGAAGCAGCAACCTCCTGAAAATTTTCCAACCGCGCCTGCCGTTCGTCAATCCCACTCAAAGTCTCCCGCACAAAAGCCAACCTGGCTTTATTGATCCGATCCTCCGCTTCCTCCATGGCCGACCTAGCCCGGGGAATCGATTGCTCGGTCATCGCCAAATCGCTCTGTTTTTCCGAAAGCAACCGCTCAAGCTGCAACAGCTCCGCCTCCGATACCGCCCCATCGTCCAAAAGCGGCTGTTTTAACGCCAATTCCTTGGACAACAACCGAGCCGAATTTTTCAAACCATCCCTCCTGGTCTGAAGCTCCTGCAATTCCTGTCCTCTCTGGGTCGACTGCAACCTCAGAATGGAAATGTCCCGACTCAATTCCATCTTGCGCGTTTCATACAGGGCCTGCTGATTGGCCACCAAAACCCGGTTTTCCTCCACCATTTCCTTGGGAAACACCGGAACCTTGTTGTCAACCTCCGCCTTCATCCGGAGAATTTCCGCCTGCAACATTAAAAATTCACCCCGGTTTTTTTTCAGGTTGGCCTGGTGAATGGTACTATCGATACGCAGCAACACTTGACCCTTCTTGACATGCGCCCCTTCCTCCACCAACAACGCCTCCAAAATTCCCCCCTCCAGATTTTGTACCTTCTGCGTCTTCTGCGATGGCACCACCTGCCCCTCGGCGTGCGTCACCTCGTCAATCTGGGCAAAGTGCGCCCAGACCAAAAAGGACAAGATCAACAACACGACACTCCACAACAACAGGGAAGCCACAGGGCGTCGCACCCGATGTCGCGCCGCCTCCCGGGCTGGAACAAGATCCACATCGTTGCGACGCCATCGGATCATGAGGTCATTTCCCTAGTCGATACCAATGGGGCTGTTTTTTTCTGCGCCAAAATATCCATGGTCGGGCCATCCGCTACGACAGTTCCCCGCTCCAAAACAATCAATCGATCCAGTTGCTGCAAAACTCTCGGACTTTGCGAAACGATAATGATCGTCTTATCCCGGTACATGGCTAGAAGATTTTGAACGGCCCGGTTTTCGACAACAACACTCATGGCAGAGGTCGGCTCATCCAACATGAGCACCACCTTGTTGGGATTCAACAACGTCCTGGCCAGACAAAGACTTTGCCGCTCTCCCCGCGACAACCCCTGCCCCATCGGCCCTACCGGACGGTCCAACCCCATGGGATTAGCGGTCACAAAATTCAAAGCTTCCACCTGTTCCAGGATTTCCAGCAGCCTAACGTCGGTCGCCTCGGGATAACCCATGAGCAGATTATCGCGCACGTTACCCGCAAACAGGGTGTTGTCCTGGTCCATATAACCCAGTTGTTCACGCAATTGCGCCGGATGCACCTGTTGCGAGTCGGTCCCATCCAGGCGTATCGACCCGGCAATCACGGGAAGATGCCCCATGACCAGCTTGAGCAAAGTGGACTTTCCTGCCCCAGTGGAGCCGGTAATCCCCACCTTTTCCCCAGGACGAATCACCAACGATAAACTGGAAAATACCGGGTCCGACTGGCCAGGATAGCGAAAAAAACTATTTTTTAACTCAATATGTCCCCGAAGGTCAGGCTTGTGCAGCATTTTTCTGTCCGCTGCCCTTTCTTCAGGCAGGGCCATCAGTTGATTGAGCGAATGCAAAGCGGTGCGGGCGGAATGCCAGCGGGTAAGGATACCGGTGATTTGCAACAAAGGTTGGATGATGCGACCATTCAACAATGAACAGGCCATCATGCCACCAATGCTCAACTCCCCTTCCATAATCTGGTAGACCCCCGCCAGGATGACCCCGATATAGGATAACTGACTCACAGCACCGGCCAACGAAAGGATAAACTGCGACCACATTCGTTCCCGACCCGCCGTCAAAGACATGCGCTCCACCAACAATTCCCAACGCCGCTGCATCCACCCTTCCATGTTTAAATATTTAATGGATTCCAGCTGTCCCAGAGATTCCACCAAAAATCCCTGCTTTTCAGAGGTATCATCGTAATAGCTCTGCACCGCCTTGAGCAGGGGACCTTGAAAAAAAATACCCATTAAAATCAGGAGAGCCGCGCTGAACAACGGGATCAACGCCATGACCACATTGCCCAGGTAGGCAATCAGGACGATAAACAACAGGGCAAACGGCAGGTCTACGAAAGCCACCAGGCTGGCCGAGGAAAAAAAATCTCTGAGAAATTCAAAAGAGCGTATGCGATTGGCCATGGAACCCGGCGAAGTCATGACCTGACCCGGGGCCAGAGACAGAATTTTTTCAAAGATTCGATTGGACAGCAGGACGTCCAGATTTCGTCCCATGGCATCGATAAAATAGGAGCGCAGTTCCTTGAGCAAAAAATCAAACCCCACCGCCATAGATACCCCGATGGACAAAACCCAAAGAGTTTCAATCGCCTGGTTGGGAACCACCCGGTCATAGACGTTCATGACGAACAAAGGGACCGCCAAAGCCAGAAGATTGATCACCACCGAGGCAATGACCACTTGAAAAATATCATGCCAGGACCGAGCGATTTCCCGCCAAAACCATCCCCGCGATGGATTTTTCCTGGATCCTTCCGGCGATGAAAATCCAGGATGGTAGGACGGACGAACAAACAAGGCCTCCCCCCGATATTCTTTTTCCAGCTGCCCCCTTTCCAGGGTGACAACCCCCATGCCCGTTTCCGCAAACAGCACGGATGCCCGATCCGGTTGCGCCCATTCAACCAACACGCACGCTTTCTGATTTTCCAGCAACAGCACGCAGGGAAGCATCCACGGGGTGATGTCCTGCATTTTTTTCTTCAGAAACCGTCCCGAAAACCCCACCTTTTCGGCGGCCCGCAAAAACAAGGCCGGAGTCAAACGCTGCCCAGGCAACGGCAATCCCGACCTCAGGACAACAGGACTGACAGGCCGGTTGAACAACTGGGTAACCAGGCTCAAACAAACCAGGAGGGAATCTTCAACATCATTCGACCGTACAGGTTCATCAACCATTGTCAGGCTGTTCCAAATATCCAAAAAGGTTCATTTCAGCGTCAACTCCCAAGGAGATCCCGGAATCACCCTTGAATTCGGATGAAGCCACCCCATGGATGCAGGTACCATGCCGCAAAAGCTTTCAAGCATCCGTCTCCGTTTGATGCTGTCAGGTGGAGTAACATCTGGCTTTTCAACCTCTGTCGGACTATGATTCCGCACTCGAAGGTCGCAATCAACCATGGGGACAATTCCATGCTGAGGTCAGCAATTGAAAATTCCCTCCTTTTTCGGGATGTAGATCCCGATCTGTTGCTGGAAACTCTGGCAAAGTGCCCGGCAAAAAACATCGCCAAAGGGGAAATCCTGATTGAACCGGGAAAACAGAATGACACCGTTTATTTCCTGGTTGCAGGCCATCTGACCATTCACATCGACAAACAGGATGGCCCTGCCATTCGCATCGTCAGTCCCGGAGAGACCGTTGGTGAACTGTCTTTGATCGGATCGACCAAAACTTCCGCATGGGTTTTGGGGAGCGATCATTGCCAGGTGATCGCCATCAACCAGGAAACGCTTTGGGGGTTGATCAATCGGGCGACCAAAATCGCCAGAAACCTCCTTAAGATTATTTCTGGCTGGATTGTTTCCGGCAATCGACAGGCTGTCGTCACCCGCAAACAGATTGAAGAATTGGAAGGGATCGCTCGCGTCGATGGCTTGACCGGTATCTACAATCGCCGCTCCTTCGATGAGGCATTTCAAAGGCTGCTGACCCGATGTCAATATAATAAGCTGCCTTTATCATTAATCATCATCGACGCCGATCATTTTAAAAAATACAACGATTCCCAGGGGCACCTAGCGGGGGATCAAGCCCTCATTACCCTGGCCCAGGTTCTTACCGAAGCCACACGCCCTGGCGACATTGCTGCCCGTTACGGTGGCGAGGAGTTTGCCGTCATCCTACCGGAAACTCCGCCGGAAGTGGCAATCAAAGTCGCTGAAAGAATAAGAATTTCCGTTATGAACCGGGAAATTCGCATGACCAACGGAAAACCCCTGCCAAGTCTGACGGTCTCCATGGGCGTAGGCTCGATCCGCCGGGGGGCTACGCCGCAAAGCGTCATCAAAGAAGCGGACGACCACTTGTACATGGCCAAAGCCGGCGGGAGAAACCGGGTTTGCCACCTTGTCATAAATGACTCTGCATCGTGAACACCATGCCCTTCGGGCAAAAACCGAACCCCTGGGGACTGCGCCAAAATTTGTCTATCAGATGGGAATCTCAACGACGATGTCATGGCACTTGATACAGCGCCCTGAGGGGGGATGGTGGCGTGTGGAATCAGGCAGGATGGGGGGACCAACCTTTTTGAAAGTGGAAGCCTTCTCCCAAGCCTTGCCTACAGGGGTGATGGGCTGACTGCCAGGAGGAGGACCACCAACAATCAAATGGCACTTGGTGCAAGGACCCCAGTAAGAATGGGGAATCTTAGCGTCACGTTTGATTTGCGGAATCATTTTTACCACAATCTTGCGGGTATGCTTCGGTGCTACAATATCCAACACCGGCTTGTTCATGGCCGGCTCGGTGGGGGCCGGCATGGAACCGAAAACCTCACCCTGAAGCTGGCGCGATGCCTTGTCGGTTGGCCACCAATCCCGAGTCAGACTGCTTATCATGGACCCATAACGCTCCTTCGCCACCAAACCGGCAACCACGAGCAGCAACACCACCATGGCCCCCGCGAAAAGGCCCCCACCAGGCCTACCTTGAGCAGGTCTCTTCATCGTTACCGCAACTTATTGGACCAAAGGGCAAAACCCTCATCGTTACGCAGATGGCAAACATGGCCATTGATCTGAATCTTTTTGGCATAAACCAGGGCATCCTTGTTCTTGCGGTCAAAACGAAACCCCATCCCGGAAATAATGCCGTCATGACCCAACGAGCAACCCACCAACTTTAAAAACCAGTTAGGAGCCACAGAAATCTGCATTTCTCCACCCGCAGGGTCGTGAATCCAAACGTGCATCTGGCCATCATTTTGAACAACCTCTGTGATTTGCTGAATTTTACCATAGAATTGAATTTTTGGTGCCTGTTCAAAATTAAACACCCCCCCCGGCTGGGGCACAGGCAGATCGACGGCATTTCCCTTGGGAGTCGCTACTGGTATCGCCTGGGGGAGAGACCCTGCCCACAAATTTTGCTGCACACTCCCCCCCCCCGCCCCTGGCATGGCCACCGTCAATCCCTGCGGGCTTCCACCGCCCTGAAGCAACAACGGTGGAACGGACTGGCCATCGGTCCTGGAATCGTCCGACACAATGGCCGCCAGGACAATAAACACCATCACCGCCGTTGCGAAAAGTGCCAACCCCTCCACCGCCTTCATCTTCATGGATTCCGCCCCCAGCGTTTGTTCGACCGAGCCACCATCATGCCATCTCATGGGGGGTGAGGAATACGTACACCCTGCCGATATGGTCCACCGCGTTGACAATCCGATCTTTCAAAACATCGACGATCACGTCGCCCTCATACACATACAGCGAACCATCGACCTCGACACTCAGTTCCACATGCAATTCATCACCAATAGTCCTGGCACGCATGTAAGAAATTCCCAAAACACCCGCCACATTACGCACCACGTTGTAAATCACGCGCAACTCATCCACCTCCGGCGAAGCATCCATGAGACCATTGATGGAATCCTTGATCAACTCGATACCAATATGAACAATCACCAAGGCAACCCCCGCCGCCGCCAAGGGATCGGCGATGGGAAAACCAAAGATGGCCAAGCCAATCCCGATCATCACCGCAATGGACGAAATCGCATCCGAGCGATTGTCCCAGGCGTTGGCAATAATGGCAGGGCTGTTGTTTTCGCGCCCCACGCAGCTTTGATAGTGATACATGATCTCATTGGCAATCACCGAAATCCCCGCCCCCAACAAGGCAATGCCGTCCGGGGCCGCATAGTCCCCCTTCATGATGGATTTGACGGCACCGACAAGGATGAACGCCGCCCCAACCAATAAGATGCTGCCAACCGTAGCCGACGAAAGAAACTGAATCTTCCCATGGCCGTAGGCATGGTCTTCATCTGCGGGTTTACCCGAAATTTTCATGCTGATCATGGTCACCGTGGAAGCGATCACATCAGCCGACGAGTGAAAGGCATCCGCCACCAACGCCGAACAGCCACTCAGGACCGCCAAAACGCTCTTGAAAACCACCATGAACACATTCATGGAAAAGGCGTACCACACCACCTGATACCTGCATTCCGGACAATGGGGGAATTTCATGGAACCACTCCTTTGTCAAAGGCTGTTCCCCCGACCGTTCCAGAAACTTTTTCTGTCCCCGCCTCCGTTTTTTGACCTCCGGCGGCCAGGGGTAGAAGACGTTGGAAAAGCGAAGAAGACAGGTTGGGCAACATCAGTCTGTCCACGTCAGACAGAGACTCAATGGCAAAATAGTCGTGACGCTTAAAACCGGTAATATTGGCCAGAACGTACCAGGGAAACGAAGTAATCAGGGTATTGAACACTCGGACATCCTCGTTGTAGGCATCTCTCCGACTGATGATTCGGTCCTCGATCTCCACCAGTTTATCCATCAACTTCTGGTAGGTCGTAGAGGATTTAATTTCGGGATATTGTTCCACCACCGCCATGAGCCTGGACAGGGATGCCACCCCTTCCATCCCCACCATGGCCTCGGCTAGGCCCGCACCCCCGACTCCAGAAGCACTCGCCTCGCCCCCCCCTTCCCGGCTCACCTGGGCCCCAACCGGTGCCACAGCCTTATCGCCAGCCTGCTCCTGGCCTGTCATCGTCGCCCGAACATCGGCAACGTGCCGAAACACTTCCTGTTCCAGTGCCGCCTGGTTGAGAGTCAGGTTGATCAGGTTGGTAAAAAGATTGGCCCGACGCTGCATGGTGTCTTCAACATGACCTTTGGCTGAAATAATTTTTTCTTCGAGGGTGATGAAAATATTAAAATTGTACAGCGTTGTTACACCGAAAACAATGATGGAGGCAAAGGACAAAAACAGAACCAATCCTTTGATCTTGATGACAGAGATTCCCAGTCCCTTGTTTTCCACCTCTTGCCTGTGAAGCTGGCTCAGAAGCCGCTTCATACGGCGCATGCGCTCGGAATGGCTCGATTCCGGTCCCAGCCCGTCCAACTGTTCAAATGCGTTTTGCGGATGCTCGGCCACAGTCCATCATCTTCATGTTAGAGAATCCACCAGCCCTTGAATGCATCGCGGACATCCGCTCCAAAGCTCCGCGTACCGCCGCAGTCACTCCAGGGAGACAGGATATTTTTCCGCATCATCCCTGGCTTCGGCCACTTTCAAATGATGCACCGCTTCCTTGACCTGCCCCACCGATTGCAGAGAAAAACCCAAGGCACGCCGATACGCCCTGCGCCCAGGTTCCAGGACCACCGCTTCCTTGTAGGCTGAAACGGCCTCATCCAGACGATCAATGCAACCAAGAACTTCCCCCAATCGAAACCACAAGGCGGCACGTTGCCCCGGCCGATCCGACCCGCGCTCCAACCCTTTGCGGATCAATCCTTCCGCCCAGACATACCGCCCGGAACCAATATAGGCCACGATCAAGTCGTCGTCCAGCCATGCCCCGCCCGACCCCTCCAGTTCCCGGGCTTTTTCCAAAAATCCCAATGCACGGTCAAAGGCTTCCTGTTTCAAATAACACCGCCCCATCCCGGCAAGGACAGCCACATTTTTCTCATCTTTATCCAAAACCTTGCGATAGCAGAATATCGCATCATAAATCATTCCCTGTTGGAAAAAACGGTGGCCCCGTTCGGTATAATAATGGGTTCGGACCGGCCCTCCCAAGGATACCAACCCCATGTACCTGTGCACCACCACCTCGGACAATCGACCCAACAACTTGAACACGGAATGCAACATAAAACGCCATTCTTCCAACACGGGAACCCGGACAGATGGTCTGGAAGTCGCCACACCACGCGCCGGTTCAAGCACGTCCTCCTGCCCAACGCATCCCCTGCATTCAAACTGTTCGGGCAATCGTTCTTTTCCAGTTAAAACCGTTCTTTCCGGTTCTTCAACGATGTATCCCCCTTCCAACGATTCCCCCGAGACCGTTTCTCCTCCAACCCATTCCCCCTCTGTACCGGGATCCCCTTCGACTTCAACACCATCCTCTCCCACCAACAGGGTCTCTGCAACGCGGTCCCCTTCCAGCAATCCTGCAGAAACCTCATCCCCCGCCACCGGCACCAATTCGCAATGATTTCCTTCCTCCACATCCACTTCAAGGTCGTCATCCTGCGTCCGGGCATCCGCGAGTTGGGTTTCTTCGGGGTCAACGCGATCCTCTTCCACCCGTTCTTCGACAACGCCCTCCCCTTCCACCAACTCTGCAAAAACCTCGTCCCCCGCCACCGGCTCCAATTCGTAATGATTTCCTTCCTCCACATCCACATCAAGGTCGTCATTCTGCGTCCGGGCATCCGCAAGTTGGGTTTCTATGGGGTCAACCTCATCCCAATTTTCACCGGCCCGATGAACACCTTCCCAGGGATCTTCCTTCGCCGTGGACAGTTTCCAGGGAAACGGCAACGGCGGATCTGAACTCGCCGCACCGGGTACCAAACCCGGACCATCCACAACATCCTCGTCCATCATAGCTTGGCGATGGAGCCTGAAATCGTTCAAAAGGCGCGCCAGGGATTCTCTATGCTCAACCTCTGGGAGTTGAATCGCCAAACTCTCCGTCGACGCAGTATCCGCCATTTCCCGCAGCGCGGCTCCAACACCATCTCCCCCCGAGACCCCCTCTACTTGCAACGCCGCCGGGACTTCATCCCCTGTGTTGCTGACATCTTCACCGCCGTCCCCGACAATTTCCACCCCGGAAGGCCGTTCCGTCCACGCCCATTCCCCCGACGTCGGTCCCTGACGCACCGCCAACCCCTGCAAAAAATGCCGGGCCGACTCCCCCACAGAAGTCGCCACAGGATTAAAACCTGTCGCCAAACCATTCACCCCCTGGCTTTTTTTTTCCGTCGCCTCGCCCTTCCGGCCACCACCACCCCGAAAGATTTCCACAGCTTCCATGTCATCCATGGAAGCGACGAACACCCCCTCCCCCACGCGAGTGGACGTTTTTTGCCCAATATTTCGATTTTTCCCAAAAGACTCCAGCAAACGGACCACATCCTGCCGATCCGGGGAAGAACTCCTGACAGCCAACGGCTGACTTTCCGCAAGCACGGATCGCCGCCCCTCCTCCCCATCATCGTGGACCAAAAGCCCGGTATCCCCCCCTGACAAAGAGTCGGAAACGGCACCCGGGATCATCCCTGAGAAAGACAGCGGGGCCTTTGATTGGCCCGATCCTTCACCCCCACCGTTTCGATCCGTTGAACCAACAGGAAATCGAGATGGCACCCTACCCTCCAACTCTTCCTCCTCCGAAAGGAAATCGGTCCCCTTGGCCCTTCCGCGCTGACGTGCCATGGCACTGAAAAGTTCCAACGGAGTCGGCTCGGCATGAAGATCCCGACGCCGGACAGGCAGTTCCAATGAATACACATCTTCATTGTCCGCACTCGCCCCCCCCCGTTCCTTTCCCCATCCCGAAACAGAAACCTCCGACGCCCCCACCTCCCGCACCGGATTGGCATGACCCCGGACAGGTCCAACGGCAAGGACAGGGGGTAATGCCCTAGATGCCAAAGGCAATTTCAATGACGCTTCTTCTTCATTCTCCGGGAGTGCCTCCGCCACCATCAACGATTGTGACGCCTCCTTGAGCCACTCTCCACGCAACTCCAAGCCTTCACCTTCACGGTCGGACTGGAAAAAATCTGCCTCTTTCTCCTTGATTGCCCATTCGGTCGAATCTTTTTCCCCCTCTGGCACCTCGGATACGAAACCATCCTCTTCGGTCAGGTCATCCCCGAAACCTTCCCCTCCGCTGCTTTCGCCCCTTGCAACAGCCTCGGCAAAAGACTGGCGTTTCATCATGGCACCACGAATCATGGAATCCATGCGGTCCATGCGGGCCTGCCAAAGACTTTCTTCCACATCGGAGTTCAAAGGTTGATCCATAAGGTCGCGGGTGGCATAAAGACTGGTGAATTTCGGAACATTATTCCCTTAGGGCGAAAACCAAAACATTGGGTGCTCTCGCCCCCAAGCCCTCACTGCGATGAAGCTTTTTGTCCAAATTAAACTTTGGTATATCTGCGAAAAAATCTCCTTAATGCCAACGGTAAACCGCGAAAAATATGTAAAAACTTCGCTCTGTTGGGAAATTCAGGTTGGTAGAAATGGGGACTATAGTTTCACGGCCCACGTAGTTATAATGTCATGCAAATTTTTACGAATCCGTATCTTTCCCAGCCTGGAATGTTCAACCAACTTGAAACAATGATAAAACAATCCACGCTGCTTTCCCTCCGACAAACGGAAAAATATTGTCTTTAGAAACAAGATATGGGAAATATATTTGTGGGAAAGCACAGAAAAACCACTTTCAACCAATGCGAAGTCAAGAGTTTTTTTATTGAAGTAGGAAAGATGAACCGGCGGTACAATTGCATAATATTTCGAGCCGGTTATGCGAGCGTACAGGCATGAAATATTGTGAACTTTGACGACGATCAGCCCTCCAGGCTTCAGGAGGTCACGGCATTTTCTTAAGCTTGCCAAAGGGGCAGGCATGTGATCAAGCACATCCTGCAAGGTAATGACATCGAAAGTTTCATTGGAAAAACCGGCATCTTCCAAATTTCCGTTAAAAACACGATCACCATACTTTATTTGTGCTTTTTGGGCAGCAACGGGTTCGAGTTCCACGCCATGGCATTGCCAACCGTGCATTACGTCCAGAAACTGTCCTTCGGAACATCCAACATCCAATAACTGTCCACCCGGTTTCATAGCCTGAATGATATCTCTCAATGATTCATAATAATAGTTAAGATTTACCCGATTTTCCACCTCACCATAAACTTGGTCAGTCCCCTGTTGTTTGTAATACGTGGCCAACGCATCAGGAGACCAATGTTCCCAGACAAACACGAACGAACAGGTTCGACATTGGACGATATGGTGGTCGTTGACCTTGAATTTTTTTTTTATATTCGTTGCACCACACAGATAACAAGCTGGATGTAGAGAATGTTTTTGCGGCACAGGCTGCATAACAAATACGTCCCCTCGTATTGAGCACTTGGTTGGGCCAATCTGACCCTGATCTTGGTTCATGAACATGGTGCCCTGCGGGCAAAAACCAAAACCTTGGGGGCTCTGCCTCCAAACCTCCGCCGTGGGGGATGATCCCCCCGGACCTTCGCAATAATTCTGCCAAACTTTATTTTCCGATACACGTAGCCTATGCAAGTGAATTCAAAAGGTTAAACATGACAAAGTAGAACGAGTCTCTCCACACTCCGATTGTCCTGTATTTCACCACCCACGTCTACTGAAATCTTTCAAATTTGGCCCCAAATGCTCCCCAAATTTTGACGGATGGCCCCATCGGAAGGAACAGCGGATGCTTTGTGTATAATGATGTAGTAGAAGAAGAATAACGCACGCCAGAGAAAACAGAGAAATCCACAAACCGATCCTAAAATAAAGTGGTTGGTAGTGAAATCTGACGGAATGTTTCCCGGAGGGCAGGGAAATGGCGCGGAAATAGGCGTATGCCTGATAGATTGGGACAGGTATGCCATCCACGTAGGCGGTCCATCCCGGATCATAAAGGTCGGAAAGAATAAGGATACGATTGTTGGTGTTTTGTGTTTTTATGAGAACCTCCCTAGGTGCGTAGGATTCTATGATGACCTTGTCCTTGGAGGTTTCAGGACCCAATTTCTCGGTCGAAGGGGTTTCCAGAAGGTAGACCGTTTTTTCCGGGACGAAATGTTCGCCTTTCATGACTGCAACAATGTCGGATTCGGAACCCAACTGCTGAAAACTCCCCACGGTGAAGGCCCGTGGGAGAACTTGGGGATTTTGATAAACCTTGAACTTGCCATCATGCACCATAGGGAACCGATTCTGGTTCAACTCATTGGAATGAGTCAACAAATATTTCACATTGCCAAGACTGAGGAAACCGGGGTTTGCTGGTTGGTCCATCAGGGTGACCCGATTATTCAATGCAGGTGGAAACTCGTACACTCCCGCTGTAGAATACCATCTAAAGTAGACATTTGTTACGTCTGGCATGATCCAAGGCATTCCGTCTATGGGCACTATCGAGAAACGATCTGACAATAAATTTTCCTTTAAAAACTTGAAGGTTTCATCTTCTGGGGTGAAATTGTGCTCCTTCAAATCAATGACCGGAGCATAGGAATGGAAGAAAGTTCCCAGATCAAGGCATGTCAGTAAAACAATCCCGATACCGATGATTTTTACCGGAATTATTTTACGGTAATGCAAGAAAAGAATGAGGCCAAAAAAGAACACAATAAATATAGTTATTAATAGTTTCAGATTATCAAAATTGAAATAAGACAACGTGTTTGCGATCCTGAGCATGTTATAATCAGACATGGGAAAAAGGCTTCCGCCTGTCGAGGCTTCGGCGTAGTGGGTGGCTATGGAAATGATTTCTGATCTATTCAAGTTGATAACGACGAAAATAGTGATCCAGGCTGTGACCAGCAAGAAACCGAGTTTAAACATCCACCGTGCAAATTTCAGGACGAACCCTTTGTTTTGAGGTTGCAGGAGGTAGTCTAGACCAGCCCCCCCCAGGAAGGCGATACAAAGTGTAAAAAACACGAGAAACCTTGCGTAGAGATACATCACAATTGGCGTCAAAAAAACTGTAAAAATTATTATGAATCCTGTATTTTTAAAATAATTAAACTTAGAGTTACTTGTCAGAGTGCCTGAACTTACCATAGCCAGAAGTAAAGGTATGAGTCCGGAATACCCAAAGACAAAGTCAGACCATTTACCACCAACGAGTGAAACTGGATTCAAGATACTGTGGTGACCAACAAAATGGGGTATGGCAAGAGACACCAGGAATGGAATTCGCAAAATAGACTCAGGGAAATGATTAAGCCAGTTTGGGAAATCGAAAGAAACATGATTCGTAGTTCCTCGTATAAGAAGTTCAAAGAAAGTTATAAAACCTACAGCAGACAGTAATATACTTATTGTATAGGCACCAGAAAGATTGACAAAGATAACCCGTAATAATCTCCGGTCGCTTTTGTTTGAAAATAAGGTTCTTGAGAACATCCATAGAGTGAGGAAGAATCCGATCTGTAGTATGTTTTGGGCATTGCCAGCCAAGTGAGAAAAAGCCAGAAACAAACCTGTTGCTGCGATGTTGACAACTCGGGATTTTTCGTGCAGGCTTTTTTCGAGGTAAAGGATGATGAATGGAACCCATAGAATTGAGCCTAAGGCCCAATAAAAAGAGTGCAGAGCGAAAAATGAACCGTTGAACATAAAGGCGATACCACCAAGCGTTGCTCCCATGGAGGAAATTCCGAAATATCTCATGAGAATGAACATACCTATACCCGCTGTCCATAGTTCAACTGCAGCGATGACAACATCCATATACATATCGGCTGAGAGAAGATAAAAAACGTAAAATACATCAAGAAAAACGGGAATTGCGAACGAAATATTTGGTGTCCCGAAGTTATTGTATGGATTCCAGATGGGAAGTTCAAAATTGGAGATGCTTTCGGCAATAAAACGCTGCCATGGAAACATTTGCCGAACAAGATCCCAACTATAATGATATTGGACAGGCACAAACTGGCCATCACCCCAGGGGAGTGACCATTTCAGCAAGTCAAACGGGACGTAGGTTTTTCCAAAGAAGAGATAAGGGGATAAAAATAAAATAATGATCAGTGCAAAAAAGATTCCCGAGGCAAAAAAAAACTGTTTGACCTGTTCATAAGTTCGACCTTGTCGCGATACCAAAAAATATTGGACTTTTAGGCTTTATTAAACACTCTAATCTTGAAAATTTTCCACAAAGAATAAATGACGGGTAAAACATTTTTTAACTTAAGGATGGCACTTTCTTCCCGCCCCCGCGCCTCGCTTGAATGCTCTCGCACCGGAATATGGACGTGTACATAGCTCAAACCCCTGCGGAGTAAGTGGCAGAGAACCTCGCATTGAAATGCCGGACTAGAATAGTATGCAGGCGCGGTGCATACATGTTTCCGAGGAAATAAAATAATGCCATTGTAATATAAAACTTTATTACTGCTGATAATATTGACGGTTGCTGTGAACAATCTTGAAATAAATACGCGACTGCGAGATCTTGGGTCCAAGTCACCACTGTGATGGGAAATAACAATATCCTTCTCGTAACGCCTCTCCAGAATATCGCGAATTCCTTTAGCCATCACCACGTTGTCTCCGGGAACGTAAATGATCCATTGACCTCGCCCCAAGAGAGCCGCAAGGAGAAAAGAAAAACCAACCCCACGGTTTATTCCGTTCCGCAAAACCATTATGTCGGTATTGCGACGAGTGCGTTTGGTCTTGAGAAGGTTCTCGTAGGTTCCGTCCGAGGAACCATCGTCAACGGCGACGATCTCGTAAGAAACCAAATCGGTACACGCGGCGCAAATCGTCTCTACTGTATCGGCTGCATGTTTTTCCTCATTCATACATGGAACAAAAAAAGTTATCTCAGGGCAGGTATCCACTCTTTGGTCCCTATGCTAAAAACTCCGGTCACAATGCCCTTCGGGCAAAAATCAAAACCTTAGAGGCTCCGCCTCCAAACCGCAGCACGGGGAGGATAATCCCCCCCTTAACCCCCGCAATTTTTTTTTCCAAACTTTATTTTTCCGAAACGTCAAAAAGAAGACCGCCCCTCATCCAGACTCGCCGCCTTTTTAAACTGCGCCACCGACTCTTCATGCCGCCCCATCTGCTCCAGCGTGAACCCCAGAGAACGATAAACCTTGGGTTCGTCCGGGCGAACCCCAATCGCCTTCTTAAAGTAGGACACCGCCCGATCATACTGTTCCAAGTTATCCAACCCCAAAGCCATACGATAGTTAAGATGAAAATTTTGCGGATCTTCCTCAAGGGCTTTTTCCAATACGGCTACCGCCTTGGCATATTCCTTGGTTTGCAGAAAGGCCATCCCCAGGATGGATCGAACCCGGATGCCACCGCGCCCCAGTGCCTCAGCCCGTTCCAAAAGCTCAATACCCTCCTGGGTACGATCCATTTTCAGATAACAAAAACCCAGATGAAACAAGGTATCCTCATCCGCCGGCCATTCCACGAGAACCTTTTCCAACATGGTAGCGGCGGCATCGTAGCGACCACGCCGGGTATACTCTATCCCCCGCTCCTGGTAATAGTGCAGCCGCAATTCGGAATCCACCACAAAAAACCGATTGTAGCTTTCGGTGGCTGAGATAAAAGCCCGCTTGACCACATGCAAGGCGGCATGGAGAAAAAATCCGACATCGGACATTGGATTTGGGCTGCGGTGCTCGGGTCTCATTGGTCACATCCCTTTTCAAACGAATCCATGGTTTAAAAAACCGGGGGTTTTGCCCCCAAACCTCCACCGAGGAGGATGATCCCCCCGAAGCTGCTCGTCATCCCTGGGCCAATCCCCCGGTGATGTCAAGGAACGATCTTATGACAGGCCACGCACGGGCCACGATCCTGATGCGGTCTGCCAACCCCCACCCGGATGGTTGGCGGCGGGAGAATAATGCCATCGGGATCGGGAACAAGATGTCCGGTCACACCGATGGCATGACAATCGGTACACGGTCCCCGGTAAGGATGCGGCCTTATGTCGCCCGGCAAAACCATGGGGGCGGTTTCCACCTGGGTAAAGCCCAGATTTTCGCCCGGCATCGATACCAACTTAAAACTCATCCAAGCCCCGTTCCGATAGACCATGAGCATGGCACTCTTGCGATTCTGCACCTTCCGGCTTTCCCGATACATGTCTTCCAGACTCAAAACCGGACGATTGTTGATCGCAACCAAGACATCCCCAGCCAAAAGACCCGCCCGAGCCGATTGCAAACTGACCTCATCGATCAGAACGCCTTCGACGTTCATCGGATAATTCAATTTTTTCTTGAGTTCTGTCGTCAGGGGTAACGTTTCCATCCCCTGCCAATGGGCCTCAGATTTTTTTATTTTTGCGGAAACAAACTCCGGTAACGCTGCCACAGGCGGAACCTTAACGACCGTTTCCGGGGTTGCAAACGAGAGGGGAGGCTGGCCCATCATGGCCACATTGACCGCCACAGGAAGCGACGTACCCCCGCTAGGCAACCTGTCTGCCTGTGGCTCCCCCAACCGGAGGGCATCGTCGGAATGGCCAAACAGCCCGACGATAATGATAACCACGGTACCCAGAATACCAGCGGTTACTACCCCCTGTCCGACCCCTTTCATGACAAAATCATTCGCGCAGAAATAAAAAACATCAAAAATGCATACATCCAGCGCAAGGTGTTCAGCGGAGCCACCGTCGTCAACCATGCGCCAATAAAACCACCAAGATAAGCCCCTGGGGTCAGGATGATCGCCAAAATCAACGGTGTGGCCACGGTAAAGGCACCACTGGTCACCCCATGGATCATGGCCACCAACGATCCCACAATGGATGCAAAGAAAACCAATACGGCACTGTTGGCAATGGCTCGACGTAGCGGAGCGCGCAGAATGTAGCGCTGCAAAGGAACCTCGATGACGCCTCCCGTTATGCCGAGAATGCCACTGATCATCCCCATGGGCAACCCCAGCAACCCGTGGGCCAGAGTGGCGTTCCCCACCAGGGACGAAGGATAGGGCCCCGTTGGCTCACTGGCACCAATGATGCGCTGCAAATCACCCAGCAAACCCTTACGTTCCCTTGATTCGGAAATTTCCACCAACATTTTTATGGAAAGAAAAAAGGCAAAAATCCCCAGGAGGAGGCGAATAACCGATGCGTTCAGAACGTTGCCGACAAAATAGCCCAGCACCACCCCCACCATGGCCCACGGTACCATGGGTTGGATATCCGACCAGCGATAGACGTTGTCCCGACGGTAGCGCAGGGACGCCCCTCCATACATGAAAATGTTGGTGATATAGGCCACAGGCCGCACCAGCAACAGCCCATAACCAAACACCGACATCAAACCGATAACCTTGATGATGCCACCCCCCATGGTCATCATGCCACCACATAATCCAGAAAAAAATCCCAACAACAACAAACCCAGAAAAGTAGGGACGGGAAACCCGAGAATACGCTGCGTCGTCGCGTGACTCTGGCCCCCACCGGCGTTAATGTCCGGCATCCCTTGATACGCGGGCAACTGATGCCCCAATTGCGCTTCCAGCATGGCCTTGGCCCGGTTCCACCAATCGTCGGCCCTTCGGGGGGGACGTTCAATTCCCGGAGTGGATGGCTGCGGCACGGCCATGGCTACCGGAACCGACTGGGGCACAATACCTGCCCCCGGTTGTTGATTGATCTGGACCTGGGGAGGAAAATCCACCACATCCTGAAAATGCGTCACGATAACGTGCGAAGGGAGGGCATAACCCAAAAACAGGTTACCCGGGGCCTGAATCAACAAATTGATTCCCAACAGACGGCCCTTATCATCCACCAAAGGCCCCCCCACCATGGCCCAATGGTTGACCGCGCTGGTGGTCAAAAGGTGGGTCAACTCGGTGGAACCCACCCGAACCGGACTTCTGGAAACCTCCGCATCGACAATCCCGACGTTACGCAAAACCGACGAACCGTCCGGGTCACCCCAGGCCACCACCGGAGTGCCGGCCAGCAACTGCCGCGAATCTCCCGGCAATAAATAAGGAAAAATATCCTTGGAGACTATTTTCACCAACGCCAGATCGTGTTGGGCCACCGACTTGACCAACTGACCCGAATATTGCCTGGGGCCCATCGGCGTCTGCACGCGAATAAAAATTTCCTTCAGCCCAGCCAGGAGGTGGTTTGCCGTCATCACATGGCCATTGGCAGTAATCACCACCCCCGACCCCACCGAAACAAACTTATTCTTTCCCCCCGTGTCCGCCACGGTCCCAGCAATGTTCACCAAGGCCGCCCGCACCATGGTGTCAACGGGATCATAACTCGCCGCCGCCGGCAGAGCCGCCACCTGGACCGTGGGAACGCCGGCATTCGACAACGCCGCCAAGGATCTCAGCTCATCCCGATGTTCCTTGATGAGATGAAACCCCCAGGCAAAAGTACCGAGAACCAGCAAGGTCAAAATGATGGCCGGGGTGTACCAATGTTGCCGGCAAAAAGGCGGAGAAATGGATCTCTTTGCGGATTTGGCCACGGTTCACTCCCATCCGAAGGTCAGAAGGTTGGCAAAAAATTCGCTCCCCAAAACACCACCGATCCCCACCGCATCCGGTCCCTCCACAAAACCCGCCAATCCTCGAAACAGGTCATCCATCGCCTCATTCACCCTCATTGCCCTCCTTGGACTGGGACAAACCCAAGGCTGCTAAACTTTGCTGCCGCAGTTTGGCAAACGGTTCCTCGCTGTCCTTGTGGGAACGAAACTGCACACCCACATCGCCCACATGGGGAATGGATGTGACCAGGGCTTCCTCAACCCGCATGGCCAAAGCCTTGGCCTTAACCAACGTCAGCTCCGGATCAACTCCGATAATCAAGGTAATCCACAATTCCTGGCCCACCTGGCGGGTGCGAACCTCTCCCACATCCTGAACCCCCTGAATCTGCAACGCCTCCTTGCGAATACGCTCCACCACTTTCTTTGGTGCCGCCGTATCCATAAGACCGCTGAAGGCATTCCAGAATATTTCCCCCGACAGATAAATCAAATGCACGCTTTCCAACATGGCGACGGCGGTATCCAACCAGGGCATCCCCAGATAATGGGATCCCACAATGCCCACAGCCACGGCCATCGAAGAATATCCGTCGGTCAGGTGATGCTTGGACAACAACTTCACCACCGGCGAATTGATCTCGTGGCTGACGCAATGGGTATAGCGGTGCATGAACCAGTTGACCCCAACCGACAGCAACGCCGTCCACAAAGCGATCAGGTGCGGCGCGTTATGATTGCCGTCCAGTAGGTTGCCCGCAGAAAAATAAAACAACAGCCCCGTCACAATCAGCAACACAAGGCTTATTGCAAGGGAAAGCAAAAACTCCACCTTGCCATGACCAAAGGGGTGTTCCTGATCCAACGGCTTCCTGGAAACTTTAAGACCGACGATGATAACAGACGAGGTAACCACATCTTTGGCCGAATACAAACCATCGGCCACCAGGGCGTGCGAACCAGAAAAGGTTCCGATAAACAGCTTGAGCACCGACAGAACCAAGTTGGTTGCGAGCCCAATCCAGCCGACCCCCTCGTAACAGACGACGCACTTGGAATATCTCATGGGTCAACCGAAACCTGCCCTGAAAAAGTAACGAACGCGATGCCCTGCGGGCAAAAACAACAACCTTGGGCGCTCTCGCCCCCAAACCCCCATAGGCAATAAAGCTTTTTTGTTTTAATTCAAAAACAAAACCTTGGGGCGCTGCCCCAAACCCCGCCGGGGGGGATGATCCCAATCATCGGCATATTCATCCGACTTTTTGCTTCCCGCACGCACGATAAAATAAAAAATGGCCAGCGCAAACCCGGCAATAAACGCCCCCGCCAACGCCAAAATAACCGGCATTTCAACCGCATCACCAAAAATAAACCTTACCTCGGTCCCGTGCATGTTCTGAGAGGCAAAGATTAAAAGGAATATGGCAAAAATCAGTGATATGACAAGCCTGACCACGCGACAAATTCCTCGCAATCAAAAAGATGATGCCAACAACCCTCACTTTCAGGCCCACGGACTTCCGCCCATCGGAGGAAATACCATCCCGCCAACGCCCCCGCCGCAACCACAGCCCATCCTGGACCACCAGTCAAAGTTTTTCAGCCAATTGTCCCACAAAAGGGAACCGCCAGGTTCTACCCAGAAATACCGCAACCAATCCCACTACCGACAAAACGAAGCAAAGAAGGCTGGACACCTGGAAAAAAACCCGGCCCACGCCAGGAATCACCAAGCTGAACACCGCCAGAACTTCCCATATCCAAAGAACCACCCCCTGCCGCGCGTGGAAGCGCACAAAAGGATCGATTTTCCCCAGGACCAACGGCACCAAAGCCAATATTCCCAGATAACTCATCGCTGCGGTAATTTGTGTTGCGGTTGCAATCGGTCTTCTCATGATCATTTTTCTCACCCTCGCATCAGCAAAACAAACAATCAGGCCCACACCACGACCACCCCAAAAATCCAGAGGCAAACCCGCGCTCACTCCCCAATGACATCACCCACCTGTGTCCAATAGTCCGGTGGCAGTTCGGTCGCCAATTTCAGTGCCCCGGCAGCACCGGCATAGTCCGGCTCGTCCACCTTGAAAACATGAACCTCGCCAAAAGATTTCAAACCATCCTTCAACACCTGATCCAAACCCCGTATGGCCGACCCGCCCCCCGCCAAAATAATATTTTTCACCGCATCCGCCTGATCCTCGGGATCAAAAACACTGACCAACTGTTCCAGACTTTCCAAAATGTCCGGGACAACGGTTTCACAGGCAAAGCGAACTTCCCGTCCGATGTCATAGTTTCTGGGCTTGCCACCAGAACGCAACTCCACCATCGCCACCTCCTGCGGTCCAGGACCCACATGGCTGAAACGCTCCTTGAGCTTTTTCGCCAACAGGTTGGTCATCTGTACCTCAGGGTGAGCCTCGGTAATGGCCGCCGCCAGGATGTCATCGATGTAGCTGCCCGCCTTGAGAAGCGTCACCTGCTCCTCCGGCAAGGGAATGGTCCCCTTCATGGCACACAAATCGGTCGTCCCAGCCCCAATGTCGATGATGATGGCGTTAGTCAGACGGTTGAGACCATAAGCCACCATGAAAGGTTCGGAAACCACCATGGAAAGATCCATCACCTCATCGGCAATCTTCAACAATTGCCCCTTGTTGGTCACCGAAGCCCGCGCCGGCACCCCAAGAATGCCACAAATGCGATCACCCGGAGCGGGAGACACCAAACCAATGGCATGCTTCAACAATTCCCGCGCCGCCTGGGTATTTTGCTCCCCCGTTTCTTTAAGGACACCATCTTCCAGGGGAAAATGCAGATCCATATAGGATTTTTTAGCCAGAGCCTCGTCCCCCACCGCAAAAGTGCGATTGAGGAGCTTGACCCCGAGAATATCCTTGGGATAACCAACAACCGAACGCACCAACCCCTTGCCACCCCGGCTGGACATGATCGTCGTGCGAGAAGTTCCCAGATCAATACCCAGAAACAGCGTTTTATCCATTTCCTGAATCATCTTGATCGACTCCCCTGATAAACTTCCACCAATCGATGGAGCTATTGCAATGTGGCAAACATGCGTTGATTCATACGTTCAATCTCCACCAACACACCCGTGCGAACCTTGACCGCCTTAATGGCATTGTCCAACGCGGTTGCCGAAGGAACCGGCAAACCGTTGATTGCTACAACCAAATCACCGCGCCTAATCCCGGCCCTCTCTGCCTGCGCCCCCACATCCACATCGGCCACCAACCCGCCAAACTTGCCCCGAAGATCGGGATTGCGCTGCCATGCCGCCTGATCCATAGGAACCATTTCCATCCCCATCCATTCAAATTCGGTGGGAGGAGCGGCTGGCTTTGCCTGACCAGGAACCCCGGGCGGGTTACCCTGAGGCGGAAAATTTTGTCCGGGGACCGCAAACTGGCCCTGTTCCGCCGCCAGCATCGGATCTATCCCATTCTGCCCCCCTGAAATTTGCGGCTGCGTCATGGGCTGCTGCATCATGGGAGACGGCCCCGCCACGGGCAACCATGTCGCCGAAGAGGGCTGCCCACCAACGTTGCGCCGGGCTGTATCCAGTTCCATCCGCACCCCACCCCGATGCACCAGAAAACGGACCGCATCGCCACGTTGCAAACGATCAAAGGACTCCTGAACCTGGCCCATCGTCTTGAGCCAACGCCCATCGACCTTGAGCAACACATCATTCGCCCTGAAACCCAAAGATTCCCCAGACATTCCCGGATGCACGGTATCGATCACCGCACCGAAGGGAACCGGCACCTGCAACCCTTCGGATCGAGCGGCATCCAGCATGCTCCAGGTAACTCCCAGACCAGCATCGCCGGCAGCCGCGACGGAATCCGCCATACCTGCCGCTGCCACGGTCACCCCTATGGCACCACCCGGAGAAAAGGAAAACTGCTGCATGGCGTCAAAATTGCCCTCATCGGCCTTCCCCATTCCCAGACCCGGTTTTTGGTGCAAACCAGGACCAGGACCCACCCCAAAAGCGATCGGCTGGGGGGAAGGTATGATCTGGTGACAGTTCACGCACGGCCCCCAATCATCGTGGGGCAGCGCAGCATCGGCCTGGATGGGAGGTCCCTTGGTTTGCGGAGCGGCAGCATTGGTAAAAGCCACCGGTTGCGGGCCGGGAAGAATGTCATGACAGTTGGCGCAAGGACCGCGATCACCGTGGGGGGGCTTGGCGTTGGCCTGGATGGGGGGAGGCGGACGGACGGCGACATGCGCACCCGCCGCTTGGCCAGGCATGGGCAGATCGGGACGAACGTTCGGCAGCGTGATCCAGTCTTCGAGAAAATCCCGGGCGGTGTTGATGGGAACCGCAAAGCCGACGCCAGAAAAAGCACTGGTGGTGGTATAAATGGCGGTGTTGACACCAATCACCCACCCCTGTCCATCCACCAGGGGACCGCCGGAATTGCCACGATTGATGGCGGCATCGGTTTGCAACAAACCTTTGTGCAGCACCCCACCAATATTAACCACCTTGCGTTTGCCAGCCACAATCCCCTTGCTGACCGAATGGTTGAGTCCAAACGGCGAGCCAATGGTGATGACCGAATCACCGATCTGGGCGTTTTCACTGTTACCCAGGGCTGCGGATTTAAGTTTTCCCGCAGGTTCAATCAGGAGGAGTGCCAAGTCGCGGGTATTGTCACGAGCCACCACATCGGCGTGATAACTTTTATCCCCCATTTCGCCGTAGACCATGACAACAACATTTTTGGAATTTTCAACCACATGGAAATTGGTAAGAATATGGCCTTCCTCGGTGACGATGATGCCGGAACCGATGCTTTCCTGGGAGACGCCGCTGAAAGGATTGGCGAATTGCAGACCACCGGGAGACGGCGTTTGTCCCGCCTGAGGCAATTCGGGCCCGACGGCGGGACCAGTCGCCTGGGCCTGGAGCGGAGAGTCGTTGTGGGCACTGATGTTGACAACGCTGGGCATCATGGATTTCACGACGGCGGCAAACCCCCATGGACGGTTCAACAGGCTGGGGTCGGCAGCGAGGGGATCGTTTTGTTGCGTGGCCATGGCTGCCGCCATGGCCTGGGGTTGCAGAGGGGCGACACCGGGGGCATTGGACGCCGGATTGGGAACCCGCACGGAATTAACGCCACCCTGGACGTAGCCCAGGCGACCGTCAGCACTCTTGCCATAGTATTCGGAATACCAGTAGCCACCGACCATGATGGCCACGGCAAGCGCGACAATGAAGTAGAGGTATTTGTGATACTCTTTACCGCAGAATTTGTCGGATCCGTTTGACTTGGAGGCCATGAGGTTCTACTCGTCCCCTGAAACCGTATTTCTGCCGAGTTCCTCGGCCAAGCCCACATCATCCCGGGTTCCCTCATCACGCACCCGGGTGATACCGGCTCCCAAGGCGATGAAACCGAGAATGACAAGCAGCAAAGGGACGACGCCGCGCAACATTTCCACCACAGACCACCACCAGACGGAGAGGCCCCAAAGGCCGAGAGCGAGGGCAACCAGCCCGAAAATTATGTTGGCCATACGACCTATACACCCCCAACCGCTTTTAATTCAGAATTAACCTTATGCCAACCCACCCGGAAAAAAGTCACGGATCAAGGTCCAGGGCCTGGTCCATGTCTGAGCCGCCGCTTTGTGAACCAGACCGCAAAACCCAGAGACCATAGGCCATAATGACAAAATTTGCAAGCCCAGTGAATATGAAAGGCGCGGTTGGGCTGACCAAGTCGAACAAAAATCCGCCGATCTGAATAAAAAAGATGATGCCGATGCAACCAACGGTATTGAAAGCCCCCATGACCGATCCACGGGTATCCACCGGAGAAATGTCCAGGGCCAGGGTTTGCGGTGCCAGGAGACAACCCGCCTGACCAAGTCCGACAAACAGTGCCGGAACAAAGGTCCACCAGCTCAGAGGATTGTAGATCAAACCCATGCCGGTAAAACCGACGCCGGAAAGAACCATCCCCAAGGTCAAGGATTCGACCCGACCAAAATTTTGGATCAACCACCCCCAGAACGGCAGGCTGATGAGGATGATCAACCCGACGAAACCGATGACCATGCCTGCCTGGCCTGCCGCCTGGACGTGGGTAACTCCGGGGACGATGTCGGCAAAATAAATAAACCAGGTCATGAGAAACAAGCCGATGATCACCATATCGTTGCGCGATGAGAAGGCGGCCATGAAGCTCAAACGCAGATCTCTTTCCTGCCGCAGCAGGCTCATCACGGCCGCGAAGGGAAATTTTTGCTTTTGGGTCGGTGTGGCCTTTTCCACCAGGAACTGCCGGGAGACCCAGGCTCCCGCAAGGGCCGTGGCCGCCGAAATCATCATAACCATGGTCAGGCCGATGTATTTGGGCATTTGCATGAGAACAGCGTAGACCAGGGTGGCCCCGAAGGCGGTCATGAACCCCACCTTGGCCAGAAGCATAGGCCTGTCTTTCGGGGTGGAATAGTCGCCGGTCAGGGTACCCAACTGCGGCCATACCGCCGTGGAGCCGACGGACATGAGGATGCGCGCCACGTAAAAAACGGCGACGCCGTTCATCCCGACAAGCAGGCCGATTTCAAGACAGAATGGCGTCAGTGCCGCTGTGATGGCGGAAAGGATAAAACCGTAATATACGATGGGAATCCGACCAAACCGGTCGGACAGGTATCCGAGATAACCTACAAAAAGCAGATCGACAAGTTCGGTGATGACTTGAATGTTGGCATTGACAAACCCGGCATTATCCCGCCCCAAGCCCAAACCTTTCAGAAAAAGCGGCTGGACGGCCAACACCAGAGTCATGAAAATCATCGACAGTGAGACGACCAGGTAGAGGCTGTTGCGATGACTGGGGTGGAGTTCCTGGGACATGTTCGTTGTCGATGGTCCTTTGCTAAAAAACGCGGGGACAGGCCTGCCTCCAAGGTGCCCGAGGTTGGGTCAAACCAGGTATTGAGGCTTTCATTTCGGCCAAAAACAAAATCTCCGTGAAAAATAAATTTCGTTGCCGTACAATGCGCCAGAGTCGGCTGAAGCTGATTGTCCCATGACACCGGAATGGATACAAAGGGGAAAAACATGGCCAACGTCGTAAATACCCAAACAGGTGGAGTCCCTCAAGGGGCTGCCGTTGCCCAGAAAGCACCTGCGATCAAACCCGCCCCGGGAGTAGAACAAGAAGCTCCCGAAGGAGCCAAGGCGGCCAAAGCGGCCACAGGGGGAAAGGGTGCCGTCGGCAAGGCGGCCGGAGGCAAGGGGGCGGCGACTCAAGTACCTGCCAACCTCCCCCCTGGAGCCGAGTGGGAGGCCCCTGAAGGGGCCAAAGCGGCCAAAATGACCGCCGCAAAAACCGCCACTGGAAAAGGGACTGCCGGTGCCATTGCAACCAAAACCACCACGGGAACCGTAGCCACCAGCAAGGCCGCCACCGGAAAAAGCTTGGCTGCAACCGGGGCCGTCGCCACTGGAAAAGGGGCCCTGGCTGCCGCCCCCGGAAGCCTCGCCGTCAAGGGAATCACCTCGGGCGGTTCCTTTTGGTCTGGCAGCCTGCCCGCGCTGGGCATCAGCCTGGGCGGTCTCACCCCCATTCTCACCGCCGGTGCCGCCGCCGCTCTGGGGGTCGGAATCTATAGCTATATCAAAAACAAAAAAAAATATATCAACGAACTGGATGACGCACTTAGTTGACCCCTATCTGGAGAATGTGTTCATGGCCAACCGTTCCTGGCTGGTAACAAAATCGATGTCACCAAGGGCCAAAATCCTCGCCCTGTTCAGCTACATGGGAGTTTTGTGCCTTATCCCGCTGCTCTTCAACAACGACCATAACGACTATGTCCGGTTTCATTCCCGACAGGGGCTGGTTCTGTGGGTCTGGGGGGTGTTGGCCATCTTCAGTCTCTACATCCCGGTCCTGGGGGGATTCATCTTCAGCTTTTCAGTGCTGATGATTGCCCTTTTTTCCATCGCCGGCGTCGTTTCAGTCATTTTCTCCCGGGCCTGGAAACTCCCTTTTATCGGTCAGGTTGCAGTCCTCCTGTAGTCGCCATTCAGTCCCCCCCCATTTTTTTTTAAAGGTTTTAATTATTGCGGGGGTCCGGGGGGAGGTTCTCCCCCCGGCGGAGGTTTGGAGGCAGAGCCTCCAAGGTTTTTCTTTTGACTTTGATTTTGACTTTGATTTTACGGCGCAACACCTCCCCCGCCGCCGCCCTGTCACCATAAGGACCGGAAAACACACAACTCATGGCTCCATCCCGAATCTGCTTTCTGTAAATCGACGCCGCAAAAGGACGCACCTGTTTACCGCGATCAACCGCATTGCGCGCTTGGGAAAAACACCCCAACGAAATAAAAAAACCCCGTTTTTGATCCTCGACAGGCACCGGATTGAAAACCCCGTCCTCCAACCCCAATAAACCCGCGCTCTGTGGTTGCATCACAGATTTTTCCTTGGCAGTTTCCACCTGTGTTGGCAAAACCTGGGCCACCTTGACGGAGACACCACCTCCATCACCAGCGGCCTTATCTGCCACCTCCACAACATCCGTCACCACCGGGACAGAAGCCTGTGCCACCTGGACCGAACCTTCCACGTCCCCACCAACCACCCTCAAACTGTCCAACCTTGGCCCCTGCAATGCCGCTTCCTGAACAAAGGCTTCCAGCCGTTCATCAATGTCATGACGCAACTGCGACCAATTCAACTCCCTGCTTTCCTTGATGTGGTCCAATTTATCGCCCAAACTCACGATCATACGTCCCAGACGCTCGTCGCGATGCCTGAAATTTCTGTCCAACTTTTCCACTAGGCGTTCGGCCAATCCATCGACCGCGCCATCGCCTCCCCCGGTCTGCCCATCCTTTGGCCCCCCCACCGCAACCAAACCCGGAGGTGACGTGCTCGGCACCACAGTCTTTTTCTGTTCCAGCATGACTGCGGCCGATAGCAGGATAAACCCGATAAACAGGGATCCGGCAAACACTTCCAGGATTGTTATGGAAAATAATCCGTCAGAGAAACGGACGGTATTCAAGGCGGCCATTTTTCAAGGTTTTCCTTCCTGATTTTCAAACCAGCACCGTGACTGCGGTACCCAACATCAAGTCAAGAAAAGACTCAGGCCGCAGTATCCAAACCAACACCGTTATTTATGCACTTTTTGCGCCAAACAATTTACCCGTATCCAAAAATCAGTGGGAACGAAATGAAGACCACGGATCCAATGATTTGAAATCTATTGATATTTTAACAAATAAGGAGGAGAGTTCCCATGTCGGGCGAAACAAAAGGCAGACAGTGATTACGTCTGGCAAAAATTGTTGCGGGGGTTAAAGAGGGGGGCGAGAGCACCCAAGATGTTGGTTTTTGCCCGAAGGGCATCATGTTCCAATCACACAAGTCACGACTCATTTGTAAAATTAATTGATGTATATCAAAAATCTCTCGCAATCAGCTTGTCAAGTTGATCAAAGCGGATAAAACTAAATGGAAAGCGAAAGATTGAAGCTTCTTATTTAAATTCAAAAACAAGGTCAAAACCCTGGGGGAAATCCCCCAGCCCCCTTTTTTTTCTTTTAATAATTTCAATATGGGATGGCGGATCTTAGCGGTTTCCATTATTTTATTTTTTTAATGCTAATAATTATTTCTCTAACCGTGCGGAGCTAATGTATGAGCAGATTCACCAAAAACTCCTCAAGAAATTTATTTTATGGAGGGAGCTTGTTTTTCTTTCTTGTATTGATCGGGCTGACCTTCGACACCATGGGGGGATTATCCAAAAGGGATCACCGCGAGAATATCACTCCACAAGTGGCTCAGGGAAAACGGGTCTGGGAAGACAATAACTGTGTTGGTTGCCACACCATCATGGGTGAGGGGGCCTATTTTGCTCCCGAATTGGGCAACGTCTACCAACGTCGTGGCCCTGACTTTATCAAAGGTTGGATTCAATCCCAACCGACTGGAATCAAAGGTCGTCGGCAAATGCCCCAGTTTCATCTGACCGAAGAAGAGTTGGATGCCATTGTCGCGTTCCTGAAATGGACCAATGAAATCAATGCCGCCAAATGGCCACCCAATGTCGAAGGATAAGAGAAAGGTCGATCTGACATGAATTATTCATCCCAATCCGTAGCAAAACTCTACTTTATCGCGGCCATCGGTCTTTTTGTTGGCCAAATACTCTTTGGCTTGATCCTGGGTACCCAATATGTGATCGGGGACTTTCTGTTTCCAGCCATCCCTTTCAATGTGGCCCGTATGGTCCACTCCAATCTGCTCATTGTCTGGCTGTTGTTTGGCTTCATGGGTTCGGCCTACTTTCTGGTCCCGGAAGAGGCAGAACGAGAACTGTATAGCCCTCTGTTGGCTAAGATACTCTTTTGGGTTTTCCTTGTTGCCGGTGCGTTAACCATCGTGGGTTATCTCTCCGTCCCCTATGCCACTTTGACCAAAATCACCGGCAATGACTTGCTTCCCACCATGGGGCGAGAATTCCTGGAGCAACCCACCATCACCAAAATCGGCATTGTCATTGTCGCCTTGGGTTTCCTCTTTAATATTGGGATGACCATCCTCAAAGGGAGAAAAACTTCCATTAGTCTGGTCCTGCTAACCGGCTTGGTTGGCCTTGCGGTATTTTTCCTCTTCTCGTTTTATAACCCTGAAAATCTGGTGCTTGATAAATATTTTTGGTGGTGGGTCGTCCATCTGTGGGTTGAGGGGGTATGGGAATTGATTTTGGGTGCGATACTGGCCTTCATCCTGATCAAAGTGACGGGCGTTGATCGAGAGGTTATCGATAAATGGCTTTACGTAATCATTGCCATGGCTTTGGTTACCGGATTAATCGGGACTGGCCACCACTACTACTGGATTGGTACACCGGAATATTGGCAGATTTGGGGATCCATTTTCTCGGCGTTGGAACCCATTCCCTTTTTCATGATGGCGGTTTTTGCCTTTAACATGGTGAGTCGGCGTCGGCGGGAACATCCCAATAAAGTGGCCACCCTTTGGGCACTCGGAACGGCCATCATGTCCTTTTTGGGTGCAGGGGTCTGGGGGTTTCTACACACTCTAGCTCCGGTTAATTATTATACCCACGGCACCCAGATCACCGCAGCCCACGGCCATTTGGCTTTTTATGGCGCGTATGTGATGATCGTCCTGAGCATGATCAGCTATTCCATGCCGCTGTTGCGGGGTAAGGGAATTTGCAATGGTCAAAAATCGCAAAACTTGGAAAGATGGGCTTTCTGGCTGATGGCCATTTCCATGGTGTTTATCACATTGTTTCTTACAGGTGCGGGAATTCTGCAAGTCTGGTTGCAACGTGTTGCCGTAACCCCAATGTCGTTCATGGAAGTCCAGGATCAGATCTCAATTTTCTACTGGTTACGACTCATTGCCGGTCTCATTTTTCTGATCGGTTTGCTGGCCTATATCAAAAGCTTCTTCGTCAAAAATGACGATCCCGTACAAGCCTGATTCACCATTTCTTCTCTACTAATCCGGGGCATCTGGTGTATGCCCCGGATTTTCTTAATCCTTCGGTTATTCAATGATTATGCTGACTTCCAAGAGTGACTCCATCCCGTTTTATCAGCCTGTTGGTAATGAAATTGCCTTGTTTGAATACGCCTATAACAATCAACTGCCTTTGTTGATTAAAGGCCCGACCGGTTGTGGTAAAACCCGATTCATTCGTCGTATGGCCAGTCGGTTGGGACGGCCTCTGTTTACCGTCGTGGAGGCCAGAAAAGATACAACGGTAGTCCTGCACCCTTTGGCCGATGACCGTCGCATCCTCCCCATTGATCGCACAGGAGAGCTATTGATGGCTCCGGCTCAATTCATGCTGGTGATTTCCTACAACCCCGGCTACCAAAATTTTTTAAAGGGGATGAAGCCCAGCACCCGACAACGTTTTATCTCCCTACGCTTTCAATTTCCCCAACCAGAGGTTGAACGAATCATTCTGATCCAGGAAAGCGGTATTGAGCCATCCATAGCCGCCCAACTGGTCACTTTGGCAGGAGCCTTGCGCGCACTGAAAGATCACGACCTGGAAGAGAGTGTCAGCACGCGACTTTTGATCTATGCCGCCAAGTTGATCAAAGATGGTTTTCCTCCGGTTGAATCCTGCCGATCCGCCATGGTGGAGACGTTAACCGATGACCTGGAGACCGCCCACGGGTTGATGGAGGTTGTCCATGCCATCTTCGGTGAATAGACGTGCCGATATCATTCCGATTCAACGTCTGGATTCACTCAATTCCTCCTGCAAAATTCTAGAGCATTTGTCCGCACCTGGACACAAACAATTACAACGGCAACGCTTGATCCTACGACTGTCTTTTTTTGCTTTGTTCATCATTATGCCGATCCTTGATATTTTCCGCCTTGATTTAACCCTGGGTCATTTTTTTATTTTCGGCCAACCGGTGACTTTAGATATTAACCCGGAGAGTATTCGCACTGGAGGAATGTGGTCAGCCACAGAACAATTGCTGACGCACATTTTTCTCCCTGTGCTTTCCCTCGTAGGAACCGTTATTTACGTTTCCTGGCGTTGGGGACGGATTTACTGTAGCTGGCTCTGCCCCCATTTTTCCATGGTTGAACTCATCAATGGCCTTTGGCGACGCACCAATGGCAAACCAACTTTCTGGGAACGACATCCCCTGCCCAGCACCGAAACGGGGGGAACCCAAATTAAAATTCGCTCAAGAAACGGTTTTTTATTGGTGGCAACCATCCTGTTTTTCTCAGCTCTCTGGGCCATCGTTCTACTGACCTATCTTCTGCCTCCGGCCGAAATCTATGGCAATTTGTTTTCTGGAAACCTGACGGCCAATCAAACCCTGTTCATTACCGTGGCCACGGTGGTCTTTATCATCGACTTTACGGTTGCCCGACATTTTTTCTGTCGGTTTGGCTGTGCGGTAGGCATGGCGCAAAGTTTAGCCTGGTTTGCCAACCGCAAAGCACTGGTGGTCGGTTTTGAACGTCATCGTGTCGAGGAATGTTCCACCTGTAGCCAAGCCTGTGATAATTCCTGTCCCATGCGCATTAAACCCCGTGGTGGTAAAGGGCGAATTGCCACCTGCACCCAATGTGGCGCGTGTGTCGAAGCCTGCGCCCAGGTTAAAACCCATAACCCTCAAGGACCACTGCTCTACTGGGTTTCCGGGGACCAAGCAAACAATGTAGCCGATCCAAAAACAGTGGGCATCATCAACCCGGATTCTCAAAGCAAGGGGTAACCCATGGAAGAATACATTGGCTCCCTCTGGGATCGGTGGATTACCCAAAGTTCCCATGGACGCCACCCGGAAGCTACCGTTTGGCTAAGTGATGTGGAAAAATCGGCAGGACTGCTTTTCCGAGCTTTTGGGGGTAATCCGGCATCATCTTTGATAGGTGTTGCTGATTCCTCCCATAACGCCAAACGGAGCTGGTTGGCACGTCTGGGCGGCACACAAAAAAAAGTCCCCCTCTCCTGGCAGGAAGAAGATAAACTCTGCCTGCCAGAAAAAATTGATCTCTTTCCTCTTCCTGCCCTCAATCGGGATCTTTATGTGTGGTTGATCGCCTTGCAAGGGGTCCAGCGAACCTCCCTTCATCCAGACTGGATCACAGCGTCTCAAGATCGAGTTTGTACGGTATTAAACAACTTTCCCGGCCTAATCAACCGTTACCGGCGTTTACTGGCGGCGCATATGACCAGCCGACCTGACCCAGGCAACCTCCCACCAACTGAGGCGCATCAAGAGTTGCTGATTCGTCGTGCATTAACAAAGCCGGGTAGTGTTGCTGCGTTATCCGCCTGTAACATAGCCCCCTGGCCGGTTTTACTCTGGCCCCATCCCGCCCCAGAGATCTATGCAAATAGCACCGAACCACGCCGCCCTGATGCGGAACCGACGATGGGAGAGTCTCGTGCGGCAAAACCTGAATCAGGACACAAAAAAAATAAACACCGCAGCGAACGGGTCGAGGCACCCGAGGAGAATCGAGGGCTTATACTCCATCGTTTCGAGAGTATTTTCAGTTGGGCCGAATATATCAAGGTGGATCGGGCCACCGATGAGGAAGATGAACCAGAAAACTCCAAGGGGATTGCCGATGATCTGGAAATATTGAGTTTAGCGCGGGATAATAAACCCATGGCCAAAAGAATCCGCTTTGACATGGATCTTCCCAGTGAAGCCGACGATGACTTGGTATTGGGTGGCGGAAGACTGTTACCGGAATGGGATTACAAGAAAAACAGGTTAGTATCTGATTATTGCCGGATTATCCCCATGATGGCCCGCAATGCCCAACCCAGTGAACTTCCCCCGCATTTGCTGGCCACTTCCCGCAAGATACGGGGGCAATTTTCCCAAATCAAACCAGTACGCCTCTGGTTCCGACGCCAATCCGATGGAACAGAGCTGGATCTGGAAGCCATGGTCGAGGCCAGAGCCAATCAACTGCGCCAACAGGGGATGACCCAACCGCCCATATTTAAAGATTTTCGACCGGGAAATCGGGATCTGGCATCCCTTCTTCTTGCCGATCTCTCTCTTTCCACCGACACATGGGTCAACAACAGCCAAAGAATCATTGATGTGATTCAGGACACATTGTTTCTCTTTTCCGAGGCCCTTTCTGCTGTTTCAGACCCATTTGCCCTCTATGGTTTTTCATCCCGACGCCGGGATCACATTCGCTTCCATCATATTAAAGATTTTAGCGAACCTTACAACAGTCAGGTCCGTGGTCGAATTCAGGCCATCAAACCGGGATATTATACCCGTCTTGGGGCGGCCATCCGACAATCAACGGAGATCCTATCCGATTATCCTGCTTCTCGCCGACTACTGCTACTTTTGACGGATGGAAAGCCTAATGATTTGGATCGATATGAGGGACGTTATGGAGTAGAAGATACCCGCATGTCTATTCTGGAAGCCCAAAAAAAAGGGGTACGGACTTTTTGTGTTACCATTGATGAGAAGGCGGGAGAATATTGCCCCTATCTCTTTGGGAAAGATGGTTTCATCGTGTTAAAAAACGCCAAGAATCTGCCCTCAGGATTACCGCTGCTCTATTCTCGAATCACCCGTTGAGGTGGAAAGCTCGGATGGTTTTGATTTTTTGGTTTTGTCTTTCAAGGTTTTGTTTTGACTTTTTTTTGCCCGAAAGGCATCATGCTCCTTTAAAGAACCGTCGAATTGATAATCTTCCTGACATGAGGTGGTTTTATGCTCCCTTTTTTGCTTCCGATGGGTGTGTTTTCGGCGGTGGGGTACATCCTCGGTGATCGGGCAGCAAAAAAAAATGCCCCCGGAGAAAAAACTGTCGGATCCAAGGAAATACGGGTGGAAATCATTCGGGATCATGTTTTCAGTGATGAATCCTTGATCCTTGCGTGCGAAGATGTCCCTCTGGATAACCGCTTTGGTGATCGGGTTTTGAGTAGCGACAACGAATTCAGTCGCACGGCTACGGTGGCTTTAGACCTTGATCGCAGCAGCGAGGTGAACAGTTCCCTGCGCAGCGGTTTTGGCAAAATGTTTTCCAGCGAAATCGCCGGGGAACTTTCCAAATCCATGGGGGTGAAAATCGGCAGCCAGATCAGTCGCAAAATCCGCTTGAGCTTTTCCGTCTCACCCCATAAAAAAGTCATCTACCGGGTTGTTTGGAAACAGGAATCCAGGCGGGGAGAATTTGATATTATGGTCAACGATAAACGCCGTTTTCGTGTCCCTTACCTGATTACCTATGGCCTGTCGCATTCGGTGGAAAGCATCGAAGATGTGGAGGTGTTCCATCCGACAACCATCCCGACAGGTGACTCGGCGCAATCGGAAGATGCGTGAGAAAAGCTCAAACCGAAACCAAATCCGCCAGATCTAGGTGGTGGCGTAGACAGACAGGAAATCTGGGAACAGCACACCCATTTCACAAGAGGCTCCGGCTTGTGATAGGGAAATGGATATACTGTCCCAAGATTTGTGCACATATGGAAAACATGCTACAGTCCCCTCTACAGTTGGTACGCCAGTTCTCTACTCTACCAGATTACCCATTCAGGACATCGTGACAGCCAGCCTGGATGAGCGACAATCGGACCGGGCGGGAGTTTTGGTAGAGACAGGGGCTATTTCACCGTCAGAACCTCACGTATTTTATCGTCCAAAACACGGCCGGGAGGTAGATTCGCACCTGATATGAATCGGGCAGCAAATTCGTCCATTTTAAATCGCAACACTCGGTCAAGAACCACAGAACGTTTCTGGCCATGTTGTGGTTTTTGGCTAAGATTATACGTGAATACCGAGACGACATCTTTTTCGGCATGATTCACTTTCGGAATATCGTTCCCAATGATTTCTTCGAACTTACGAAACACAGTTTCAGGAACTACGAAATAAAGACCTTTTCGAACCAGAGCAGACCTTGAGTAGATCAATCCCTTTCGAATGAGTTGTGGAATAAGTCGCTTGTGAACGTTGGCCCAGTTGAGTCCATGTGCAGAAGCTGGCAGGACATTCTCCTGGTTTTTGGCTGCATACCAAACGTCACGGTAGTTTCCGGTTATGTCAATACTTTGAACCTCAATACCTACATATTCTTGAAGCTCACCACTGCGGATGTGAGCCAAAACCCAATCCATGCTCATCTGACTGAGTTTCACTTCCTTTCCTGAGTATTGACCTAAAGCAACAATAACTTCTTTCGTGTCTCCAAATATCTTGACATATTCATCAAAGAATATCATTGGAATTTTCGCTCCGAATACATCAGTCGATACATTACGAATAGTTGCGTAATCATTCTCATACAAACGATTTGGACATATCACAACGTTCGATCCTCCATTGGATACCGAACAGGTGCCGTAACAAATGGTATTCGTGTGATCAAACTTGGTGCATGCGCGTCCAATAAACGGACATGCTTTCAAATCCCAGAATTTACGAGCCTCGGATGTGTGATCTTCTGGAGAGAATCCGAAAATCTCTATCAATTTTTTTACGCTATGTGTCGTCATGATGTCGCCGCTATGATATGAGGTGCTTGATCTTTTCACCAATAGCTTTAGCCAATAAGGGGGGGACAGCATTTCCGACCTGTTCGAACTGTTGAGTTAGGTTTCCAGTAAAAAAATATCTATCGGGAAACGACTGAATTCTTGCCGCTTCTCGAACTGAAATAGCCCGTTCTTGGGTCGGATGGAAAAAACTGCCCCAATGGGGATCGCATTTTGTCAGAATGGTGGAACATAGACCGTCTGGATGCAGACGACCATACCGTTTTGTATGGTCGCTTCTTCTTGCCCGCTTCAAACCGGATGGCAATAGATCATGAGGTATGTCCCTCCAACTGCCTCCCTGTGGAATACATTTTAGACGTTCTAGATTCGCTTTGCCCAGCTTAGAGCATCCATGATTAAAAAGGCGCTCAGAACCTTTACGTAATTCTTTCTGGAATTCAGATTGAGCACCGACTGGATAGTGGACATCGTGGATCAACTGACCAGGGAGCAAGGGTGGTAAATCTGAAATTGCTTCCCATACTGTTGTTTTCTTACGTAAACATTGATCAAGTAATGGGTAAATTTTTTGGCAATACTGTTTAGCCCCAGTGAAATTGGCTACCGCTTCACAATCATGGGTAGGGTCTGGAAAATCTATATGAACTTTCCCGATAATAGCGATAAAAATCGTCCGAAATCTTAGCTGAGGAACACCATAATGACCTGCAAATAAGATTCGATGGGAGATAGAATACCCCATATGTTCCAATTCTTCATATATCGCGTCTACAACCGTTCCTTGACCTAGAGACATAATGCCTGGAACGTTTTCGATCAGGATTGCTTTTGGCTTTAGAATGTTAGCAATTCGAAGGTGTTCTTTGAATAAATTGTTCCTTTGATCGTCAAGGTTTCGAATAGGAGCATTAATGGAAAAACCCTGGCATGGTGGCCCACCGCTAACTAAATCTAGATCGCCCTGCTTCAATCCAAGCAATTTACAGACGTCGTATTCTGAAAGATCTCGTATGTCGGCAGTAATCACATTTGTTGATGGGTGGTTTGCGGCATACGTCTTAGCATAAACTGAGTTTATTTCCAAAGCGAGCAGAGGATCGAAGCCTGCCATCTTCAAGCCACAGGATAACCCTCCCGCTCCGCAAAACAGATCAATCGACTTCATCGTGACAAGCCAAAACAGGAAAGACGATTGCATATTATCATTAAAAGGCTCCAAAACGAAACCAAGGGAATTCATTAGAACCCCTTCCACCCTCCAATAATGAATTCCAAGTTTGATCGTTTTCCATTTTTTCTGCAAGGCTCTCTGATGGCGTGGACCAACAAATGCAGCCACCTGCCAACGTACAACGTTTCGTGCAAAGCCGCCCAGACTCAAGACATCAGACAATCCAATAAGTTATCTGAAAAACATGATTTGTGCTTGATACCCTGTTGGAGCAATGGCTGTATATGGTCATCGCACACAACCCAAAAAAAGGAGCAACGCACATGACCAACCTTACCCAGAACGCACTGACCCCCGCACAACAGACCATCCTTGAAGCCGCCGCCGGTCGCACGGGAAATCTGGGGACAGCCGATAACCATCCCGACTGGTAACTTGGCGCAATCAGGGGGTGCGTGAAAAAAGGTCAAACCGAAACCAAATCCGCCAGAGCCAAGTGGTGACGTATGAATCGTGATACGACCAGGGGTTCGTTCAGGGCCAGCAAGGGGGGAGAAGGGCCAAGCACGGTCTGAAATCCGGGGTCGTCGGTGGCAATAGCGACGCAGTTGGCGAGGGCCTTGATGTAGCCCGGATCGATAACCCCGTAGCGATAAACGGCAATTTTTGGGTGATTGTGATTTTTATATCCCTCCAAAATCACCAGATCATGGTGCACGACGGGTGACTCGGCGCAATCGGAAGATGCGTGAAAAAAAGTCAAGCCGAAACCAAATCCGCCAAAGCCAAGTGGTGGCGTATGAATCGTGATACGACCAGGGGTTCGTTCAGAGCCAGCAAGGGAGGAGAAGGGCCGAGCACAGCCTGAAGTCCGGGGTCGTCGGTAGCAATGGCGACGCAGTTGGCGAGAGACTTGATATAGCCCGGATCGGTAACCCCCTGGCGATGAATGGCAATCTTTGGGTGACTATAATTTTTATATCCCTCCACAATGACCAGATCGTGGTGCAAAAAAAGCCGCACCTGTTGTTCCAGTTCCGGTTCTTCCCCGGGATGCAGCTCTTGAATCATAAACCATCGTTGCGGACAGGCAAACAACACCGAACGCGCCCCCGCCTGCCGGAAACGATGCGTATCCTTGCCCGGTTGGTCGGGATCGGCCGGATGGTGGCCATGCTTGATGGCCCCGACCCGGTATCCCTCGTGGCTGAGTTCAGCAATAACCCGTTCCATAAGGGTCGTCTTGCCGGTTCCGCTCGGGGCTGCAAAGCCAATGACAGGAATGTTCATCCGCCGCTGACCGGTGGAAAAAAAGCAATCTCGTCATAATTGGTGACGCCGGTCTCAAGTTGGGCGTACTCCTGGTTGACCGCCACCCGCAACGATGTGTCGGCAAGGGCTTGGTCATGGTTGGAGTCCAAACCCCGCAAAAAACGAATAACCTGCGCCACCGTCTTCACCGAGTCGGGCAGGGCCATCCGCTCCTCGGCGACTCCAACCTTTTCACGTACCCAGGCAAAATAAAGAATTCGAGCCATGCTGCGTATCATCCTGATAGAAAACGGACACTATGCCCTGCGGGCAAAAACCAAAACCTTGGAGGCTCCGCCTCCAAACCTCCGCCGGGGGGGATGATCCCCCCCGGGCCCCCACAATAATTTTTGCCGAACTTTGTCTTTCCGATACATTTAAAAACCAACCGCCAATTGCAGAGTCGCCGAATTGGACTTTTCACCCGTTCCCATTCGCGTCAGGCCCCCTTCGACGGAGCTTGAATCTTCAGCATTGTAATCCCGGTCGTGTGCCCATTCAAAGGCAAGTTCGGTATCCTCAAACACAGACCAATTGACCCCCCCGCGAAACCGCCGTTTCGGCAGCATCAAACCACCAGCTTCTGCCGTTTGTTGGTACCCCGCAGCGACAGTTCCCTGATGACCCATAAGATCCCAGGCGTATCCCAACTCGCTGTTGAAGGCCCAAGGTCTGGCACCCCTGGTGTTCCAGAGCATTTCACTGGAATCGAATCGTTTCAGGGCACCCACATATTCAGCCAGAGCCGTCACCGGACCCACTCCGATACGGGTATGCAGGCTCAACCCAGGCAGATGCTTCTGCATGGTCGTTTCGTCAACCGGGGAATCGGTAATCCCATTGGAATCGTCCAGCGCGCTGATGATGTCCGAACCAACATGAACTTTGGCAATGTCATAGTCGCGGTTGTAGGCCAGATTGGCACCCACCCCCCTTAAATGGCTGTTGGTCCCGGTCTTCTCCGCCTCGCCGTTGAACGCAAAGACCGAACCACTGTAGTGGCTGTGTTCAAAACCCAGTCGCAGTGCAGTTTCCGTGGTTTCACCCAGATCCAGAGTCAGAGGATCGGAAACCATGAATGTCTCGTAGCTGCCAAAAGGAAGCGTCATCAAGCCGCCGGACAGAAAAGCGGGGGTCACCTCGGGATTGGCAATGGTGATGGTCGCCTCATCGACATCGATTTCCTTGTCCGCCCCCGCCTCCTCGTGCAGCAAGACAACCTTGCCCTTGGCCCAGTTGTTGATCTTGGCCTCGGCTGCCAATTCTGCAGTGGCTACCGTGACATCGCTGGTCTGACTTCTCGGAGTGGTAAAATCTCCGTCATGATTGTTGTTCCAGTTGGCTGCGACTTCAACAGTCCCGCTGAAAGTGATCCGGTCGCTCCACTTCAAACCAATCCCTCCCTCCTTCGCCGGTTCGGATTTGGCGGCGGGTACCGCAACCTGGCTCTTCGGGGCAGCCGCAGCTTCCCCCAATTGTTTTTTGAGTGCGGCAATTTCACGTTGCTGTTCCTGCAACATTTTCCACATTTCTTCACGGCTGGGTGGTTCCTCGGCATACGCTGTCACAGTCGCACCAATCGCCAAACAGGGTATTAAGGCACTGAGTACAAACTTTTTCATGGATCAGACCCTCCAGCTAAATATTTAAGGCTTTCTTTCAGCTTTCAAATTCCACAATCGGCCACAGCACTTGCTGATCGACGGAATTGACAGGGGACTTGAGCCAAAAAAAAACTCAACTGGGTAAAAATGTAAAAATAACTCTCCTGCCGTCCGCTTTAAGATATTTCTGGCTGCCCTTAAAGCCAATTCCCTGACTTCCTTGGTGGAACGGGATACCATGTCCGTCCCTCAAGAGAGAGCGGTCGTTCCCAATGGGGACAGGATTCCTTTTTTTAGGAAAGTATTTTATGCCCCGTACCGAAGCCATTTTGTTTATCGGTGATATTTTTGGCAAAGCAGGGCGCAGCCTTCTGAAGAACCGCCTAGGAAATCTCAGAAAACACTACGCCGTGATAGCCGTGGTGGCCAATTGTGAAAATGCCGCCGGTGGCATCGGCGTCACCCCGGCCATCGCTCGCGAGTTGCTGTCCTCAGGGGTGGATGTTTTGACCTCGGGCAACCATATATGGCGTTACAAGGAAATATCCCGCTTCTTGGAGGAGGAAAAACGTTTGATCCGTCCCCTGAACTATCCCCCGGGGGTTCCAGGTCACGGCATGATCGTGGTGGAACTGGATATGGGGTTTCGGTTGGCGGTACTGAATCTTCAGGGACGGGTGTTCATGGATCCGTTGGATTGCCCGTTCCGAGCGGCAGATCAATGCCTGACCAAACTGACCTTGGGACGAGATGCCCATGCCATTATCGTGGATTTCCATGCCGAAGCCACATCCGAAAAAGCCGCCATGGGGTTTCACCTGGATGGAAGGGTTTCAGCCATCCTTGGAACGCATACCCATGTCCCCACCGCCGATGCACGCATCCTTCCTCGCGGAACCGGCTTCATCACCGATGTCGGAATGACCGGATCCTACCAGTCTATCATTGGTATGGAGACCGCTTCGGTGATGCCTCGGTTCTTGCGTGGTCTACCCACCCGTTTTGAACCTGAAGTCTCTGAGGCCACCCTGGCCGCTGTTGTCGTGGAAGTTGACCGGGCCAGTGGCCGTTGCGTCAACATGATTCCCGTCCTGGAGGGCGGGGGGTTGTTGGCAAGTCAATCCCCTGGACGGTTGAAGTCCCTGTGACTTATGATGCCTTCTGAAAGATAGGGAGAAGCTTCATAGATTTTGTTGTTTTAATTGTTGTTTCTCTGGGTTAGTATGCGATCGTCGGGCATGTGTGGATAGGCCATGTTTTTTTCGTCTCCAGGAAGTTGCACACTTTCGTTCTCAAGGAACCCGCCATGAATAGTGGAAAAAAATTGTATGAGGGCAAAGCCAAGGTGTTGTTTGCCACGGACGATCCCCATGTTCTCATTCAATATTTCAAAGATGACGCAACCGCCTTCAACGGTGTCAAAAAGGGATCAATCCATGACAAGGGTGTGATCAACAACAGGATCACCGAACGGTTGATGACCATTTTGGCCGCCGTGGGCATACCGGTGCATTTTTTAGAACGCGTCAGCGAACGGGAACAAAAAATTAAACGGGTGGAGATTGTTCCGGTAGAGCTGGTGGTCCGTAATGTTGTGGCCGGTTCCATGGCCAAACGCCTGGGACGGACGGAGGGGGAACCCCTGCCGCGACCGGTGGTGGAGTTTTACTACAAATCCGACCCCCTGGATGATCCCCTGATCACCCTGGACCATATTGAGGTTTTCGGTTGGGCCAGCCGTGCCGAGGTTGCGTGGATTTTACAGACCGCCCTGCGCATCAACGATGTTTTACGTGGCTATTTTGCCAGTATTGACATTCGCCTGGTCGATTATAAATTGGAATTTGGTCGCTTGAGTGAACATCCCGAGACCCTGGTTTTAGCCGATGAAATTTCCCCCGATACCTGCCGCCTTTGGGACATGAAGACGGGCAAAAAACTGGATAAGGACCGCTTTCGGCGCGACCTGGGGGATGTGTCGGAGGCCTACCATGAAGTGGCCTTCCGCATGGGGCTGATGCCATCCCCGGGGCTTTGACTGCGTTTTTTTTGCCCAAAGGGCATCCTGTCTCCCCTTTTTACCGTGACCGGGAATTCGATTCGCCATGACCTACGATCCCTTGATAGTTTTGCCGGGTGGGGATGCCTTGACCTTGTTTCAACGGCAACGCCTGGAACAACAGGTGAGGGGGCAGGTCGTCCATGCGGTCTATGTTTATTGCGCCAGCCTTATTTCCCCTCTCGACAATCAAGATGAAGAGCGTCTCAAGGCACTCTTGGAAGTTGGCGGGAACATACAGGTACCTTTTGCGGCCGGGGACTTTCTTGTGCTTCCGCGTCTGGGGACCATCTCTCCCTGGTCCACCAAGGCGACGGAAATCCTGCATAATGTCGGCTTGACGAAGATACGTCGCCTTGAACGTGGGGTGATTTATCGTTTTGCGGGTCAGAACTTGGATATTGAAAAATGGATCCATGACCGCATGACGCAGCAGGTGTGGCCCCATCTGGAATCCATGCACTTTCTTTTTTCCACGCCCGATCCCCGATCCCTGGCGCGAGTGGGGATCCTGGCGGGTGGCATGGCGGCGTTGCGAGGAGCCAATCACAACCTGGGGCTGGCCCTTTCCCAGGAGGAAATGGATTATCTTCTCGAATCCTTCACCAGGCTGGGACGTGACCCTTCGGACGCCGAATTGATGATGTTCGCCCAGGCCAATTCGGAACATTGTCGCCATAAAATATTCAACGCCTCCTGGACCATCAACGGTATTTCACAGGAAAAAACAACCCTGTTTGGCATGATCCGTCATACCGAGGCGGTATCACCCCTGGGGACAATCAGTGCCTACAAGGACAACGCTGCCATCATGGAAGGAGGTCCGGGACACTCTTTTCATCCCGACCCCAAGACCTCATGTTATGACTTCCATGAAGATGACATCGCCATCCTCATGAAGGTGGAAACCCATAACCATCCCACCGCCATTTCCCCATTTTCCGGGGCGGCGACCGGGTCGGGGGGGGAGTTGCGCGATGAAGGAGCGACGGGGATCGGTGGCCTTCCCAAGGGGGGGCTAACCGGTTTTTGTGTCTCCAATCTGCTCCTTCCCGATGCCAGACAACCCTGGGAAATTGAAAGTGGACGCCCAGAGCGGATTGTCTCCGCCCTGGACATCATGCTGGAAGGGCCGTTGGGTGCCGCCGCTTTCAATAACGAATTTGGCCGCCCAGCCCTGGGCGGTTATTTTCGCACCTTTGAAATGGAATTCGATGGCGAGGTCCGGGGTTATCACAAACCCATCATGATTGCCGGTGGCATGGGTCATGTTTTTCGCAAACATGGCAGCAAAAAATCGCTTCCCCCCGGGGCACTCATCGTACAGATTGGTGGTCCGGCCATGCTCATCGGTTTGGGAGGGGGGGCCGCTTCGTCCCAGACGAGTGGATCGGGGCAGGCGGAATTGGATTTTGCCTCGGTGCAACGGGAAAACCCGGAAATGCAGCGGCGTTGCCAGGAGGTGATCAACCGTTGCCGCCAACGGGGGCCGGACAATCCCATCCTCTCCATCCACGATGTGGGGGCGGGGGGACTGTCCAATGCCGTTCCCGAAATCATCCATGGTGCGGAAAGAGGGGGCCGGTTTGAATTGACCCACATTCCCAATGATGACCCGGGCATGTCCCCCATGGAAATATGGTGCAACGAAGCCCAGGAACGTTATGTCCTGGCCATTGCCGAGGGTGATCGGGAAACATTTGCCGAAATTTGTCGTCGGGAACGCTGTCCCTGGTCGGTCCTTGGGGTCGCCACCCAGGAAGAAAAATTGCTCTTGCAAGATGCCCGTGGTGGCGATCCCCCCATCGACATGCCTTTGGACCTGTTGTTTGGCAAGCCACCCCGAATGCACCGGGTAGTTGCGCGACAAAAACGCGATGTCGCCGATTTTCGTCCCCAATTGGAACTTGCCGAGGCGGTGGCGCGGGTGTTGCGCCTGCCGACGGTAGCCGACAAGGGATTTTTGATCACCATCGGCGACCGTTCGGTCACGGGGATGGTTTGTCGCGACCCGATGGTATCACCGTGGCAAGTCCCGGTGGCCGATGTGGCGGTGACAGCCAGGGGATATGTCGGATGGGCGGGAGAAGCCATGGCCATGGGTGAACGACCACCGGTGGCTTTGGTCAACGCCGCAGCCTCGGCCCGACTGGCGGTGGCCGAGGCCATTACCAATCTGGCAGCGGCGTGCATCGAATCCCTGTCCCATGTCAAACTGTCCGCCAATTGGATGGCTCCGGCGGGGCATCCGGGGGAAGATGCCAACCTGTTCGACGCCGTGGCGGCTGTGGGATTGGAATTGTGCCCGGCTTTGGGGGTAGGTATCCCGGTGGGAAAGGATTCCCTTTCCCTCAAGACGGTTTGGCGTGTGGGAGAAGAGGAAAAATCGGTGACGGCACCGGTCTCTCTGGTGGTGTCGGCATTCGCTCCGGTGACCGATATACGGCGGACATTGACGCCACAACTGGTGTCTCTGGACAATGAAACCGATTTGATCCTGGTGGATCTGGGGCGTGGCCGCAATCGCCTGGGGGCTTCGGCCCTGGCCCAGGTGCATGGTGAGGTGGGAGGATCTCCAGCGGATCTGGATGATCCACAAGACTTGAAGAACTTTTTTGCCGCCATCCAAAAATTAAACCGAGACAAACTGTTGCTGGCCTATCACGACCGCAGCGATGGCGGACTGGTGGTTACCTTGTTGGAAATGGCCTTTGCCGGTCATTGTGGCTGGATGATCGACCTCCAACCCCTGGCCGGCGATCCCATGGCGATACTCTTCAGTGAAGAACCGGGGGCGGTGATTCAATCGTTGCGCAGCCATCGGGGACAGGTGTTGCATTCCCTTGAGGGAGTTGGCCAAGTGACCCTTTTGGGGAACCCCTTGAAGGGGGACTCGATTGCGATCAGAAACGGATCCCAGGTGTTGTATGCCGCTTCCCGTATCGAATTGCGTCGCATATGGTCGGAAACCAGTTGGCGTATGCGTACCTTGCGGGATAACCCAGCCACGGCCATAGAAGAATTTGATGGATTGCTTGCGGTTGATGATCCGGGGATGACCATTCGTCTGACGTTTGCGCCTGCGGCGGCAGTCAAGGTTGGAAAACCCCGTCCACGGGTTGCCATTTTGCGAGAGCAGGGGGTCAATGGGCAGGTGGAAATGGCGGCGGCCTTCCACAGGGCTGGCTTTGAGGCGGTGGATGTGACGATGACCGATCTGTTGGCCAAACCGCAATCACTCGAAGGTTTTTCTGGCTTGGCGGCTTGTGGTGGTTTTTCCTATGGTGATGTTTTGGGGGCGGGTGTCGGTTGGGCCAAGACCATTTTGTTTCATCCAGACCTCAGGGAAGCTTTTGGGGCGTTTTTTCACCGTCCGGAGACCTTTACTCTGGGGGTGTGCAATGGTTGTCAAATGTTGAGCCACCTTAAAGATCTCATTCCGGGTGCGAACAACTGGCCGGTCTTTAAAAACAATGTCAGTGCCCGTTTCGAGGCACGTGTCGTTTCCCTGGCCATTCCTGCCAACCGGTCGATTTTTTTCTCAGGGATGGAGAATTCCATTTTGCCGGTCCCGGTCGCCCACGGCGAGGGGCGAGCCGTTTTCGCCGACGAAAAAACGGTGCATAATTTTTTTGAACAAAATCTGGTGGTGGCCCGCTATGCCGACGGTCATGGCCAACCGACGCAACGTTATCCGCACAATCCCAATGGATCGGTGTCGGGTATTGCCGGGGTGACCAGTCGCGACGGTCGGGCCACCATTTTGATGCCGCATCCGGAAAGGGTGTTTCGCAGCGTGACCAACAGTTGGTATCCCCCTTCCTGGGGTGAGGATGGTCCATGGTTGCGTCTTTTCACCAATGCAAGCGCATGGGTTGCGCAACATCGTTGATCGGGGCTTTTGGAGGGGACCATGGCAAAAAACGATGAAGAAGAACAGGAAGATACCGCAGAGGATTCATCCGATGCGGGTGGGACGGAGCGAAAAAAAAATCTGCGCAAGGGCGTAGTCATCGTTTCCGTAACCCTGATTCTCCTGGGGTGGGGCTTTATTGCGGTTTATAAAATTTTTTTTACGTCCAATGAACATGAAATCGCAGCCCGAGAAATGCAATTACAACTGGTGGCGGAGCAAAAACTGGCGCGCAAAAATGTGATACGCGGCCAGTGGTTTACAGGAAAAATTCCCGTACTGCTGCCAATTCCTTACCAACCCCTCGAAGGAGCGGATGGGGAAAAAAAACCTTCGGAAAAAGATGCGAAAACTTTGAAACCGGCAGAAGCGGAGGAAGAGGAAGGGGTGGAAAAAACTCTCGGGGGTGACATTATCTATACGATGGGGGAGGAAAGGTGGATCGGACCCAAAGGGGACAATGAGGCCGTTGTGGTTGTGGATCGGTTGCGGGTTGGCGTCGATGGCTTTGGCAACAAGATTGTTCGCGGTCGTATCGCCAACCAGGGAGGAAAAAGTCTGGCTCAGGTTTTGATGTTCATCGATTTCACAGGGTCTGGTGGCGCAGCCGTGCAATCCCGGTTGGTCAATCCGCTGGTTGTTTCCGGTGGTCTGTTTGGCGACCGGGTTCAAAGCCTTAAACCGGGAGACAGTCGATCATTTCAGGTGGATGCCACCGATCTTCCCAGTTCCTGGTCGGGAGCGGTGGTGGCACGGATACAATCGCACCATTTTCTGCCATGAATCCGTCCCCCATCATCCTGGCATCCACCTCCGTGTATCGACGCATGTTGCTGACCCGGCTTGGTTTGACGTTTGATTGTGTCCGCCCCGATTGCGCCGAGGATCCCCTCCCCGATGAAAATCCCCATAATCTGGTAGCACGACTGTCCGAAGCCAAAGCACGTTCGGTTGCCGTCCATCATCCCGGTGCCATCGTTATCGGTTCGGACCAAGTGGCCGTGTTGGACCATCAGGTCATGGGAAAACCGCTGACCATTGAAAATGCCGTGGCACAACTGCGTCAGGCCTCAGGACGCCAGGTGGTTTTTTATACCGGGGTGTGCTGCCTGGGGGGATTGGACGATTGCCAGGTCGATGTCGTCTTAACCTGGGTTCATTTCAGAACCTTGAATGTGGATACCATCGATCGTTATGTTGCCCGGGATCTGCCACTGGATTGCGCTGGATCGTTTAAATCGGAGGGATTGGGGATTACACTGTTTGAAAAGATGGGAGGAGACGATCCCACAGCACTCATGGGATTACCGTTGATGCGTTTATGTCGCATGTTGGAGCAGGCGGGGGTGACAATCTATTGAAACGTGTCGCTGTTGAAAACACTCCAGCAACAGGAGACGACCGCATGAAAAACAGGCTTTGGCTTGGATCTCGGTATTTAATCGTTATTTTTTCATTGTTTATCCAGGTAAATCCATCGGTTGTCCAGGCTGACGGTGGGTTGTCGGCTCCCGAATTCACCGACCCGGCCATGTTGGCCCAGCGACCCGAAGATTGGCAGCGCAAACCGATTCATTATGAATCGTGGGCTGAAAAGGCCAATGTGGCCATAACCCTGGATCAGCATCAGTATGCCGCCCTCAAAGATGCCATCGGGCAATTTTCCCAAAAGACAGGTTGGCTTGTCGCTTCCAGGGAGGGAAATTGTGGTACGTCGGAGGCATCAATCGACAAAAAGCAGGTGGATATTGCTGGCTTTTGTTGTCCACCGTCCACCCGTGATCGCTTGCCGGGATTGAAATATCACACGCTGGGAATCGCTGCCCTGGCCATATTGGTCCATCGCGATAATCCGGTTGGAAATTTAACCCTTGAAGAAATTCGTGCCATTTTTTCCGGAAGGATCAAAAACTGGTCGCAAATCATCGGTGCGAACAAGCTGGGAGATTTGCCCGTGATTCCCGTCGGTCGTTTGCACTGTAATACCCGTCCTGGCCACTGGCGCACAATATTGCCGGACGAAAACGATTTTTCCCCCCATCTCACCGAAGTGGGAACAGTCCCGGATATGATCGCCACCGTTGCAGGAAATCCGGGAGCCATTGGTTATGAAGTTTTGTGGAACAGAACCCGGTTTGATCGAAAAGGTTTGGTCAAGCCTGTTTGGGTGGACGGCATTTCCCCAGAAGATGACCGGGCCGTGGCCTCGGGTCGCTATCCTTTTTATCGGGTTGAAAATATCAGTTCATGGGAAACACCCTCGATGAAAAACGCTGCGGCCTCCAGCCTGGTCATGTACCTGCGGGAAAATGTTGCGTATCTCAATCCTGTTTACCGAATTGTCGGGTATCAATGGCTCCGGGAAAATGGGTGGCGTTTTGATGGGGATGAACTGATCGGAAGACCTTGATGTATCGGAAAAAATAAAACACTCCTTAAATTTGTTTTGTGCCCGAAGGGCATGATATTCCAACGTTGCAGCTTTTTCCCAAAACCAACAAACAAAAACCAAAAGGAAAGGGATGACCACCCAGGAAAGCTCTGAAAAATGTCCCAACGATGAATTTGACGTGCCCTGGAAGGATATACTGGAGGCTTATTTTCCGGAATTTTTGGAGTTTTTTCTGCCGGTCGCTTATAACGGTATCGATTGGACACGAGGATTTGAGTTTCTCGACAAAGAGTTGTCCCGCATCACCCGTGAATCTCAGATTGGTGATCGGCGCATGGATAAGCTGGTCAAAGTGTGGCGGTGCGATGGCGTTGAACTCTGGGTTTTGATTCACATTGAAATCCAGGGAGATCGTAAGCCGAACTTTGAGTTGGGAATGTACGTCTACCAGTACAGGGCTTTCGATCTCTATCAAGTGCCGGTGGTCGGTTTGGCCATACTTGCGGATGAGGAAGTTGGTTGGCGACCCACAGAATTTCGTTATGATCTTTGGGGGACGAAACAGAGCTATCAATTTACGGCGGTCAAGTTATTGGACTATCCGGAGGCTGGTCTGGAGAAATCCAGTAATCCGTTTGCGATTGTCACCTTGGCGCATCTTCATGCCAAAAGGACCAAACACCGAACGCAAGATCGTTACCAGGCGAAGTGGAAATTGACACGAAAACTGTATCAAAGTGGTTTTACGCGCCAGCAGGTGATTGATCTGTTTCGGTTTATTGACTGGGTACTCCATTTGCCGGAAGAACTTGATGATCAATTGCGTATGGAAATTGTTGCCTTCGAGGAGAACCAGAAAATGCCATATGTTTCGAGTATAGAACGGATTGGGATTCGGATCGGTAAGCAGATAGGTGAGCAGATAGGTGAGCAGAGAGGTGAACAGAGAGGTGAGCAGAAAGGTGAGCAGAAAGGTGGAGCAAAAATGCTGACACGCCAGTTGCAGCGCCGCTTCGGTACCGTGCCTGACTGGGTCAGTGAAAAAGTCGCAAAGGCCGAGCTGTCCTCTCTGGAAGAGTGGGGTTTGCGATTTGTGGATGCCCAGTCACTGGAAGATGTTTTTTCGAGCCGGGGGTAAGTCAGGGCACTTATGATCAAGGCCAAATTGAATAGCCACCTGCGCAACCTGCCCCTGGCACTGAAGGCTGTACTGTTGACCACAAGCCTGAGCCTTGTTCTTTGGATCGTTATTGATCATTTTCACCATTGGAACATGGAAAAAATTGTTAATAATTTTTCCATGCAGGAGTTGCAGCAACGGACCTCCGTTCACTGGGGCAGATTGGATACCTACATTCGTTCCCAGAGCCAAGTGGCGCAACTGCTGGTCCAACGGCAGGCCTTTTTGGATTATCTGAACGGGCAATGGGATCGAAAGGAAGGAGATGCCGGGCCGGTGGTCCCTGTCCGGCACAGGGATGTCCCTCCGTGGCTTCCCGACAGGACTGTTTTACAGGAGCTACTTTTTTCACCCCATTGGCTTCTCCTGGATCCCCAGGGGAAGGTGCGTGAGATATACCGGGAAACAGACTTTGATTCGGATCTGCCCGAATCTCTGACGAAGGAACTGACGGCTGGGATAGCGGACGTAAAAAATGTGGATTCCATCCGCCTAGTGGACAAAATGGTCTATCTGGTAACCCATATCAAGGTTGTGGATTCATCCGCCAGCCTACGGGCATTCCTGGTTTTGGTGACCCCCTTGGACGATACTTTTCTCATGTCTGTTCAGGCGAAGTCAAACACAAATGACATCATAATTTTCCTTGAAGCGGAAGGGCAATACGTTTCCGCTTCAAGCCATCCCGGAGTGATCCCCACAGGGACGGCTGTTGCGGCGTTGAGAAAAAAATACATCCTAAATAATAGAACTTTTCTTGACTGTAAATTTTCTGTCGATAGTTTCGTTCGCATGGCCTCTCTTGTTCCGTTATCCAGGGTAGACGAATTGAGTCAAAGTGTGGCGCATGTTGATCGCAGTTTGCGTACGATTGGTTTTGCGGTGCTGTTGTTCCTGTTTTTTGGGATTATCCAATGGTTGGTGTGGCGAATTCGGGCCTTGACCCAGGAGATACTGATTTTTTCCAAGCAACATCTCGGATCGGAACCCGTTCGGGTTTTGGGGCGGGATCAACTGATGGTCATGGGCGATCAGCTACGTTTAATGATGGCGGCCATTGTCGAATTTCGCGAACATTTGCGGGAACGTGAGCAAGAATTGACTCTCGCCAACAAATCGTTGTGGGAATCCCTGGTGATGGTCAAACGAACCCAATCCAAACTGCTGGAATCGGAAAAGATGGCCTATCTGGGCGGACTGGTAGCCGGGGTGGCCCACGAAATCAACACCCCGGTGGGCATAGGCATTACCGCTGCCTCTTTTCTCGAAAAAAAATGTCGCGATGTCCACGTCCGCATAGAATCGGGGGAATTGAAAAAATCGGAACTCGTATCTTTTATCGCTGATGCCAGAGAATCGTCGGAGATGGTGTTGAACAACCTGCAACGCGCCGCCGAATTGATTCGCAGTTTCAAGCAGGTGGCGGTGGATCAAAGCAGCGAAGAAAAAAGAAATTTCAATTTTTGCCAATACATCCAGCAAATTTTCAAAAGCCTTCAGCCGCGGCTGAAAAAAACCCGGATCCAAATTTCTACAGACTGTCCCGATAATCTGGAATACAATGGGTTCCCAGGTGCGCTATCCCAAATCGTCACCAATCTGGTGGAAAACTCCCTGAAACACGGGTTTGATCCCGACGAACCTGGGGAAATACACTTGAGGGTGGACATGCTGGACGACAATATTCGCTTGGTCTATAGCGATACCGGTCGCGGAATCGCCAAAGATGTTATTAGTCATATATTTGAACCTTTTTTTACCACGGCACGCAATAAGGGTGGCAGCGGTTTGGGACTGCATATCGTCTACAACCTGACCACGCAAACGCTGGGGGGAAGCATCCAGTGTGAAAGCAGTCCGGGCAAGGGTGTGCGTTTCATGTTGGTTTTTCCGGGAACTGGGGAAGTTTTCCATGAATAATTTGGGTGCAGAGGACATGATTGACGAGGCCCCGTTGTTTCTGGCTGAAGAAACAGTGACAAGGCCGGGTCATTCCGTGAAAAAAAGTGCCTGGAAAGTCCTGGTCATTGATGATGATCGCAGCGTCCATGAAATAACTTCGATGGTTTTGCGGCGTTTCAGTTTCGAGGATCGAGGGCTGGAACTGGTTTCGGGCTATTCCGGCAAAGATGCGCAGCTATTGATGCGTGAACACCCCGACACAGCGGTTATCCTGTTGGATGTGGTCATGGAGAGCGAACAGGCGGGTCTGGATGTGGTGCGTTATGTTCGCGATGCGTTGAAAAACCAGAAGGTGCGAATCATCCTGCGCACAGGCCAACCAGGATACGCACCCGAATTGGAAGTGATCACCGGATACGACATCAACGATTACCGGGAAAAAACCGAACTGACCCAGGACAAACTGATTACGGCAATCATCACGGCCTTGCGATCCTTTCGGGATCTGGTTTCCATCGACAACAACAAGGTTGGATTGGAAAATGTCGTGGAAGCTACCGGGGTTTTGTTTGGACCTCGTTCGGAAAAAAAATTAGCTCTGGATGTGTTGGGACGTCTGGATGGCATCCTTGGTTTGGATGCGGGGGATTCGGTTATCCCGTCCTCGGGCTTTGCCGCACGGCAGGAGGGCGGAAAATGGTCGATTTACGCCGGGATGGGTGAATTTGAATCCGGTGTTGGCCAGGACATTTTTGGGACGGTCTCACCCAATGTAAGTGCCATGGTGAATTCGGTGCTCCAATCGGGTCGGTATGCTTGCGAAGCCAACAGGTACGTTGCCACCTTCAAAGACCACAATCAACGGGCAAACATTTTGTTTTTTCAGGGCCAAGAAGAACTTACCGACATGGATTGCCGTTTGTTGGAACTTTTCATGGCCAATGTGGCGTTGGCTTTTCGTAACATTGGCCTAAATCGGGAAATCTTTGAAACCCAACACGATATTGCATTCACTTTGGGAGAGATCATCGAGGCTCGTTCCCACGAATGTGGCAGCCATGTCAAGCGGGTGGCCGACTGTGCCCAATTGATGGGGGAATTGGCAGGCTACCCGGAACATGAAGTGGAGCTGTTGCGGCAGGCTGCGGCGTTGCATGATCTGGGAAAAGCGGTCATCAGCGACCAACTGTTGCAAAAATCTGCCCCCCTGGAACCGGACGAGTTGGCACAGATACGCGGACATGCCACGGTGGGTTTTCATATTCTCAAGAAAAGCCGGCACAAGGCCATGCAGTTGGGAGCCACAGTGGCCCATCAGCATCATGAACGTTGGGATGGCAAGGGTTATCCGCAAGGATTGCGGGGTGAGGAAATTCACGTTTTTGCCCGAATCGTAGCCTTGATGGATGTTTTTGACGCCATCACCCATCATCGGGTTTACAGGAACGCCTGGCCCAGAGATGAAGCATTGTCTTACATAAAAAAGTCCCGTAAAACGCTTTTTGACCCCGCCTTGGTGGATCTATTTTTTGCCCATCTGGAAAAATTTTTGGCCATTCAGGATAAAACCCCCGACAGGAAGGAATAAACGGTGTAAGTTCTCGACTGACTCGGCACCTTTGTGCCTGCAGGCTGATGCGTTGGCTTTCTGGCATCGGTAAGGTTAACTCTATAAAGACTAAGAATAAAATTCCCATGAAAGATAACAACACTATGGATGCCTACCCGCCGTCGTTAAGCTTTGTTGCGCCGGACTGGCTGGAAGCTGCCCTGGGTGATGCCCGTCTTCGGATTGTGCAACTGGATGGAGAAAAATATTACCAACAGTTTCACATACCCGGTGCCGCACAGACCGCCTATGCCCGACTGGTGACCAAACGCAACGATATCCCCGGGATGATGGCCGACCTTTCCGACTTAGTGCCGGAAATAGAACGTCTGGGGATTGGCAATGCCACCCCTGTGGTCGCCTATGACCTGACGGGAGGTTTGGATGCCGCCCGATTTTTGTGGACCCTGGCCTCGTCTGGCCATACTGGTTTTAAAGCTGTCCTCGACGGTGGATTGTCTGCGTGGTATTCCCAAAAGCGCAGGATGGAATCGGGGATTGCAACGTATGAAACAGTGGCGTTCCAGGGCAAAATAGATGCCCGTTGGCTGGTTGGACACAAAGAAGTGTTGGCCATCTCCGAGGGAAAAACAGACGCACTTTTGGTAGATACCCGTTCGGCCAAGGAATACCAGGGATTGACGATCCGTGCCCCCAGAGGCCATATCCGGGGCGCACGACATTACGATTGGACCGACAGTTTGATCGATCCGAAGGATATGCGTTTGAAGGATCCGGGGAAGATCAAGGGACAACTGGACAGGATCGGGATTTCAGATACGACGCAGGAGATCGTTCTGTATTGTGAAACGGCCCACCGGGCGGCCCATACATGGTTGTTGCTGAGACATCTGGGTTATGAAAAAGTCAGACTTTATGACGGCTCCATTGCGGAATGGCGGGTGTTGAACCTCCCTGTGACCATGATGGAATGAACCCTATCAGGCTGTGCGTCATTCACCGCCTGGCTGTTGGATTTTTTTAGGAGACAACAAACATGTTTGATACACTTTCCGATCGACTGGACCAGGTGTTCAAGGTTTTGAAGGGTCAAGGTTCGTTGAGTGAAAAAAACATGGAGGACGCCCTGCGTGAAGTGCGGCGCGCCTTGTTGGAAGCTGACGTCCATTTGACGGTGGTGAAGGAGTTCATCAACAGGGTTCGGGAAGAGGCGTCGGGGCAAAAGGTGTTGAAATCCCTGACCCCAGGTCAGCAGGTCATCAAGGTGGTGCACGATGCGTTGGTTGCCATCATGGGGGAGCGCAACGAGCAACTCAATCTGGCAGCGCAACCGCCGGTGGTGGTGATGATGGTCGGGTTGCAGGGGTCGGGCAAGACAACCACCACAGGCAAGCTTGCCAAAAGAATGCTGGAGCGGCACCAAAAGAAAAGTTTACTGGCCTCGTTGGACGTGTACAGACCCGCGGCCATGGACCAACTGGCGACGGTGGGCAAAGGGGCGGGAGTGGATGTATTTCCCGGTCGGACCGATGCCAATCCGCGCGAGATTGCAACACAAGCCCTTGAGGCGGCCCGTCGCGGCGGGCAGGACATTTTGTTTCTGGACACCGCAGGTCGGTTGCATATCGATGATGACCTGATGCAAGAACTGCAAGACATTAAAGACTTGGTGAATCCCCTGGAAATTTTGCTGGTGGCCGACGCCATGACGGGTCAGGATGCAGTGGGGATAGCGCGCAGCTTTGACGAACGGTTGAACATTACCGGGGTGATTTTATCCAAGACCGATGGCGATGCCCGTGGGGGAGCCGCGTTGTCCATTCGCCACGTCACCGGCAAGCCCATCAAGTTTGTGGGTACGGGTGAAACCTTGGCGGGTTTGGAACCTTTTCATCCCGACCGAGTGGCTTCGCGAATTTTGGGGATGGGGGATGTGGTCAGTCTCGTGGAGACGGCCATGGAAAATGTGGACATCCTGGAGACGGCAAAACTCCAGGAAAAAATCATGACTTCGTCCTTTACCCTGGAAGATTTTCTGGTACAGTTGCAGCAGATAAAAAAAATGGGACCCCTGAGTGAAATCATGGCGATGATCCCCGGCTTCAAGCAGGCGATGAAGGGGAAGACGCTGGAGGGAGACGAAGGCCAACAACTCAAGCGGATCGAAGCCATCATTTTATCGATGACTCCCCTGGAACGGCGGAAGCATCAAATTTTGAACGCGTCGAGAAAACGGCGGGTGGCCAGTGGTTCCGGAACCAGCGTTCAGGAGATCAACCGGTTGCTCAAGCAGTTTGCAGACATGCAGAAGATGATGAAAATGTTTGGTAAAATGGGAGCCAAGGGGGCATTGCGCAGTGGCTTGGCGGGATTGGGTTTACCCAAGGGGTTCAACCCGGGCGGAATGAAGTTGCCGGGGATGGGGCCGAAGAGATAGGCTTGACTTTTCGCGCAAGCACCAACATAATGCGGCGTTTTTATATCTTGTTTCTTTAGCTCATGGGAAAAGCTCGGTTTCCACTTAAGGGGGCCGGCACTATCGAAAGGACGATTCATAACATGGCTGTGCGTATACGGATGCAGCGTCGGGGTTCCAAAAAGAAAGCTTTTTATGCCGTAGTGGCGGCCGACTCCCGCATGCCCAGGGATGGCCGTTTCCTGGAAAAGCTGGGGACGTTCGATCCCCGTCTGGAATCGGGCGGACTCAATCTTAATATGGACCGGATCAACCACTGGATCAACGCAGGTGCGCTACCCACGGAAACTTTGGCCAAGTTGCTCAAGGGCGCAGCTGCTGAAGCTAAAGCTTGAGTCAGAGCTTAAAAGACTCCGGGGAATCACCAGAGCACCAGGGGCGGTGGATCGAGGTAGGTCGGATCCTTGGACCCTTTGGCGTCGAAGGGGCAGTCAAGGTTCGCTCTACCATGACCCGTCCCGCTGACCTGGATCAATGGGCAACGTGGTGGTTGGGGGAAGACCGGTCCGAAAAGACGGAACACAGGGTGCTTTGGTGCAAAACCCACAGCAGGGGACTGGTTGTCCGGTTGGAAAAGATCGATGATCGCGATCAAGCCGCCGGAATGGCGGGAAAATCCATCTGGGTGCCCCGGTATCAGCTCCCGGCATGCGACCAGGACAGCTACTATTGGACCGATCTGGTAGGGATGGATGTCAAAGATCGGTCGGGTCGCACCCTGGGGCGTGTGGATCATCTGTTTGAAACCGGTGCCCAAGATGTCATGGTCATCGTGGGTGAGTTTGGCCAGGAGGTGCTAATCCCCTTCGTGGCGGACTTTGTCGATGCCGTAGATCGGAACCAAGGAACGATCATCGTCAATCCCCTGCCGGGCATGGTTTGATGTGCCGGAAAGATGAGGTTTGGCAAAAATTTTTGCGGGGGTCCGGGGGGGATCATCCCCCCCGGCGGAGGTTTGGAGGCGGAGCCTCCAAGGTTTTGATTTTGAATTAAAACAAAAAAGCTTTCTTGCCTACGGGGGTTTGGGGGCGAAGCCCCCAAGGTTTTGGTTTTTGCCCGAAGAGCATCATGTTCTCCGTCGGCGTGGCGTGGGGAAGGTCTGGAAAGATGCGGTTTAGCATCGTGACCCTTTTCCCGGAAATGTTTTCCGGGGTTCTTGGGCATTCCATCCTGGGCCGGGCGGTTAAAAACCGGCATCTGGAAATCGAGCTGGTCGCCTTGCGCCATTTCGCCAAGGATCGCCATCGGACGGTGGACGACACCCCTTTTGGAGGCGGCCCGGGGATGGTGATCAAAGCCGATGTGCTGGAGCAGGCCCTTTTCGGTATTGCCCAGTGGCACGAGGCGCATGTGGTCTATCTGTCGCCCCAGGGGAGAAAGTTCGACCAGGGTGGCGCGGTGCGTCTGGGTGGGTATGGGCATGTCATTCTTTTATGCGGTCATTATGAAGGGGTAGATGACCGATTTGTGGAACGGTATGTGGATGAGGAAATTTCCTTGGGGGATTTCGTCCTGACCGGGGGAGAAGTGGCGGCCATGGCGGTGGTGGATGCCACGGCGCGGTTGATCCCTGGGGTATTGGGAGATGTGGAAAGTTTCCGCAACGATTCGTTCTACCATGGTCTCCTGGACCATCCCCATTATACCCGCCCCGCTTCCTGGACCGTTGCGGGTGGCGTGGTAGAGGTTCCGAGAGTTTTGTTGTCGGGACATCACGAAGCCATCGAACGCTGGCGCAGACGCCAATCGTGGCTGCGTACCTGGATTCGCCGACCCGATTTGCTGGAAACAGGACGTCTGACCAAAGAAGAACGACGTTTGGTCATGGCTTTAAAGCAGGATATGGAACAGTTGAATCCCGAGGAGAAAACCCTCCTTGAATGAATCGGCTGGATCATTGTAAAGGTAACAACACATTCCGAAATGAAAAGCAGTGCCGGTCCCTCTTTTCATGCGTCACACGGATGGGATCAACGGTCGGCAGTGGCGGGACAGGTAGCCATGAACGAAATGATAAAGTTTGAACAAGCCCAAATCAAAAACAGTCCCCCTGTTTTCCGTCCTGGGGACACCTTGCGTGTACACGTAAAGGTCTCCGAAGGCGGTCGTGAAAGGGTGCAGATTTACGAAGGTGTGTGCATCGGACGGCACAACGCCGGGTTCCGTTCCACCTTTACGGTACGCAAGGTTTCTTTTGGTGAGGGTGTAGAGCGGGTGTTTCCCTTGCATTCGCCAAGACTGGCCAAAATTGAACGAATCCGCCAGGGCGACGTTCGCCGCGCCAAGCTGTATTATTTGCGAGGTCGTACCGGCAAGGCGACGCGCATCAAGGAAAAACGCGACTGGTAGCGGTCTCTTGGTGGCACGCGAAGGTGGAAATCTGGTCGCGCCATACGGGTGAATGGCTGTGAAAAGAAAGCCCGACCTGGAGGTTGAGGGGGGACTGTGGAGAGAGGGCAAAGTCCACGTCTGTGGTGTGGACGAGGTGGGGCGTGGGCCGTTGGCGGGTCCGGTGGTGGCGGCAGCGGTGGTTTTTTCGCCGGGTCTGGAGTTGTCGTCGGAGCTTCCGGGTTTGGACGATTCAAAGCGGTTGACCCCAGGGCAACGGAGTTTGCTGGAGGAAAGGATACGTCGGGTCGCAGTGGCCGTGGGGGTGGGCCAATCCGACGTTGCCGAGATCGACCGCCTCAACATACGCCGTGCCAGCCTTCTGGCCATGAAGCGTGCAGTGGAGTCTCTTTCCCAAAAAACGTCATCGCTTCTGCCGGATTTTCTTCTGCCAGATTTTCTTCTGATAGACGGGAGGGATCTTTTGGAGCAGTGCATCATTCCCTCCATGGCGATCAAAGGTGGGGATGGGACATCAGCCAGCATCGCCGCCGCCTCCATCATCGCCAAAGAAACCCGGGATCGCCTCATGTGTGCCCTCGCCGAGGAATGCCCGGGATACGGCTGGGAGCGCAACATGGGGTACCCCACGCAAGAACACCGCCAAGCACTGACAAAACAGGGCGTAACCCGCCATCACCGCCATACCTTCAAACCCGTGGCGGACGTTCTTGCTAAAGAAACGTAGTTTTATGTGTCAGCCTAAAGAATTTTGATCAAAGTGGCCATGGCACCAATGGCCACGACCATAAGCCCTCCAAGTTTGATAACCATGCGATCCTCCAAAGCTTTCATGTCGTTTCTTTCATTTCGTGGCGCAGATTGGTTTCCATCTCCTTTATTTCGCGACGAACAAGCTCAATATCATGTTTGAGTCCGACGTCCATCTCCTTCATTTCGCGACGAATAAGCTCAATATCATATTTGAGTCCGACGTCCATCTCCTTCATTTCGCGACGAATAAGCTCGACATCATGCTTGAGTCCGACTTCCATCTCCTTTGTGTCGCGTCGGATCAGTTCAACGTCCAACTTGGTCGCAAGCCGTTCTTCCATGAACTCGACGATGGTTTCGGCCTGAACTTCCGCCTGGGCCTCAGTAAAACCAGCCGACTTGAGCTTTTTGGTATACGCCAATGAGTCAAACATGATCGGTGCACTCATGAAAATTCCTCCCTGGCAGGATGGTATCTCATAACATCCAGGACAGTCCATTGGTTTCGAAGCTGGCCCATCCATGACAATGCGAAAGGAATCAGATACGCTAGGGCGTGTTGACATTCAATAATCTCCCCCCCTTGGAAAATTATTGAATGTCAACAGGCCCTAAAGAATTTTGATCAAAGTGGCCATGGCACCAATGGCCACGACCATAAGCCCTCCAAGTTTGATAACCATGCGATCCTCCAAAGCTTTCATGTCGTGCGCAGACTGGTTTCCATCTCCTTCATTTCGTGGCGCAGTCTGTTTTCCATCTCCTTCATTTCGTGGCGCAGATTGATTTCCATCTCCTTCATTTCGCGACGAACAAGCGCAACATCATGCTTGAGTCCGACTTCCATCTCCTTCATTTCGCGACGAACAAGCTCGACATCATGCTTGAGTCCGACGTCCATCTCCTTCATTTCGCGTCGAATCAATTCAACGTCCAGCTTGGTCGCAAGCCGTTCCTCCATGAACTCGACGATGGTTTCGGCCTGAACTTCCGCCTGGGCTTCGGTGAAGCCGACCGACCTGAGTTTTTTGGTATACGCCAATGAGTCAAACATGCTCGGTACGCTCATAAAAATTCCTCCCTGGCGGGATGGTATCTCATGACATCCAGGATAGTCCATTGGTTTCGTAGCTGGCCCATCCATGACAATGAGAAAGAGGTCAGATACGCTAAGCGTTTATTGACGGTTCCATGATGGTCTGGTTTGATGATAGAGTGGGAGTTTGGATTTTTGTTTTGACAACCTTCCGCAAAAGCCAACCGATCCGAGGGATGGAGTAAAGCTTTTGCGGATCCAAATTTTGTTAAGGATCAAGCATGGAACAGCAAATCAACCTTGTGGGCAAAACCGATCCGGAAGCTTTTTCCCTGTTGGCGACCCAATTTGCAAGCACCAGTGCCAAAGATGCCCTCGTTGTAACCCTGGGCAACAACGGAGAGGGGATATTGATTCCGTTTCAGGATCGGTTTTGGGGCGAATTTGAATGGCACCCCCTTCATGTTGGCCCCCCCTCCTGGCAGTTCATTCTGACAAGGAGTCCGACCAAATTGTCGAAAAGGACCATCGGTGAATTTCTTGGCGCGGACCACCACCGTTGCGATGAACTGTTCATCCAAATGGAGAATGCTTCCCAAGCCAAGGATGTCACCGGCGCAACGACCTGCTTTACTCAATTTAAAATCGGAATGAATCAACACTTCGCCATGGAGGAGACTGTTTTTTTTCCCGCTTTTGAACGCGCGACCGGAATGACTCAGGGACCGACCATGGTCATGCGCATGGAACATCGACAGATGCTTGGGTTGATTGGTCAAGCGGCTCAAGCTTTGGAACAGGGAAAATGGGAGGGGGTCAGTCGTGCAGGCTCCACCCTGATGATTTTGATGCGTCAGCACAACATCAAGGAAGAACAAATGCTTTATCCCATGGCGGACCAGCATATGGGAGACGCCGATGTCCTGGTCCGATCCATGCAGAAACTCGCACCGGTCAATCCATCAACCGGTCCCGGAAAGTAAGCTCCATTACACGCTTCCGGGCACGGTGGGCAACGACGGCACCCCGCCGTTGTTGCCCGCCAGGAAAGAACCTGTCCCCTAAACCATGATCCGATCCACCGGAGCAAACCTTTCGTATTCCACTTCCCGACGGCTGTTCCTTGAGCTGGGCTGCTGCGCCAGATGCCGACGCTGATGCCAAGCGTGCTCCGATGCGACATCCAGGACAACCACTCCAAGCATGGGGTCAAGCTGATCCAGGCGAGTGAGAAGATCATGCAACTGCGGTTTCTCCACCAGCAGACCGCGAATAACCCGACCATCAAACAATTCTACAACGTACCGCATTGAAGTCTCCTCTCGTTTTTTTATCCGAACGCCATGCCCTGGTGCACTGCCCCAAACCTAAGCCGGGGGAAATGCTCCCCCCCGAACCCCCGCAAAAATTTTTGCCAAACTTTGTTTTTCCGACACCTGAACCTTGGGGGCTTTGCCCCTAAACCACCGCATCAAAAAAGACGCAACGATCATGCCATTAATATTTCTGTCAGGCATAGTTAGTGAGACGGGAGGAAGGTTTGTTTAACATTTTGTTAATCAATATTTTTTCATTATTCATACCCAGAGGAAAAACTACCACCCTCCCCCACAATCCACCCCATGCCAGGGGAAACTGAAAGATTGGGAAACTTTTGACACGGTTTCAGGATCTTTTGACGGCGGACACATGGAAGTTTCGGGCTAATGATTTTGCTCAACAGGGAATGGATTGAATGACAAATCATAGGCCATGTTTTATTATTGGATCTTGGGAAGGAACATGGGAGGAATCGACCTGGAGATGGGTCATGAAAACGGTGGTCTGTGAGCTGTGTCCGCGCTATTGCGCCATACCCGATGGCGGGGCTGGCGACTGCCGCATTCGTGTCAACCTGGGCGGTCGTCTGATTGCCACCACCTTCGGACGCCCCTCCAGCGTCCACATCGATCCCATGGAAAAAAAACCGCTGTATCATTTTTTCCCCGGTACCCCCATTTTTTCCCTGGCCACCGCCGGCTGTAATCTGCACTGCCTCAATTGCCAAAATTGGCAACTTTCCCAACGTGGCGGTGAAGAAATGGACGAAATCTATGACGCCCCCCCGGAAAAAATTATCGCCACCGCCCAGGCCGAATCCTGCCAAAGTATCGCCTACACCTACTCCGAGCCTATCGTCTATTATGAATACGTTAACGCCACGGCACACTTGGCCCATGCAGCCGGCTTGAAAAATTGCCTGATCAGCGCCGGTTACATCAATGAACCGCCACTGCGCCAACTCTGCCGCGTGCTGGACGCCGCCAACATAGACATCAAAGCGTTCACCGAAGATTTTTATCGCCGCATCTGCTCCGCCACCCTGGCTCCCGTGCTGCGAGGACTGGTCGTCATGCGCGAAGAGGGCGTCTGGGTAGAAATCACCTTTCTGGTCATTCCAGGCGAAAACGACGATCCGTTACAGGTTCGGGCCATGGCCCGATGGATCCACGATGAATTGGGGGCCGACACCCCTTTGCACCTGAGCCGTTTTCATCCACACTATCGCATGCGAAATCTGCCTCCCACGCCAGTCGAAACCCTGCTGCGCTGTCGGCAAATGGCCCTGGAGGCAGGACTTCGCTTTGTCTACGTCGGCAATGTCGTGGGTAACCAGGGCGAATCGACCTATTGTCCCAACGATGGCACCTTGTTGATCGAACGATTTGGTTTCATGATCAAGAAAAATCGGCTGCTGGACGGCGGTCGCTGTCCCGTATGCCGTAAAACCTTGGCGGGAGTCTGGACATGACAAGCGAAAAACCTCCCCAGGCGGCGACAAAGACAGAAAATACGGCCGAAGGGGAAAGCAAACACCGGGGGCGGCGCATATTCCTGGGGGGAATGGGGGTGACCGCCTGCGCCCTGCTTGCCCCATCGTTGGGCGAAACCGTCCCGATAGAACGCAAACTCCAGGAAGCCGATTTTTATCGACCACATGACTTGGCCGGCTAGGGAGCTTAAAAAAATGAACCTGAGAACTGTCAAACTTTTTATTATGGGGGTCGTTTTTATGGCACCAATTCTGTTTGGATCGACGCACGCTGCGGAGCGTGTGGTACGTCCCCCGGCACTGGCAGGGACGTGGTACCCGGCGAACCCAACCGAACTGGCGGCGTTCGTCGAAAAATTACAGGCCCAGACCGACCCCGCCACCACGGTCCAAAAAACACCTCCCATACGGGCCATCCTCGTCCCCCACGCCGGTTATCGCTACAGCGGTGAGACCGCCATGACCGCCCTGAAATCATTGGCGGGTGCCCGTTTCCAACGGGTTGTCATCCTGGGGCCGACGCATCGGCAAAATTTTGTGGGTCTGGCATTGCCGCAGGTCACCCATTTTTCCACCCCCCTGGGGGAGCTGCCCCTGGATACCCAGGCCATGGCACAACTGGCCAACCATCCCATCATTCGTACCATCAACAGTGCCCATGAACAGGAACACAGCATTGAAATTCAGCTCCCCCTGTTGCAGAAGGTTTTGGCCGATGGCTGGAAACTGCTGCCTTTGTTGGTGGGACAAATGGATGCCCAGGGATTTGCCCTGGCGGCGGCCACGTTGCGTCCCCTCCTCGATGAACAAACATTGCTCGTCATCTCCGGAGATTTTACCCACTACGGCCAAAATTTCAGCTACCAACCCTTTCCCCTGGATACCACCACCGAAGGCAACCTGAAAAAGCTGGACCAGGGGGCAATAGACAAAATAATGGGGCGTGATCCCAAAGGGTTCATGGACTATCGCCAAAAAACCGGCATTACCGCTTGCGCCTTTGGTCCAGTCACAATTCTGCTCAATCTTCTCGACGACCAGGTCGAACCCCGCCTGATACGATACCGTACCAGTGGTGCCGACAATAGTGATTTTTCCCATTCGGTGAGCTATGTCGCCATGAGCTTTCATTCGCCGCACCCCCTCGCAAACATGGGAACAAAAACAGAACCTTTTTCCGAAGGCGAAATGAAACAATTACACACCCTGGCCGTGGCCACGGTGATCGGTGCCGTCCAGGGAAAATCGACGCCCCCCGCCAACCTGCAAGACCTGCGACAACACTTCAACAATCCTTCCGGTGCTTTCGTGACCCTCAAACGTTCAGGGGCATTACGCGGTTGCATCGGCCAACTTCAACCCATTCAACCGCTCTACCAGGCCATCATGGAAAATGCCGTCAACGCCGCCCTCCGGGATCCCCGCTTTCAACCGGTCACCCCCAACGAACTTGGAAACATGGAACTGGAAGTCAGCGTGTTGAGTCCCATGCGTCCCATCCCTTCCTGGGAAGCGTTTGAACTCGGTCGGCACGGGATCGTCCTGAGCAAGAATGGCCGCCGTGCGGTATTTCTCCCCGAAGTGGCGGTGGAACAAAAATGGAGCCGGGAAGAAACCCTGACCCATCTCGCCATGAAGGCAGGCCTCCCTGGTGACGCTTGGCGTCAGGGGGCTTCGTTTGAAATATTCACCTCCCAGACCCATACAGCACCACTGGCCCCCTCCCCCCCTTCCGGCGACACAGGTTCCCCTGGTTTATGAACACCCTTTTTGCCGCCCTGGTTTTCATCTCCTTTCTGACCGCCGGCTACCGCCAATGGAGTTGGGTCGAAGGAAATGGCAAAGCCCCCATGGAACAATTGACCAGTGCCATGGTAGATACCGCCGCCTCTTCCGTAACCCTGGCTCTGGGTCTGGTCGGAGTGATGGCCCTGTTTCTGGGCTTGATGAAAGTAGCGGAAAAAGGCGGGGTGTTGCTTCTCCTTGCCCGCCTGATCCGCCCCTTGATGATCCGTTTGTTTCCCGAAGTCCCCCCCGATCATCCCGCCATGGGGGCCATGATCATGAACATGTCGGCCAACGCCATGGGACTCGGCAACGCCGCCACCCCATTTGGCATCCGCGCCATGCACGAACTGGATCGCCTCAACCCCCACAAAGGGACCGCCACCAACGCCATGGCCCTGTTTCTGGCCATCAACACCTCCTCAGTCACCTTGCTGCCCACCAGTGTCATCGCCCTGCGCGCCTCAGTAAACTCCAACGACCCCGCAGCGATCCTCCCCACCACGCTCTTCGCCACCTTCTGCTCCACCCTGGTCGCCATCCTCGCCGTCAAAGGTCTGCAACGCTTCTTTCCAGCCCATTCAACCTCCCATGGAGACACGCAAAACACCTCCCCAACCCCCAGCAACCTTTCCCAGGATCCTGAACCATGGGTTGACAACGGTAAAAACTATCCCGCTTGGGTGTCTCTGGTGACCCTGCTGGGATTCGTGGGAATGATCCCCCTGACCATCCTTTTTGGCCGATCCCTTTCCCCCTGGATCATCCCCGGTTTGATGGTAACCCTCCTGGTATTTGGACTCCTGCGACGGGTGGCCATCTACGAAGCCTTCGTCGAGGGAGCGCGCGAAGGTTTTGATGTCGCCGTCCGCATCATCCCCTACTTGGTCGCCATTCTGGTCGCCATCGGCATGTTTCGCGCCAGTCTGGCCATGGATTTTCTGGTGTCCCTGATCGCCCCATGGACAACCCCCTGGGGACTCCCAGCCGAAGCCCTGCCCATGGCCTTCCTGAGACCCCTTTCCGGCTCTGGCTCCTATGGCCTCATGGCCTCGCTGCTGCAAGATCCCGCCATCGGCCCCGACAGCTACACCGGCATGCTGGTTTCCACCATCCAGGGATCCTCCGAAACCACCTTCTACGTCCTCGCCGTCTACTTCGGAGCCGTCGGAGTCAACAAAATGCGGCATACCCTGGCAGCAGCCCTTTTGTCCGATGTCGTCGCCATCATGGCATCGGTGGCCATTTGCACTTGGCTTTTCCCACAAGGATAGGGAAAACATGGAATTTCCCTCCCCATCTGCAGAAGCCCTGGCCCTTGAAAACACTTGGCTGGCCCAAGCGCAACCTCCTCCACGGGCGGCTAAAATGGACCTGACAACCCAAATCGCCGTCTCCTTGCGTCTCCTCTCCGAAGACCTTGATGACCCTTTGCTGCACCTGCCATGGTTTGCGTGGAGGAAACGTCGATTGTTCATGCGCTATCGCGTCGCCATCAACGCCCTGCTGTGGTATTGGGCCCTCAGAGAAGTGGCCGCCGACCGCGCCCACACCCTGTTGCAGCTGGTGGCACCTCTCTACACCGCAACCCGTTCCAAAAAATCGCTCCCATGGCGACAAATTATGTCGGACCTTGATTTTTTTCTTACCATCCTGGACAATTATCGTGAGGAAGGCTTTTTGAGTGTCGCGCAACATGTCGTCTGGCGCGTCCATGGCGATTTTACCAGAGACCACCATCTCCTTGAAAACGCCGTATCTCTGGCATTTTATATGGATAAAATCTTCGATGAATTCCGATTCCGGGTTTATCAATGGGCAGGTCGTGAACCTCCGGCAAGCATGGACCGCCTCACCGGACTGCTTGATGACGATGCGTTTTCGGGAAACTTTTAGTCGCTACGCTCTTCCTGAATAAAAACGTGAAAAAAAAACACGTTTTGGACAAGGTTTTGAGGATGGACAGGGAAAAGGAAATGTCAATAATTTGGTATTGTGTCCCTGGAATTCCCTGGTTGAACACCTTCCAAGTTGCTAGAGCCCACTTCTCCTTGACGAAACCTCTTCAGCAGGTCACGTACCATATCTGGATGGCTAAAAAGCAATTTGTAGCCTGAGTCATGATCCAAGCAAGGAGAAACTCCGTTCTGAAAGGCTACCTGAATTTCTTAAGGAAATTTCCAAAAGGTGCCGCTAATCCAGGATTGTTCCGGATTTCACCTTTCCAGTCCACAGAAATTTATCAAGTTTGGCCCCAACTTCATCCAAAATCTGGCCGGATGAACCAATCGGAAGGGACAGGGGGGGCATGCCCTGGAATTTTGCGGCAGAGGAGTTAAATTTCATGTTGGAAGTGGCACGACGGACGCTCCATCTGGAGTCCCAGGCGATACAGGCCATGGCGGACCGGTTGGATGGTCGCTTTGAGGTAGCGGTGGATCTTCTCCTTGCTTGCCGTGGCCGGGTGGTGGTGACCGGAATGGGCAAGTCGGGACTCATAGGCCAAAAAATCGCCGCCACCTTGTCAAGTACGGGGACTCCAGCCCTTTTTTTACATCCAGCCGAGGGGAGTCATGGCGATCTGGGGATGTTGACCCGCCAGGATTGCGCCATCGCACTCTCCAACAGCGGCGAAACCGCCGAAGTCGTCGCCATCATGCCGGTAGTCAAACGTTTGGGTATCCCTTTGATCGGGTTGCTGGGACGGATCAATTCCACCCTGGCCAAAATGAGTGACGTGGTTCTGGATGTGTCGGTGGCGCGTGAAGCCTGTCCTTTGGGTTTGGCCCCCACCAGTTCCACGACAGCGGCATTGGCTATGGGCGATGCCTTGGCGGTCTCCCTGCTCGAAAAACGCGGGTTTAACGCCGATCAGTTTGCCTTGTTTCATCCGGGTGGCAGTTTGGGTAAAAAATTGTTGTTGAAGGTGGCGGACTTGATGCATACTGGGTCGCAGATTCCCCTGGTTCCAGAGCACGAAAGCGGTCGAGAAGCCATTCTGGAAATGACGGCCAAACGATTTGGCATGACCGGCGTTGTCAACCGGGCGGGGGCGTTGGTGGGTATTATCACCGACGGCGATTTGCGCCGTCATCTTGAACGGGGCAGCTCTCTGTTGACGCAAAAGGCGGGTGAATTGATGACCGCCAATCCAAAAACTATTGCCCCCGAGGCACTGGCTGCGGAAGCTTTGCATCGAATGGAGGAAAAAAAAATCACCACCCTTTTCGTTTGCTCCGAATCGGGGGACAATGACAACCTGGGAGCCGTAGTTGGGGTGATTCATCTGCATGATCTGCTGCAGGCGGGGCTGATGTGATTTCTCCCTGGCACCTGGGGCATGCTACGCATGCTGGCACTGGACGTGGATGGCGTGCTGACGGATGGTGTCATTCATCTAGATGCCGAAGGCCATGAACACAAAAGACTCCATGTGACCGATGGGTTGGGAATCCGGTTACTGCTGGAGGCGGGATTGCGGGTGGGTTTGATCTCGGCTCGGCGTTCGGTGGCCAAGCGGGCGAAAGAATTGTCTCTGCCTTTTGCTCACATGGCGGTGCGCGGGGAGAAATGGCAATGTTTGCAGGGGGAATTATTGCTCAAGGGGGGGGGGGGGGCACCCAGACCGGTGCGCCCGTATGCGCGATGACCTGATCGATCTGGAAATGCTGTACCGGGTAGGACTGGCGACGGCCCCCAGAGGTGCCCGTCCGGTGGGGTCGAGTAGACCGGTTCCTTCGGTATGCCACAGGTCGAGGTTTATTTTCTCTGTTCCTGCCTGGTTTCCCGGCAGTGCCACATTATTTCGACCATGCATCCGTTGTCCCCGACCCCTCCCAGAACCGTGCTTGCGCCATTTACGCACACAGCTCCCCATTTGTGCCGTTTCACGTTGACTCAGAACAAATTGACCCGAATACACGGTATCGGAAGCGGAAACAACTCGAAAATATGATTGAATTTATTCCAATCGATACTGCCCCGCTTGCCCCATCGGTCCAACCATTTGCACAACAGTTTACATACCTCATTGTTCACGTATCGGAAAAACCGTAACAAAAAGCTGCTTTATGCTTAAAACCCCACCCCCCTGACCTTGCGCGCAAGCGAAAGGCCAGGGGCAAAAAACTATTAAAAGGCAGCGAAAATCAATAGCGATAGTGTTCCGGCTTGAACGGACCTTGAACCGGAACGCCAATGTAATCGGCCTGTTTTGCGGTCAGTTGCGTCAACTTGACCCCCAGCTTGCCAAGATGCAACCGGGCCACCTTTTCATCCAAAGCTTTGGGCAGGACGTACACGCCCACAGGATATTTCCCTGGATTATTCCACAACTCCAACTGCGCCATCACCTGGTTGGTAAAAGAATTCGACATCACAAAGCTGGGATGACCCGTGGCACAGCCCAGATTGACCAAACGACCTTCCGCCAAAATAATCAACCGCTTGCCATCGGGAAAAATCACATGATCCACCTGGGGCTTGATGTTATCCCAAGTCAAATCCCGAATGCCGGCAATGTCGATCTCCGAATCAAAATGGCCAATGTTGCAAACAATGGATTGATCCTTCATCGCATCCATGTGGGCACGGGTGATGACATTGATATTGCCCGTGGCAGTGACAAAAATATTCCCCAACGCCGCCGCGTCATCCATCGTCACCACACGATATCCCTCCATGGCCGCTTGCAGGGCACAAATGGGATCGATCTCGGTAATCCATACCGTCGCCCCCAACCCCCGGAACGATTGGGCGCAACCCTTGCCCACATCCCCATAGCCGCAAACTACCGCAATCTTGCCGGCAATCATCACATCGGTGGCCCGTTTAATCCCATCCACCAACGATTCCCGACAGCCATAAAGATTGTCAAACTTGGATTTGGTCACCGAATCGTTGACGTTGAAAGCGGGCACTTTCAGCAATCCTTTGGCCGCCATCTCGTTCAAACGATGAACCCCGGTCGTCGTCTCCTCGGAAATACCACGCACCTGTGCAATCAATTCCGCATACTCAGGGCGGTGCATCACCACCGTCAGGTCGCCACCATCATCCAAAATCATGTTGGGGGTCCACCCATTGGGGCCACGAATGGTCTGCTCGATACACCACCAAAACTCCTCCTCCGTCTCCCCCTTCCAGGCAAACACCGGAATCCCCGCCTGCGCCATGGCCGCCGCCGCCTGATCCTGGGTCGAAAAAATATTGCACGACGACCACCGCACCTCCGCCCCCAAGGCTACCAGGGTTTCCATCAACACCGCCGTCTGAATGGTCATGTGCAGGCAACCCGCAATGCGCGCGCCCGCCAAAGGTTTCTTGCCCGCATACTCCTCACGCAAGGCCATCAAACCCGGCATCTCCGTTTCGGCAATGGTCACTTCCTTGCGCCCCCACCCCGCCAAGGACATGTCGGCAACCTTGTAATCGTGAGTGGAAACAACGTGCGTTCGGGTTTGGGCTGTCATGAATGTCCTCTTTTTCTGGCCTGGTTTTTTGATTTAAACGTGCTCACGATCATATGCCCGCCGATTGCCGAATGGCTTGGGCCTTGTCGGTCCTTTCCCAATAGAATTCCGGCAACTCTCGGCCAAAATGACCATAAGCGGCCGTCTTGCGATAGATGGGACGCAACAGGTCCAACGTCTGGATAATGGCCTTGGGCCGCAAATCAAAGTGCTCCCGCACCAAAGCCTCTATCCTTTCGTCCGCAACCTTACCCGTCCCAAAAGTGTTGATCATCATGGAGACAGGCTTCGCCACCCCGATGGCATAAGCTACCTGCACCTCACAACGATCAGCAACCCCGGAAGCAACAATGTTTTTGGCAATGTAGCGCCCCATGTAGGCCGATGACCGGTCCACCTTGGAAGGATCTTTCCCCGAAAACGCCCCGCCACCGTGATAACCGGCACCGCCATAGGTGTCCACAATAATCTTGCGTCCCGTCAAACCACAGTCGCCGACAGGCCCACCAATCACAAAACGACCCGTCGGATTAACGTGATAAGTAATCGCACCCTTCGTCAGGTGCGCGGGCAATTCGGGTTTGATGATCTCCTCAATCACCGCTTCCCGCAATTTGTCATGGGCGATGTCGGGATCGTGTTGCGTGGAAACGACAACCGTGTCCACAGCCACCGGTCGGCCATCCTCATAGCGAATCGTCACCTGGGATTTGGCATCGGGACGCAACCAGGACAATCCACCCTCTTTACGTATCCGTGCCTGCCTCTCCATGATCCGATGGGCGTAATGGATCGGGGCCGGCATCAATTGCGGCGTCTCGTTACAGGCAAAGCCAAACATCAAACCCTGATCCCCCGCCCCCTGGTCCAGATCCAACCCCTTGCCCTCGTCAACCCCCTGGGAAATGTCGGGCGATTGTTTGTCCAGACTGACCAACACCGCGCATGAGGCATAGTCAAACCCCATCTTCTCAGTGGAATTGTACCCAATTTCCTTGATGGCCTCCCGTACTGTCCCAGGATAGTCGATGACGGCCCGGGTGGTAATCTCACCGGCGATGATCGCCATGCCCGTGGTGATCATGGTTTCGCAAGCCACCCGACTCTTGGGATCCTGTTCCAAAAGCGCGTCCAGGATACCATCGGAAATCCTGTCGGCCATCTTATCGGGATGCCCTTCCGAAACCGATTCAGAAGTAAATAGATAGTTCCTGCTCATTCCATGAGTCTCCATCTAGAGCTGATGCCAGAGGATCCCGAAAGACCCGACCAAAAACTCACCGACTGCCATACTTTCAATAGAACATGGTGCCCTTCGGGCAAAAACCCAAACCTTGGGGGCTTCGCCCCCAAACCCCCATAGGCAATAAAGCTTTTTTGTTTTAATTCAAAACCAAAACCTTGGAGGCTCCGCCTCCAAACCTCCGC
>JACSDG010000029.1 GCA_015660855.1 Magnetococcales bacterium
CTTGCGGTCGGTTTCCCTCATTTGAGCGGACACTTCCTGAATCTTACGGTCAGTCTCCGCACTTCGTTCACGGTTTTCCCGGACCATTTCCTGGAACATTTTCCAGACGTCATCAAAGGTTACGGCTTGCGACATAACGATGTCTCCTCTTCGCGGTGTCATAGACCGAAGGCTACCCGATTTGTCCGGTATAGGGAACTCATTTTTCAATTTATGCCGAACAAAGGAACGTGAAATCACTGTTCCAGTTTCTCTTAATTCACCGTTTGCTCATTTGAAATACCTGAGAAATCTGATTACAGTATATCAATTTTTATATCTATTAAAATTGATATACTTTAATCAGATTTCCATCCCTTAAAGTTTTGATTTTATGCCCGCAGGGTATCATGATCTTAATGAATGTCAAGTTGCAATCTGGCCAGGATCAAAGCATCGCCACCGATGACTTCGGTGGCCAGGGAAGCGCATTCTGGGCAGGTCCAATCATTGATGCTCGCTTCGCTGTCGCCCAGACAATCCCGACAGTGGATCCGCAAAGGTTGATTTTCAATCGTTAATACGGCCTGGTCCGCCAGTGTGCCTTTTTTATATATTTCAAAGGCATGCTGCAATAATGCCGACTCGACCCCGGAGAGGGGACCGTTGTGCAGGTGGATACCGACAATCCGTCCCCCTGGGTGTTGCTGGGAGAGGGTGGTCAGCTGTTCCAGCAAGGCTTGGCATATGGAAAGTTCATGCATGGGGTGGTGGATGATCCTTGGCAAGGCTGTATGGAAGAAAAAGCGTCTCCGCAGGGTGAAAAAACGATTTTATATTGCATGAGAATGGCGCATCGTTACACTATCGGTGGTGTTCGTAAATCCTGTGCGAGAGGAACCCCCTTTGGAGACCAAACCCAAGCTGGCCATGTACTGGGCCGCATCCTGCGGGGGATGCGAAATCGCCCTGGTCAATATCCATGAAAAAATATTCGATGTCATGGATTCCTTCGATTTTATGTTTTGCCCCTGCCTCATGGATACCAAATATCACGATATTGAGGCTTTGGCAGATGGTTCCATTGCCATCACTTTTTTTAATGGTGCCCTTCGTACCGATGAAAATATCCACATGGCCCGATTGCTGCGCCAGAAATCCCAACTCCTGATCGCCTTTGGTTCCTGCGCTGCGGAGGGGTGCATTCCTGGTCTTGGCAACCTGTCTTCACGCCAGGATCTGATGGATCGTATCTATCGCGACAGCCTGACCCTGGACGATCATCAAGGCCCGCTTCCCGCTACCTCCACCGGCGTTGTCGAAGGGAACCTGACCCTGCCTGAATTTCTTCCCGTGGTCAAAACCCTGGGACAGGTGGTTGCGGTGGATTATTCCATCCCCGGCTGCCCCCCCGAATCCCACCAGGTCTGGAATTGCGTCAACGCCGTCATCCAGGGGCACCCACTTGGGGCCAAAGGGGCGATCCTTGGTGGGGGCCGTTCGACGGTGTGTGCCGAGTGTGTTCGCACACGGACGGAGAAAAAAATTCGTACCCTCTATCGCACCTATGAAATCCTTCCCGATGCCGAGACTTGTCTGTTGGAGCAGGGGCTGTTGTGCATGGGGGTGGTGACCAGGGATGGTTGCGGCGGTTTGTGTCCCAGGGTCAACATGCCCTGCACCGGTTGTTATGGTCCTCCCGAAGGGGTTTTGGATCAGGGGGCCAAGATGATTTCCGCGTTGGGATCCATGCTTGATCTGGAGGATGCGGGGGAAGTGAACGTCGATGATTACGCCAGGCGGATGGATGTCCTCCTTGAAGGGATTCCCGACCTTGCAGGTACCCTCTATAAATACTCCCTCGCCGGCTCCATTCTTGGGGGAAAAAGGACGCCATGAGACGCATTACCATTGACCCGGTGACCCGGCTGGAGGGCCACGCCAAAATTGACATTTTCCTCGATGATGCAGGGGAAGTGGTCAACACCTATTTTCAAATTCCCGAACTCAGGGGGTTTGAATCTTTTTGCGTCGGTCGGCAGGCGGAAGAAATGCCGGTGATTACCAACCGTATCTGCGGCGTCTGTCCAGAGGCGCACCATGTGGCTTCGGTTAAGGCCCTGGATGATCTTTTCGGTGTCGAGCCTCCCGAAGTTGCCAAAAAAATTCGTGAATTGCTGTACATGGCTTTTTTTGTGACCGATCACACCACCCATTTTTATGCCCTGGGGGGGCCTGACTTTATTCTAGGCCCCGATGCACCACCGGAGGAACGCAATATTTTGGGGGTGATTCGCAAGGTGGGGGTGGACATCGGCAAACAGGTGATCGCCTGCCGCGCCCGCAATCATCACGTCATCCAAATGCTGGGGGGGCGGGGAATACACCCGGCGGCCGGGTTGCCCGGAGGCTGGAGCGTGGCGGTGAACGAAACACAACGCCAGGAGATCGAGGCTATTGCCCGCGCCAATATTGATTTTGCCCGGTTCTCCCTTGGGGTGTTTGAATCCATTGTCTTGAAAAATAAAGATTTTATGGATCTGGTTACCTCGGATTTATTTTTCCATCGCACCTATTCCATGGGGACCGTGGATGGCAGGGGGCAGGTGAATTTTTACCATGGCCGGATTCGGGTGGTGGATCCGGAGGGCGAGGAGTTTGTCCTCTACGAACCCAAACACTATATGGACCACATCGCGGAACATGTGGAACCTTGGACTTATTTGAAATTTCCCTACTTGAAGGCGGTTGGCTGGAAAGGGTTTGTCGATGGCAAACACAGCGGCGTCTATACCGCCACCCCTCTGTCGCGATTGAATGTGTCCAACGGGATGCCCACGGCGTTGGCGCAGGAGGAGTTTGAACGGTTTTATTCCGCTTTTGGTGCCAAATCTTTGGGCGATGGCCGATTTCAGCCGGTACATCATCGCCTGGCGACCCATTGGGCACGCTTAATTGAGCTGCTGTATGCCTCGGAGCATATGTTGGAGCTGGCCACCGATCCGGTGATTACCGACCCTGGTGTGCGGGTCAAGGTGCGAACCGACCAGATCAAAGGGGTCGGCATTGGTTCGGTGGAGGCCCCGCGAGGTACCCTGACGCATCATTATGAAACCGATTCCCGGGGGATTCTCACCCGGGTCAACCTGATCGTGGGGACCACCAACAATTATGCCCCCATTTCCATGTCCACCAAACGGGTGGCTCAGGGACTTATCAAAAAAGGCAAGGTGGTTGGTCAGGGTTTGCTGAATCGGATTGAAATGGCGTTTCGCCTTTACGATCCCTGTTTTTCCTGCGCCACCCACTCCCTGCCGGGGCACATGCCGTTGATTGTTCGCATTGTCAACGCCGAGGGTGTGGTGGTGGACAGCCTGCGGCGGGACTCCTGATGGGCATGCGCAGGATTGTGGTCGGATTGGGCAATTCCGTCTTGAGTGATGACGGCGTTGGTATCGCCGTGGTGCGGCAATTGCGGGACCAGGGTTGGGAGGGGGAGGGAATCGATTTTGCCGAGGGTCATGTCGGGGGATTACGCTTGATGGAAACTTTGGCAGGTTACGACGAGGCCCTGCTCGTGGATGCCATGATTACCGGGAGGTATTCCCCAGGTGGGGTGATGCGGGGCGATATGGGCGAATGGACCGGGATGCGGCATACCTGGTCTTCCCATGACACCCGGCTTTCGGTCGCTTTGGAGTTGGGTGCTCTGACGGGGATGAAACTTCCCGCCCGAATCCGGGTGTGGGGTATCGAGGTCAAGGATGTGGATACGTTCAGCCAGGACATGACTCCGGAAGTCCAGGCGGCCATCCCCGGTGTGGTTCGGGAAGTGGCTGACTGTTTGCGTGAAGGGAGATAATCGGGATGGGGGTCGGCGTTTATTTTTGTACGTGCGGTGGGGTCATCAGCCAACAGGTGGATGCACAATCGGCTTGTGCGTCCATCATGGAAATTCCTGGCGTTTCTTACGTGGAAACCATCGAATTTATGTGTGCCGAAGAGGGCAAGGATGCCCTGGAGCAGGATTTAAGACGCAAGAAACCCAAACAGGTCGTCATCGCCGCCTGCTCCCCCCGGGAACATGAAAACACCTTCCGGCGGGTGTTGGCGCGTGGGGAGGTCAATCCTTACTGCATGCAGATGGCCAACATTCGCGAACATGTGGCCTGGGTGACCACCGATCCCCGGCAGGCCCTGACCAAGGCGGTTTCGGTGATACGGGGGGCTTTGGGGCGGGTGCGACGGCACGAATCTCTGGTGCCAGAATCCCTGGATGTGTGTTCCGATGTCCTGGTGATCGGGGCGGGTCCCGCAGGACTCAAGGCGGCCCTGGGACTGGCAAAGGGGGGGCGGAAGGTGACCCTGGTGGAAAAAGGGCCGGTCATCGGTGGTATGCCGGTGCGCATGGAATCGGTTTTTCCGGGGATGGAGTGTGGTTCGTGCATGGTGGAACCCCTTTTGGATGATATTCTTCAAGGACAGCACGCCCCTTCCATTACCTTGCTGACTTTGGCGGAAGTGGTGGATGTTGCCGGGTATTTTGGAAATTTCCTTGTAAAAATTGAACGAAAACCCCGGTATGTCTCCAAGGGTTGCATTGGTTGCGGCGAATGTGTGCCTGTGTGTGGTGTGTCGGAAAAAAATCCGTTCAATTGCGGCATGAATCAACGCCAAGCCATCGATTTTCCGTTTGCCGGGGCGTTGCCCAATCTGCCTTTCCTCAATATGGAACTCTGCGTTCGTTCCAGGGGGGAGGATTGTAAAAAATGTCAGCAGGCCTGCCCGGTTGAAAATGCCATTGATTTCTTTGATCGGGGGGAAACGCTGGAAGTCAAGGTGGGGGCCATTGTCCTGGCCATTGGCTCCCGGTTGGAGGATTGTTCGATTTTTCCCAATCTGGGCTACGGCAAGGTCGAAGATGTGTTCACCAGCTTTGAATTTGAACGTATGTTGGCCCACAATGGTCCTCTAGGTGGGGAACTTGGGTCTGTGACCCCAGGGGGACGCCCTCTGCAAACCATCGCCCTGATTCACTGTGTCGGGAGTATGGATTCCCGTTATCGGGATTATTGCTCGGAAACCTGTTGCCAGAACGCCTTCAAGTTTAACCATGAAATCCATAAGTTGCTTCCCGAGGCTCAGGTGGTTCACCTTTACCGGGAATTGGTGGCGCCGGGAAAAGGGGGGTATCCCTTGATCCGTCAGGGGATGCAATCTCCCCATACACATGCCATACGTTATTCCAACCAGGATGACATTCAGGTGACTCGTGCTGCGGAGCGGTTGGATGTGCGGCTTTCAGGGGATGTAGTGGCGACTGCGGACATGGTCGTTCTTTGTCCGGCGACGATTCCGTCCGTGGATCATCGACAATTGGGGGGGATGATGGATGTGGTGTGCGACCGCAACGGTTTTTTTGCCGAGTTGCACAACCGGACCGATGCGGTGCAAAGTCGGATCAGGGGGATTTATCTGGCGGGATCGTGCCAGTCACCCATGGATCTGAAACAATCCATGGGCCAGGGAATGGCGGTATCGGGGCATGTGCTGGCGGAATTGGTTGCAGGGGGGATGATCGAGATTGAACCCATTACCGCCAGCGTGGATGATCAACGCTGTAGTGCTTGTGGCACCTGTCTTCCCGTTTGCCCTTTCAAGGCGATTCATCGACAGGAGGATGGCAAGGCCTGGATCAACCGGGTGCTGTGTGTGGGATGTGGAACTTGTGTGGCGGCCTGCCCAGGTGGTGTCATCAAGGGAAATCATTTTACCAATACGGCCATCATGGCTGAAATCGAAGGGGTGTTGGCATGAACGGGTTGCAAGATGTCGCCCATTTTGATCCAAAAATTTTGGTTTTTCTTTGCAATTGGTGCTCTTACGCCGCTTCGGACAAGGCGGGCATGGCGCAGCAGGCCCAACCATCCCAGATACGAACCGTCAGGGTGATGTGTACCGGGCGCGTGGATCCGCAGTTTGTCCTGCATGCGTTTCGCAAGGGGGCGGATGGGGTGGTCATTCTGGGGTGTCATCCCGGCGATTGCCACTATAAGGAAGGCAATGTCCATGCGATCAAGCGGCATTTGTTGCTGCTGGCATTGTTGCGACAGTTGGGTATCGAGGATCAGCGGTGCCGGTTGGATTTTGTTTCTGCGGGGGAAAATGATCGCTATGTGCGTATTCTTTCCGAGGTGGTGGAACAGGTTCGGGTATTGGGTCCGATCCATTTTCCAAGGGTAGATTAATAAAGGGAGGAGCAGGGAAATGTCTGTCAGCAAACTGGAGGCCAAGGGCTTGAAGTGTCCGCAACCGCAACTCAAAATGACGATACTTATCAGCAAGATGAAACCGGGGGAGATCCTTGAAGTTTCGGCGGATTGCGACACTTTTGAGGACGATGTGCGCAAATGGTGCGAGAGAAACAAAAAAGCTTTGCTTTGGATGCGGGATGAAGGCCAGGGTGCCAAGCGTTGTCAGATCAAAGTTTGAGGTATGTTACCATAAGGTTTATCTATCCTGATTTTTCAATCTTGCAGTCGGGAGTGGGGGGGGGCGATGGGTTTTCCAGTTGATTCGGGCGGTCCTGTTGGAGAAGGGATTGGGCGTTCGGGGAAGGTGTATTCGGGACGGGTGCTGGTGGTGGAGGATATCCTTGTCAACCGGGAGGTGATGGCCGGGATGCTCAGGGGGCTGGACGTTGCCTTTGACGTGGTGGACAACGGTGAAGATGCCTTGGGTCTTGTTGAAAGTCGGATATACAGTCTGGTTTTTATGGATGTCCAGATGCCGGTGATGGACGGTTTGCAGACGACGAGACGAATTCGGGAGATGGAAAAACGTCTGGGTTGGCCACGGATGCCGGTGATCGCCTTGACCGCCTTGGTTATCGGAGGGGATTGCAGGGAATGCAGGGAAGCGGGTATGGATGATTTGTTGGAAAAACCGGTGATGAGGAAGTCCTTGAGAGAAAAATTGCGGCGATGGGAGGTTGGTTCGATTTTTGTCGAGGCGTCTGCGTCAACGGTGGATGCGGTGAAGGGTATTGTGGATGAGGGGGCCTTGGCGCAATTAAAAGAATTGCTGGCTTCGGTTCCTGGGCGTTACCGGATGGTGTTGGAGCGGTATTTGGAGTCGGCTCACACCCTTTTGCGGGAGATGGGTTTGCATCTGGATGCGGGTCATGCCGAGGGTGTGTATCGTGCGGCGCATCAATTAAAATCTCAAAGTGGGTCGGTGGGGGTGATGGCGTTATCGACATTGTGCAGTCGGATCGAGGTCCTGGGGCGGCAGGGGCAACTGGGAGAGGTTGCTGATTTATTGGCACAATCATTGCTTGTTCTTTCCCAGGCCGAGCCGGTTTTGCAGCAGGAAATCAGTCGGTCTTGAGGTTTTTCCCCCGCCACGGATAGAACAAGCATCTGAAAATAAATAGAAAAAAATGTATTATGCCGCAAAAGTAGGCTTTGGGAAAAAAAAATGTTTCAATCGAAAAAAAAACCTTGTCAATCCTTCTCCATTTGAATTATACGTAAGCCAGAATTGACGGATGGACCGGGATGGCGGTGGGCGCTTGGCCGGACTCGTCATTGATTGCAAGGGGATAATGAAATGAACAAAGCGAGTGCTTCCCGAACGGCCCATCAGGAGTCCCGACGTGGCCCTGTGGATGCCAGCGGGGGTCACCACGGCGATGACGAGCCGTCAGGCGACCAGGAAGATAAACCTCCCGAAAGTAGCGGGTCTTGCCTCTCCTCCGCATCGGAACCTCTTACAGGTTTTTGCCATTCCCTCCCCGGGCTGTCGCCCACATTCCCAGAAAACGAACGCAGTCAACAGTTTCGCAACCAGCACTATCCCCACATCACGTCGGGACAGTGGAGCGATTGGCGTTGGCAACTCAAAAACCGCATTCGTCGGCTGAAGGATTTACAAAAACTGTTCAACCTGACGGCGGATGAGATGCAGGCGTTTCGTCGGGGTGAGCCTAAGCTTCCCATGGCGTTGACGCCGTACTACGCCTCGTTGATGGATCCCGAAAACGGTAATGACCCATTGCGCCGGACGCATATTCCCGTGGGGGGTGAGCGGGTCGTGTCGCCGCAGGAATTGATCGATCCCCTGGGAGAAGAGGATCGGACGGTGGTTCCGGGTTTGGTGCATCGTTATCCCGACCGTGTGTTGCTCATGGCCACCCGGCAATGTGCCACCTACTGTCGATATTGTACCCGTTCCCGCATGGTGGGGACGCAACCCCACGAAAAGATCCAGGGTTTCAGACAGCATTGGCGGCAGGCGGTGGATCATATCGCCGGCGATGAGCGGATACGCGACGTTGTGATTTCCGGCGGCGATCCTCTGACCCTGGGCGACGAGGAACTTGGGGTGTTGTTGCAACGATTGGCCGACATACCGCACGTAGAGATTTTGCGTATTGGCACCAAGGTTCCCATGGTACTGCCCATGCGGATCACCCCGGCATTGACGGCGTTGTTGGGCCGGTTCAAATCGTTGTGGATCAACATTCATTGCACCCACCCCGATGAGCTGACTCCGGAGGCTTCGGTGGCCTTGGGCCGGTTGGCCGACGCCGGTTTGCCTTTGGGGGCGCAGACGGTGTTGCTGGCGGGGATCAACGACGATGCCCAGACCCTCAAGAGGTTGTATCACGGGTTGTTGCGGCACCGGGTACGGCCTTATTATCTGTACCAATGCGATCCCATTCCCGGATCGGCCCATTTTCGTACTCCGGTGGCCAAGGGACTGGAGATCATTAGTCAATTGCGTGGGTTTACATCAGGATTGGCGGTGCCCAACTATGTGATCGATGCCCCGGACAATGGTGGCAAGATTCCGGTGTTGCCGGGCATGCCTCTGCGGCGGGAGGAGGGTGATTTGTTGTTGACCAATTATCAAGGTCGGATTTGCCGCTATCCCGATGGGATGGCCGGCGACCCTCATTGCGATTGAATTCATGGGGGGATGGGCTATGCGTGTTGGTTTTGTTTACGATCTTCGTGACGACTATCTGCGCGAGGGATTTAGTGCGGAGGAGGTCGTTGAGTTTGACACCGGTGATACCCTGGATCACATCGAGGGGGCGTTGGGCCGGTTGGGTTGTGAGGTGGAGAGGGTGGGAAGGGGCCAGCAATTGGCCCGGCGGTTGGCGCAGGGAAAACGCTGGGATTTGGTGCTGTCCATTGCCGAGGGGATGCACGGGCGCAGCCGTGAGGCGCAGGTGCCGGCGGTGTTGGAAATGTTTGGCCAGCCGTATCTGTTTTCCGACCCGTTGACCATGGCACTGACGTTGGATAAGGCCATGGCCAAAAGGGTGATTCATGCGGCAGGGATTCCCACCGCCCGTTGGCGGGTGGTATCGAGGCCGGAGGAGATTGAAAACATCGACTTGCCGTTGCCGTTGTTTGTCAAACCCTTGTGGGAAGGGACGGGCAAAGGATGCGATTTGCAATCGCTGGTGCGTGACAAGGCGGTGCTGCCGGGGGTGATTGTCGCCAAGTTGGAGCGGTTTCGGCAACCAGTGTTGGTGGAAACTTTTCTGTCGGGGCGAGAGTTTACTGTGGGATTGATCGGAAACGCCCCGGACATTCAACCTTTGGGAGTGATGGAGATTTGCCTCAACGACCAAGCCGACGCCGAGGTTTATACCATGACCAACAAGGAGTTGAGCGAGGCCAGGGTTGAATATCGCTTGGTGACCGATTCTTTGGGGGAACGAATTGTGCAGTTGGGGCGGGAGGCTTTTGTGGCCTTGGGGTGTCGCGATGTGGCGCGCCTGGATTTTCGCTGTGATGCGGCGGGCAATCCGCATTTTCTCGAAGCCAATCCTTTGCCGGGGTTGCATAAGACCCATTCCGATTTGCCCATCATTGCCGGTCTGGCGGGTGTGGGCTATGACGATCTGATGGGGATGATTCTCCAGGCTGGCCGGGGACGGTTGTGATGGGGGAAGGGACCCGGGCATTTTCGGGCCTTTCCAATTGGCACCCAGGAGATGTGGCGGTGGTGGTGCATGGGGCTTGGGGGATAAGCCTTGATGAAGAGGACACCCGGGTTCAGGCCCGCGAGGTGTCTGAGAGTTTGGAGCGTTTGGGGATGACGGCCCCGGTCGTTGCTTTGGGGCCTGACCTGACCGAGTTACGACAGATTCGCCAATATCGACCCAAATTAATTTTCAACCTGGTGGAAGGATTGGGAGGGTTGGGTCGGCGTGCCCATGAGGCGGCGGTGGTATTGGAGCAGGTCGGGGTGCCGTTGACCGGGGTTTCGGGTGCGGTGCAGGAAGTGGTCAATTCCAAGGTGGCCTGCAAGGAGGCCTTGGTGGCGGCGGGTTTGCCAACTCCTTTGTGGACGACGACCGGGACGGATGTTTCGGGGGACGGATTGTGGATTGTCAAGCCGGTCTGGGAACATGGCTCGCTGGCCATGGATTCAGGTTCGGTAGTGTTCGGGAGCGAGGTGGCTTCGGCTTTGGCCAGACGCCATGCCGATTCACCCCATTTGCATTTTGCGGAACAGTATGTAACGGGGCGTGAGTTTAATGTTTCGGTGGTGGAGGGGCCTGGGGGGGGTGAGGTATTTCCGGCGGTAGAGATGTTGTTTGTCGATTATCCCGACCAGGCTTTGCGTATTGTTGATTATGCCGCCAAGTGGGATTCGGGCAGTTTTGGTTTCAATCATACCCCACGTCGGTTTGAGTTTCTCGAAGGCGACAAGCCTCTTTTGGATCGGTTGCAGCAGTTGTCTTTGGATGTTTGGCGGCATTTTCGCATGGAAGGTTATGTCCGGGTGGATTTTCGTGTGGATGAACGCAACCAGCCGTGGATCCTGGAAGTGAACGCCAATCCCTGTCTTTCCCACGATGCCGGCTTTGTGGTCACCGTTCTCAAGTCAGGTCTTGAATATGATCGACTGATTGCGCGGTTGGTGCAGGCGGCTTTGGGCTGGCCGACCTGATGATGGATATTTACGTATCGGAAAAACAAAGTTTGGCAAAAATTATTGCGGGGGTCCGGGGGGGATCATCCCCCCCGGTGGGGGTTTGGGGGCAAAGCCCCCAAGGTTTTGTTTTTGAATTTAAACAAAAAGCTTCATCGCCTGAAGGGGGTTTGGGGGCAAAGCCCCCAAGGTTTTGGTTCTTGCCCGAAGGGCGTGATGTTCATGAATAACTGTGAGGAAAAAGTGTTTGATACGGTGGCCGTTTCCGAAGATATGGAGAGGGTTCGGGATCTTGTTACCCGTGCCGGAAATTTTACAATTCAGGAAGTGGACATGGCGGTGGAGTTGGTTGAGTCCCGGCTGTCCATGGGGGATAAGAGCGGTTATTTCTTTCTGTTTGCCAGGGAGCCGTCCGGGCGGTTGTCTGGCTATGCCTGTTATGGTCCCATTGCGGCGACCGATGGCAGGTTTGATTTTTATTGGCTGGTGGTGTTGCCGGAATGGCAAGGGAGTGGCCTTGCACAACGTCTCCAGGAAGCCGCCGAGTCTGCCATGGCCAGGGATGGGGCCAAAAGAATCTATCTGGAGACTTCTTCAACTCCCGGTTATCAGCGTGCCCGTGGTTTTTATGACAAGACGGGCTATGAAAGGCAGTGCATCCTGAAGGATTATTACCGCCAGGGTGATGATAATTATATCTATATGAAGCCGTTGGGCGACGAATAGTTTTTTGTTGTTTGTCCAGATGAAATTTAATCCATGATAACCCTTAAATTTCTGGTGATGGTGTAAGTTGTTTGGTCTATTGTGTTTTTGTCTTTCCAGTGGCGGTACCAGGGGGGAAATATTTGTTGTCTGGTGGGTGTTCGTGGTACGCTGTGGTTGGTTGTAACTTTGGAAGGAGAGTCACCATGACGACGATCACGTTTGATACCCTCAGATATGTAAAAACTCTCAAGGTTGCTGGAGTTGAAGAAAAGCAGGCAGAAGCCATGGCTCAGGCTCAGTCTGATTTTGTGAAGCAATTGGAAGAATCCAATCTTAAAGACTTGGCCACCAAAGGTGATGTCCAGAGGTTTGAACTTAAAATTGCAGAACTCAAAGCCGAAACCATCCAATGGATGTTCGGCGTGGCCACTGGCCAAGCCATGTTTATTATCGCCATCCTCAAGATGTTCCCATCGCATTGATTTGACATATCTGTGCTGGTTCAGCAGAAATCGGCCATGATCATTGTTTCGCGAAATCTGGGGGAAGTACATCAATTTTGATAGCTGTCAGGAAATGTATACGCTGTCCCCAGATTTCCGTCTACCAGATTTCCCCGATGCTACCGGAATTCCCGTTCCCGAAACTCCGCAGTCGATGCACTTTCAAACATTACCAAAGAAACCCCCCCGTGGAAATCATTTTCATGAGTGCCGTCTCGATTGGGTGGAATATCATTCAAAAAAGACGATCCACCATTAGTCGATGGTCTGGAACTTGTCACAGACACTCCGTCCCAAGCAACAGATAAATCCTTTGGTCCTCGCGGTGCATCGGAAATTCCGGCATTCTTTCTTCTGAATTTTGCTGACTTGGCCCCCTCCAATAGATCCCATACCACCCGTGACCAACCTATCGTTTTTTGTGCAACGTCATAATCATCAAAGGGACGACCTGATTTTGCGATCAGAAAGAAAATTAATTCATTCGCAAGATCAGTGTCAATTTCTAGTTTATTACATGGAAGACATGATCCAATAGGAAAAGTGTCCGACATTCCCGACAATCCGCTTTTTCTCTCAAAAGGTTCACTAGGATCAATTTGCATATAGCAAACATCTTTCTTCCATCTGTTATCGCACTCGATCTGTCTTTCTTGTCCATTGAATGGCCCACGTGAGTACGTAAAAACTGGTCGATTACTATATAGATCTAATTGAGCACTTCCTGCAGAATCAATGTAGCACGGTTGTGATGCGGACACCTTCGCCTGGAACAGCAACGCGTTTCGATGGACCACTGTTCCATTTTCTCTATGCAGGTGAACGAACAATATATCACCCAACTCACAAGCCTTATTAGTTTTATCGTCTCCAACAAACTTAACTATTGGTTTTTGATGGCAGAAGACCGACGAAATGTTAAAGGAAAACCCCGCCTTCCCTACAAACCGACCAACATCCTCTGCTATAGCTGGCGTTGTATCAAGGGTTAAAGATGCCACAAAATCAGGTTCTTGCGGAGTGTTTCCCAACTTTGAGCATCGGTAGTGAGTTTTTAACATTCCGACAACTATAGACTTATGGAATAAACTGCGTATAACAGGTTCAAGAATAGCAATAGTACTTATCCACCGAAAACTTTGAATGTTCATTTTGTACTCCATGGAAATCTTGGTAGGAAATCTGGGGAAAGTAAATCAATTTTGATAGCTATTAAAATTGGTATACTGTCCCCAGATTCCTCATTGTCAGGCTGTTGAAGTTTGTCAAGGGGGAAATTTTGTGGTACGCTGAGGTCGGTTGCAACCTTGGAAGGAGAACAACGATGGCGACGATCACGTTTGATACCCACGACGCCATCAGGCGTTTGAAGGCGGCAGGTTTTGACGAATTGCAAGCCGAAGCTATTTCCAGCACCTTCAAAGATGCCGTGGACACACACTTGGCTGAACTGGCCACAAAGGCAGACTTGAGGCTGGCGATTTCTGAGGCTAAAGCTGAAACTGTCAAGTGGATGTTCGGGGTGGCCACCGGCCAGGCGATGTTCATCATTGCCATTCTCAAGATGTTTCCGTCGCATTAATGAAATACTGGGAACGGTATATCAATTTTGATATGTCAGGAAACGCATACACTGTCCCCAGATTTCCGAAGGGGGGCGACACAGTTTAATGCGACGGGAACAGTTTAAGGACGGTAATGATCAAGCCTGTCTGGGCCAGGAGAAGGCCAACCATCCACTTGATGGTTTCGGCTTTGGATTCAACAATCCTGGCCTCAAGCTTAAGTTCAAGCTGTCGAATATCGCTTTTAGTGGCCAAATCTTTGAGGCGAGAATCTTCAACCTGTTCAAGAACACGCACCATCGCTTTGACATGCCCCTTGGCTTGGTCGTCAGGAACTCCAGCCGCCTTGAGCTGTTCCGTGAATTCCAGGGTGTCAAATGTGATCGTCGTCATTGCGTTTCTCCTTTGCCAAAACCCTGCCACGAAATTCCTCACTTTGACAAACCATCCGCCATCAATGTAGTGTCCGGCTGCATTGATAATAGCCAATTTGTTCAAGCGTTGATCCCCGAAGGAAATACCGTTTATTTATGCAATCAGACAGTAGATCCATCACAGCCAACTACCCGTATCCCAAATCGCACGATCCCAAACAGACCCCTTGTTGGCATCGCCATCTGTTACACTCAGAAATCTGGAGAAATCCGGGGATACCGTATTATCTTTGCCTCAACCCCCAGCGATGGGGGGCCAGACCGACAGGACATCGCCGTTTTGCAAACACCGCTGCCCCCATTGCGGAGTGTCCAAATGGACGCCGTTGACCAAAACCAGATGGGTCTCCCCCGCAGGAACCCCAAAACGCTGTAAAACCTGATTCGGTGTCGATCCTTCTTCCAGGGTGAGAGAAACTTCCTTGCCACCATGAGCGGCCAGATAGCGACGCAACGTGGCAAAACATTTGAAAGTTACTTGAACCACCATCTCCCTCCCTCAGTATACCGGGGTGCCATGCTTGACCAAATCCAACCAGGCCTCCATGAAATACTCAGGATTTTGCATCAACCGTTTTTTCCATTTTCCCAAAGATGTGTTGGACTGGATCAAACCCCGAATGGCCCCAATATGCCTGACAGTGCCAATCACCGTCGCCCCCACCAGACGATCCTCGTCAAACTGTAACCTGAGATACCGTAAACCATCTCCCGACAAACTTTCGCTTTCATCACCACCGGCAACCCCATGCACCAACCCGAAGGAAGAACAGACCATCCCCATGGCATCAAGAACATTCATCGCCAAGGTACCCCGAAAATACACATCCATTCCCGCCATGTTCATCCCGGCAATGCGTCCATGCTCCACCGCCGTCGTCTGCAAGGCCTGTATGACCTCCTGATCACTGGAAAGATCTCGGGCCTGGGCCACATTTCCCGCCGCAAATATATTGGGATCGGAGGTCCGCAACAAACGATCCACCCGAATTCCACGATCAATCTCCAAACCGCTATCCCGCAAAAAATCTACCGCAGGAACCACCCCGGCAGCGACGATCACCAAATCGGCAGCCAATACTTCACCCCCAGCCAAGGTCAAGGTCACACCGGCACCCGTCTGTCCCTCCATTCGCAGCACCCGCGTCTGGAGTCGCATACTCACTCCACGGGTCTCACACCATTTCTGGAGCAATGCCCCCCCCGTGGCATTCACCATCGCCGGAATCAATCGATCCTGAGCCTCGACAATGGTTAACCGAACGCCACGCCGCAGCAAACTTTCCATGATGGTCAAGGCGATGAAACCCGCCCCAATCATCACCACCCGTAATTCCGGTCGTAAACGCCGAACCAGCTCCAATCCGTCCGCCAACGTCCAACAAGTTTTGACATCGGGTAGATCCATTCCCGGGATACCCGGATCGGCCGGTTTGCAACCCGTGGCGATGAGAAGACGATCATAGAGCCATTCATCGCCATCTTCCAACTGGAGCGTCTGTGCTTCCGCACTGATCTGACGTACCCGCCCACGGTGCCGTTGAATTCCCAGCTTTTCATAATGTTCGGCGTCCCGCCGTAACAGGGTTCCATCCGCGTCGATGCGACCCGACAATAAATAGGGAAGTGCCATGCGGGAATAGGGGAGACCGTCTTCCTCACCAATAATCGTGATATCACAGTCGGGATTGTGCCGACGCAGGGTCTCGGCGGCGACAACGCCGGCGGGACCCGTACCGATGATCAGATGGTTCATGGCGGAATCTATAGTCCAAGGCGTTGGCGGGTTTCTCCGGTGGGCACACCATCCTCACTCCACCCACGCAACCGATAATATTCAGGTAACATCTCTCCCAACCGGTTGACCATCCCCTTGGCGGGTCCCGAGGTGGCAGGCTCGTGGAGAATTCGGTCCGGCAGGGTATCATCCTTGCCCGTCAATCCCGCCCTAAGATTGAAATCCCGCTCCATGTTATAAATACGTTCGCCAATTTCCATCAGTCGCTCCACCGGCCATTGCCCCTCCAATGCCGCATCCAGCTGCATGGAAACCTCCGGCATTCCCCAGGCAAAAGAGGTAAACAGGCACAGCCCGGTTGAGTCCCAAGTGGCGGTAATGTCCTGGAAGGCTTTGACCAGTCCCGCCTTGCCCTCGGTGGCGTTGGGATCGGTCTTTACCGGGATCCCCAATACCTCGGATGCCACCGTGTAGCCGCGCACATGGCAGGCACCCCGGTTGGAGGTCGCATAGTTGAGTCCAATTCCTTGCAGACTGCGACCATCATAGGCGGGAAATTCCTGGCCCTTGACCGACATGGAAAGCTCCGGACGCCCATATCGGGCACACAGCCGTTTCGACCCCATCCCCAACTCCCGGCCAAATCCTTCCCCCTTCCCTGTAAGTTCTGCCATGGCCACCAACGCCTCAGCAGAGCCAAAACCCAGTTTGATTCCCCCCGTGTTGGCCTCGGAAATAGCCCCAACTTCAAATAATTCCATGGCGGCGGACACGGTGACGCCAAAAGAAATGGGATCCATGCCGTAATAATTGCACAGCGAGTTGACATAAGTGCCCGCTTCCAGGTCGCTGACGCCGGTATTCGGGAGCAAAGCCCAGGCACTTTCATATTCCAACCCCCCCGAGGCTCCCCAAAATTCAGGTTTGGTCTTGACGCTGAAATGGTCTTTGTCCACTTTGGAGATGCGACCGCAGGCAATGGTACAGCCAAAACAGGCGGCGTTGGCGATCAGGTTGGGTTTGCCGTCTCTCTTGCGGGGTTCGTGCATGGCTTCCCCCGAAACCTGGTCGGCGTGTTCAAACTGCACCTGGCGATGGTTGCGGGTCGGGAGCGCACCGACTTCGTTGATGACGTTCATGAGTACCTGGGTGCCGTAGGTGGGCAGTCCTTTGCCAGTGACTGCGTTTTCCGCCAAAGCCACCTTGCCCTGGCCAACCACGTCCATGAATCTGGGCATGTCCTTGATGGTATCCAAACCCAGGGTTCCGCGTACCGCCACCGCTTTAAGATTTTTCGATCCCATGACCGCGCCGACGCCAGAACGTCCCGCCGCACGATGCAAATCGTTGACGACACAGGCAAAAAGAACACGATTCTCCCCGGCGGGGCCGATGGAGGCGATGCGAAGCTGGGGATCTTGATGGCGTTTTTTGATCCAACCTTCGGTCTCCCAGGTGGACTTACCCCAAATATCGTCGGCACTCTCAAGGGTTGCCTGATCGTTTTCGATGTGAAGATACACCGGACTTTTGGCACGTCCCTCGAAAATGATCATGTCCCAACCGGAAAATTTAAGTTCCGCCCCAAAAAAGCCGCCCGAGTTGGAACAGGCGATGGTTCCCGTCAGCGGGCTTTTGGTGATGACCACATAGCGGCTGCCAGTGGAGGCGGGGGTACCGGTCAAGGGGCCGGTGGCCATGATCAGTTTGTTGTCTGGGGAAAAGGGATCGACCCCGGGATCGACTTCACTGACGAGATATTTGGAACCCAGGCCACGTCCTCCGAGGTAGTCCGCCGCCCATGCCATGTTGACGGGTTCGCTGGTGCAGGACCCCTCGGTCAGGTTGACGCGCAAAATTTTTCTTTGCCATGCCATGTTCAATGCTCCTGTTCGATGCGGGGGTTCAAGACGATGGGGTGTTGACATCGGGCTGGCTTTTGCCGGCCCATGAACGCATTCTGCTCAGACCGGTGGTTTCGGCGTCGATGAAGGTAATGGCCTGGGTGGGACAAGCATCGACACAGGCGGGGGAACCGCTGCATAGGTCGCACTTCATCACCTTTCCGGTATCCACATTGTAGTTGATGGTGCCAAAGGGACAGGCAATCGTGCAGATTTTGCAGCCGACGCAAAGTTTGTCGTTGACGATGCGGGCAGCGGTGGCATCATCGGCACCGATGGCCTCGACCGGGCAGGCGGCTTGGCACCAGGCTCCGGCGCATTGAGTACAGGTGTAGGGGACGAATCGACCGGTATCGTGAAAGGCAAATACCCGGATTCTGGAGCGGGAAGGGTTGATCTTGTGTTCAAAACGCAGGGAACACGCCATTTCGCACTGCAAACACCCCGTGCACTTGCCTGATTCGATGGATAAAGACCGGTGCATGATCCTCTCCTGCTTTGGGTTGACCCAGTCGGTGCGAATACCGAAGTCGTTGATACCGGGACTCCGGTTTGCACCAGTTAAAGTTGCCGACGATTCTGCCAGATCATGGCCATCATGAAAATGAATTTTCGCCAATCAGGAGTTTTTATCATGGATGAGACTTCCATCCTGCGTTACAGCCGGCAAATAATTTTGCCCCAGGTGGGGTTTGCGGGGCAGGAACGCCTTTTGGGGGCCAGCGTCATGATTGTCGGTTTGGGGGGGCTGGGTTCCCCGGTGGCCATTCATCTGGCCAGGGCGGGGGTGGGGCATCTGGTCCTGGCGGATGGGGATCGGGTCACTTTGGATAATCTTCACCGCCAGACTTTGTACGGGGAAACGGATCTGGGACGCCCAAAAACTCAGGTGGCCGGGGAATGTTTGAAAAAAATTCGGCAAAATCTCGCACTGACCCTGCATGAGGCAAGAATGGACGAACCATCGTTGCTGCGGGCGGTGGCCCAGGTGGATCTGGTCGTGGATGCCAGCGATAATTTTCCAACCCGGCAGGCCGTCAATCGGGCTTGCGTGGTCCAGGGGATTCCTTTGGTCTGGGGGGCGGCGTCGCATTGGGAAGGGCAGGTTTCCGTGGTCCTTCCCCAAAGCGGCTCTCCCTGCTACCGTTGCTTGGTCGATTGTCGCGAGGCACCCCCAAAAGGATGCGACACCCTGGGGGTCTGGCCTGTTGTGACGGCTCTCGTGGGGGGCATTCAGGCCCATGAGGCGTTAAAACTTTTGCTGGGTTTGGGTGACTCCCTTGCGGGAAAAGTTCTGTTGATCGAAACTCAATCCATGCACATGCACCAGGTCGCCATTCATAAAAAACCGGATTGTCCCGTTTGCGCCCATCCGGTTACCAAAAAGAGGATTACAGGCCCATGATCTTGTTTGCCGAAGCCAAAAATCGGGTTCTTGAAGGCACGAATGTTGTGGGGAAGACCGAAACGGTTCCTGTGATTGATGCCCTGAACCGTGTGTTGGCCGCCAGTATCACTGCCCCTTTCAACGTCCCCAATGCCGACAATTCGGCCATGGATGGCTATGGTGTCCGTTACGACGATTTGCAATCCGACCGTCCGGTGACCTTGACCGTCATCGCGGACCTTCCAGCGGGGGATCGGTTTGAACACCCCTTGCAGACTCGCCAGGCCGTCCGAATCATGACCGGTGCCCCGATCCCTGTGGGATGTGATTGCGTCGTCCCCCAGGAAGATGTGAAAACGCAACCGGGGCAAGTGATCATCCCCCCTGGACAAAAACGGGGAGCGCACATCCGTCTGTCCGGGGAGGACTTGGCGGTGGGGCAGCCGGTTCTTCCCAGGGGGCGAAAACTCGGCCCTGCCGATCTTGGGTTGCTCACCTCCCTGGGGCTGGTGGACATTCCCGTTTTTCAAAAGATTCGCGTGGCTTTGCTGTCCACGGGCAACGAAATCATGACTCCGGGAATTCCCTTGAAACCGGGTTGGGTGTACGATTCCAACCGCACCAGCCTGCGTGCCGCGCTGCAATCCCTGGGGGTGGACGTGTTGGACCTGGGATTGGTCCCAGATCAACGTGAAGCCATTGCCCATGCCCTGACCAGGGGGGGACAACAGGCGGACGCCATCATTTCCACCGGTGGCGTTTCGGTAGGCGATTTTGATCTGGTCAAACAGGTGCTCAAAGAATTGGGGGAAATTGTTTTTTGGAAAGTCGCCATGCAGCCGGGCAAACCCCAGGCCTATGGTCGTTTGGGACAGGCCATGTTTTTTGGCCTGCCGGGAAATCCGGTGGCGTGCCTGGTGGTCTACCACCTGATCGTCAAGCAGGCCCTCAACAAAATGATGGGTGCAAATGAAATCCCTCTGCCTGTGCTGTCCCTCCCTTTCCATGGGCAACTCAAAAAAAAGGCGGGCCGCATGAACTTTTTGCGCGGTCGGGTCCACTTCGACGCCCCGGCGGCGTTTGTGGAAACGACCGGTCCCCAGGGGTCGGGCATCCTTTCCAGCATGGCCATGGCCAACGCCCTGATCATGGTCCCCGAAGAGGTGACGCAACTCTCTCACGGTGACCCGGTTGCGGTACTCCTTCTGGACCAGCACTGAATACTGATTTGCATCAACCCGGTCTTGCGGCAATTATTTCCCTGCCAAGTTGGAAAAATTTTCCCAAGAGCAGGGGTTGGCGTTCGCTTTCGTTTCTTTCTTTTTTCTGTAAATCATTGTTATTAAATTATAAAAAAAACATGCCACTCTGGCAACTCCTTTGCGATACTGTTGGGTGCACGCGCTGGAATCTTCAACCCAATACCACGGAGAAGTGAATGAAAATTCCCGGACTGGCGATGGTTATTCCTGGCATCATGTTTTCTAGTATCGTCGATATTTCCAATACGGACATCGTACCAGGCCAAACTAGGCAGGAAGAGCAGGCGGCGGCCGTTCGGCAAGCCAACGCCGTCCCTCGCGATCCTGAAATCGTCACCGCGCTTGTTTACCAGGGGCGGTATTTGGATGCCATGGATTTACAGGGACGCACCACCCTTATGTGGGCAGCGGAACATGGGGAAACGGCACTTGTGGAAAGGCTGCTCCTGTCGGGTGCCGATGTCAATACTGCCGACTGGTGGGGTCGTACTGCATTAAGTTTGGCTTTGGAAAACGATCACCGTAAAATTATCGCCCTTCTCATCGAGCACGGGGCCAACATTACTGCCGGATAAGAGCGTCGTATAAAGTTCGGAAAAAATTATTGCGGGGGTCCGGGGGGGATCATCCCCCCCGGCGGGGTTTGGGGCAGCGCCCCAAGGTTTTGGTTTTGAATTAAAACAAAAAAGCTTTATTGCCTATGGGGGTTTGGGGGCGAAGCCCCCAAGGTTTTTGCCCGTGGGGCATTATGTTTTTACGGCAGAAGCAGTTCGCCCGCCGCCCCCAAGGGAAACATGGGGGCCCAAGTGATTTCCCATGGGTGACCGTCCGGGTCGGAGAAATAGGCAGTGCGTCCACCCCATGGCGTGTCGATGGCGGGGTGCAGGAGTGTGGCCCCGTGGGTTAGCACGGCGGCCAGTTCCCGGTCTACGTCGTCACGCAGGGGTACGTTAAGTCCCAGAGTGATCCCGCCCGGAACGGGAACAGCCCCTGCCTTCCCGGAATCTCCCAAAAGAGCTTCCGTGGGATACAAAGCCACGGCCATGCAGCCGGTCTGGAAAAAACAAACATGGTCGCAACTGGCCGAAGAGGCTCGCCATCCCAGGCTTTCGTAGAAAGCACGCGCCTTGGGCAGATTGCGAACCCCGAGGGTGACAAGTGAGAGTCGCTGTTCCATGGTGTCTCCTTAAGTTTTAACCTTAGAATAAAGAGGGGGGGGGCTGAATGGCTACGCCAAAACTTTCCTGCCCGTTTATTTTCCCATCGGGGTTGCATCGCCGCCATCGAGCCACTGTTGCTCGGGAATGATGCGAATGACCCCTTTGTCACCCTGAAGGGCGTTGATGTTGGAAATCATAGGCCCGAGATGTTCTTCCCTCACCATGAAAAGGGCACGGTCTCCCTGAAGATCCAGTTCTATGGCAAAATTTTTCATGGTTTGAGTCCTTGCTTGGCGGGGGTTTTATCCTTGGTCCATCCCGGTGCGGGCATTCTTGACCGTGGCATTTAAGGGTTGTAAAGCAAAATTCGGACCAATATAAAAATCTAAAGTTCGATGGTCAGCCCCTCACGAGCCAGATGGCAGGGAGGCCCGTGAATGGCCACTTTTTTACGTTCAAGAGCCTCCTGGTAAACCCGCTCCAGGTCATTGTCGCTACGGACCGGCTCGTGGTGGGTAAAATAAAGTGATTTGACCTGGGCGATACGAGCCATGTCAATATTGGCGTCGAAGGTGGAGTGGCCCCAACCTTTTTTTTGCGGATAATCTTGGATGGTGTAGGAGGTATCGGCAACCAGCAGGTCTACGCCATGCATGAAATCGGTGATGGCCTTGTTTTTTTCGTTGACGTATTGCTGATACTCGGACCAGCCATCTTCCTCGGGTGCGTAGATGTTGTAGAGTTGTTCATGGTCGCCAGTGAAAAAAATACTTTTTCCATTGCACTCGATACGGTAGCCAAAATTGAGAACCGGGTGGTTCATGAGGATGTTGCTGATGGTGACTCCCCCGGCTTGGACCGTCTGGCGTTCCTTGAGGGTCGTAAAGCGCATGGTCGCTTTCAACTCCGCTTCACGCACCGGAAAATAACAATATTCAAACTGCCGGGCCAAAATCTGCCGTATATTTTTTTGTCCGACCGGGTCGAAAGCACCGTAAATGTGGATGGTGTTGCCGGGGATGAAGGTTGGGATGAAAAAGGGTAACCCCTGGATATGGTCCCAATGGGTATGGGTGAGAAACAGGTGTGCCTCGATGGGCAGTTCACCAAAAAGGGTCAGGGCCAGTTGGTAAATGCCGGTGCCGGCGTCAAGGATGATCAATTCGTTGTTGTCGCCGCGAATTTCCAGACAGGTGGTGTTGCCGCCATAGCGCAAGGTATTGGGTCCGGGGACGGCGATGGAACCGCGAACACCGCGAAAGGTTAATTTCATGGTTGCTTCATGGACGAGGCCATCGAACCATCCTCCTGAATGGTGGTCAGCAGCAGCGCATGGTCAATTTCATCGGCGATCAGCCCCATCGACGCCGTCAGAGAATCAAGATCCTTGCCAAAATGTTGGATCATAGCCGAAGGGAGGATTTCTTTCCGGGAGAATCTGCCGGAACGGATGGCGTCCATTTTTCTGGCGATCAGGTTGGCGGCGAAGACGCAGTTGAGCAAGGGGGAGGTGGCACACAGGTCGGGGTTGTGGTGTCCTCCCATGCTTTGGACGATCAAATCTGGCAAATTCCATTGGCGTCCCAGCAATTCGCCGATGGCGGCATGGCTGGTTGAAACTTCCTGAAGTTCCCGATCGACAAAGGAGTGGGCTTCGATGGTTTCCAGTTTTCCAAGCAAAGATCCGTATTTATCGGGCCAAAGTTGATACAGGGCTATCTTGCCGAAGTCGTGGAGCAGGCCGGCAACATAGCAATCGGTGGCCTGGTTCTCGGAACAGCCCAGGTTTTGTGCCAGTTTTCTGGCGATGATGGCAGTGGTCAGGCTGTGGCGTAGAATGTCGGTCAGGGAACGTGGGGGAACCTTGTCCCTGGTGAGCAGTTCCATGGGTGCGATGATCAACGCCAGATTTTTTATGGTGTTGATGCCGAGGAATACCACCGCCTGTTTGATGGCGGTGATTTTTCTCGCTAGGCCAAAGTGCTCCGAATTGACCAGTTTGAGCAGGTGCATGGTCAGGATGGGATCTTGCTCGATCACCCGGACCAACTCTTTGGGGGGGCAGTTGATGTCGTTGGTCAATTGCAGGATGCGATAGCCGCTGTGGGGGAAGGCGGGTATTGCTTCCATCAATGCGAACAGTTCTGTTTCGGAATAGGCCATGGTATTTTTTTAGCGACAACGCCCGCAAAGAAGAGCAACCGACACTTTCCACAGGATCCAGATCCATATTCACATGCTCACCAGAAATATTCCAGGTTTGCACCCGTCTTTCTTCTGCCTCATCCTTTTTCGGTGATTTTCCAGTTACTGTACAGACATTTTTCTTTAAAATGAAAAAAACATCTCAATCAGGGACGCAAATCCCTGGACAAGGGAGGCTCTATGGTCGCGTTTTTGCCCGGCGGGGGTGGGGATGGGATCGGGTTTTCAAGTTTTTCCAATCTTTTTCTCGCCTCGGGATGGTGATGATACCTTGAAAAGTGGCGGCAAGCTTCCTATTGTTTGCTTTTGGGTGGAGGGGTTGGATCGTCGGCGTTTGCGCTGTTGTCGCAGGCCCGGATGGTTCCGGCTGAAATGTGTCACTAACCATCACCAGAGGTGCTTGGATGTTTGATTTAATCCGCGAGGCTCATGCACAGGCAGGTGCTACCGGTACGCAGGCGGCTATTGGCAACGTTATCTTCATGGTGCTTTTGTTTGCCATTTTTTATTTTCTCCTGATCCGTCCGCAACAAAAACAGCAAAAAGTCCACAAGGAAATGATTCAGAACCTCCAGCGCGGGGATTCGATCATGACTGGGGGAGGGTTGCTCGGCAAGGTTCACCGCGTCGATGATGACACCATCACCGTGGACCTGGGAGAGGTGGAGGTGAACGATAAAAATTTTCGTCCCCTCCGGGTCAAGGTTCGTCGCAGTACCATCTCCCTGGTGACCGCCAAAGCGTCCGGTCCTGTCGATGACAAGGAAAAAAACAAGTGACTCCCACCATCAGCAGGATGGGTTGATCCCCTATGAAGCATCTTCCCTTGTGGAAACCGTTAACCGTGGCTCTGGTCACCGTGATCTCCCTTCTCTATGCGGCACCGAGTCTCCTGGGGGGTACTCCTCCCTGGTGGCCGTCGTGGTTGCCGCAGCAGGTTATTGCCCGTGGGTTGGATCTCCAGGGTGGATTGTATCTCCTGTTGCATGTGGAATCGGGAAAAGCGGTGGAACAAGCGGCTGAAAACATGGTGGACGATGTGCGCGGCATTATGCGCAAGGATAAACTGCGTTACCGGGGGGTGGAACATTCCGGGGCCGACGCCCTGGTTGTCAGGTTGTCCCAGGCTTCCGATGCCGAATCCGTGCAGAAGGCGATCTCTCAGGAAATACACAATGTCAAAATCTCCGTGGATGCCGACGGTCTGACCATACGTCTCGTGATTGATGACAATGCACAGAAGGAAATTCGCAGTTTTGCGGTGGAACAATCGATCCAAACCATTCGCTCCCGTATTGACCAGTTCGGTGTGGCTGAACCCACCATCCAAAAACAAGGGGAAGATCGCATCCTGGTGCAGCTTCCGGGGCTTAAGGATCCGGCGCGCGCCAAAGCCCTCATCGGACGCACCGCCCGGCTTGAATTTAAAATGGTTGATGAAAAGGGCGATCTCCCGGGTGCCATGGCGGGACGCGTCCCCGCCGGGGACATTCTGCTCTACGGTGAACAACTCGACCGGACCACAGGCAAGAAGACGCGTCAGCCTTACCTTCTGAAAAAACGGACCGTCCTTTCCGGTGACCTGTTGACTGATGCCCGTGTCAATTTCGATCACCAGTTTAACGAACCTTATGTCTCCATCAGTTTCAACAGTCAGGGGGGGCGAAAGTTTGGTCAGTTGACGGGCGAACATGTGGGCGAGCGCATGGCCATCGTCCTGGATAACAACGTCTATTCGGCCCCGGTGATCCGTGAAAGGATTGACGGGGGGCGGGCGCAGATCAGCGGCAGTTTTACCACCGAAGAGGCTCATGATCTGGCCATCATTCTGCGTGCGGGTGCCTTGCCGGCCCCGGTTTCCGTCATGGAGGAACGTACCGTCGGTCCCACTTTGGGGCGGGATTCCATCGAAGAAGGATTGGCTTCCATCCTGATTGGCGGTGCTTTGGTGTTGGTCTTCATGGGGGTTTACTATAAGGCCTTTGGCTGGCTGGCCAATGTCGCCGTGGTGTTAAACATCATCATTCTGATGGCGATTCTGGTTTGGATCCAGGCGACACTGACTTTGCCAGGGATTGCCGGCATGGTCTTGCTTATGGGGATGTCGGTGGATGCCAACGTGTTGATATTCGAGCGCATTCGTGAGGAGTTGCGTTTGGGCAAGCCTCCCCTGGCTGCCATCGATGCGGGCTATGACACCGCTTTCATCACCATCCTCGACTCCAACCTCACCACCCTGATTACCGCCGTGGTGTTGTTTCAGTTTGGTACCGGACCGGTCAAGGGGTTTGCCGTGACTCTGTCCATCGGGCTTATCGCTTCAATGTTCACTGCCATTTTTGTTACCCGGGTGATGCTGGCCATGGTGATCAAAAACCGGCGGGTACACTCATTGAGCATCTAAACGGCCACAACGCAGACCAGACTATAAGGGTCCAGATCAATAACATGGAAATGATCTCCACCAAAATCCATATCGATTTTATTCGTATCCGTTGGTATGCCTTTCTGTTTTCCGGTCTGATGATTCTGGCCAGCGTTGTCTCTCTGGCAACACAGGGGCTTAACCCGGGTATCGACTTTTCCGGTGGTACCCTGGTCCAGGTACGTTTTAAAACGCCCCCTTCCCTGCACCAGATTCGCGGAGCCATGGCGACACTGGGGCTGGGGGATGTGGTTATTCAGGAGTTCGGTACGCGGGAAGAAATTATTATTCGGGTGGAAAAACAGGAGGTGAAGGATGGCAAACCGGCGGAGTTGGCGGAACGGGTAACCAAGGCTCTGGAACCTTTGGCCGGTGGCGAGCCGGTTGAATTGCGGCGGGTTGAGTTTGTCGGTCCGCAGGTGGGGGCGGAATTGGTGGAAAAGGGGTTCCTGGCCCTGGGGTATTCCATAGTGGCCATCCTTATCTATGTGGCTTGGCGTTTTGAACTGCGCTTTTCCTATGGGGCCATTCTGGCTTTGATTCATGACGCCTTTGTCACCATGGGTTTGATGTCCATCCTGCAAAAAGAATTTACCCTGGTCATCGTGGCGGCCATCCTGACCTTGATTGGGTATTCCATCAACGACACCATCGTCGTCTATGATCGTATTCGGGAGGAAATGCGCAAGCGTAAAAAACAGGATATGGCTGAAGTGATCAATATCGCCATCAACCAGACACTGTCGCGAACCATCATCACATCGGGCACGGTGTTGCTGGTTTTGTTGGCGTTGTTGTTGTTTGGGGGCGAGGTGATTCACGATTTTTCGCTGGCGTTGTTTTTTGGTATTGTCGTGGGGACGTATTCATCCATTTTTGTGGCAAGCCCCATTGTGTTGTTCTTTGAAAAAAATACCCAAAGAGATCCGGCGGCAGGGCCGAAGAAAAAGGATGCCATAGCGTGAGCGTTGAAGACGACTACCAGTTGCGGTTTCATGTGGCCGATCCGGGTTACTCCGAGGAAGACAATCGTATTTACGAGCAAGCCATGGTGGCCATTGGCAAGGTGATGGAGAAGGGATCGGGTTGGGACAAGGTGGAGGGATGTTTGACGATGGTGTCCGATCCGGGGTTTCGGCGGGTTATTTTGGATGATTATGTCAAGATTACGTTGGCTTTGCGGCATTTCCAAAAGGAGGAGGGTTTGAAAAAAATTGCCAAAGCCACTGGAATGTCTATGGATCTATTGATGCGATGCAGGCAGGAGATGATGCAGGAAGTTGAGGTGTCGTCGGTCGCGGTTTATCATTTGACCCAGGGAAAAGAGGGGGGGAAGGGTAGTACGCATTGAAGTGATTAATTTATAAGGGTTTCTTTATCATCCTGCTTTTTTTTTCTTGCGGGGATGATGCAGGTTTTTTTGGGAGATGGAGTCCGGTCATGGCTCAGATATTGATTGTTGACGACGATCACACCATTCGGGCCTATCTGCGCGCCATTCTTGAGGGTGAGGATGGGCATCAGCTTCAAGAGGCCCAGGATGGGGCGGAAGGGATTCGTCTTTATCGTGCGCACCCTTTTGATTTGGTGATCACCGACATTTTGATGCCGATCAAGGATGGTGTCGAGTTGATCATGGAGATGACTGAGACTTTTCCGGGGGTGCGTATTGTTGCCATGTCGGGTGGTGGGAGGGGTTTGGAAGCCTCGTTTAATTTGGACATGGCCAAGGATTTTGGGGCGGTGCGGGTGATGACCAAGCCGTTTTCTCCCGAGGATGTGCGTCGGGCCGTTGCCGATGTTCTCGACGTTGCGGAAAAATAAAGCTTGGCAAAAATTGTTGCGGGGGTCCGGGGGGTGTGTCCGAGAGGTTCCAATATTCAAATTGACTGA
>JACSDG010000186.1 GCA_015660855.1 Magnetococcales bacterium
TTTTGACTTTGATTTTGATTTTACTGCCCCCCAAGGGGGGTCTAGGGGCGCAGCCCCAGGGTTTTGATTTTGTTTTTTTGCCCGCAGGGCATCATGTTCATCGGTGGTTTAAGCTATGGTTTTGAATTGTGAGGATGCGTCTGGGCGGCTGGTTTGGAATGATGAACTTTCCGTAGGGATTTGGATGGCCGACTCGGACCATCAAGAAATTATAAGTTTGATCAATCAGGTTCTTGATGCCATGGCGGCAAAGGAAACCGATGTTCGACTGTCGCGTCGGCTGGATGAGCTGATTGTTTTTGCCAAACAGCATTTCCAAAGGGAAGAGGAGCTTTTTGTCCGGTATGATTATCCTGAGCTGCGATCTCATCGAGAGGTGCATCGCTTTCTTGAAAATAAAATAATGAGCTATAAAAATGCTTTCTTGGCTGGAGAGGCGGAACTGAGCCAGACCGCTTTTTTGTTGAAAGATTGGATTGTGTTGCATATTCGCGGTGTGGATAAAAAATATACCCGATTTCTACATTCCAGGGGGGTTGCGTGAGCGGCATGTTGGTCTTGTGTCTGTTCCGATTTGCAGGGGGGCCGTGCGGGTCATGATCGACTCAGAGTCGAGCTTTGAATCCCTGGACTTGCCTGTCGGAAAACTGCGCGGAATGGATCCTGGGAAGGTTGTTTTGGTCGGGGCGGGACCGGGCGACCCCGAACTGTTGACCTTGGCAGCCTATCGGGCGATGCAACTCGCCGACGTGGTTGTCTATGATGCGTTGGTTTCTCCCGAAATACTGGCATTGATTCCTGCGACAACCCAGAAAAAATTTGTGGGAAAAAGGGGTGGGTTGCCATCCATGCGTCAGGGGGAAATCAATGATTTATTGGTCCAGCTGGCCAAAGAAAACCTGCGGGTGGTGCGCTTGAAGGGGGGGGATCCGTTTGTGTTTGGACGGGGTGGCGAGGAAGCCTGTCATTTGGCTTCTGCGGGGATTGCCTTTCGCATTGTACCGGGATTGACTTCCGGAATTGCGGGACCGGCCTATGCGGGAATACCAGTGACGCATCGAGATGTCAATGCCCACGTTGCCTTTATTACCGGGCATGAATCCAGAGATAATATAACGGGACTGGACGATTTTCATGCCAGCCGTATTGACTGGGAGGGCGTTGCCCGGACCTTCCCGGTCATCGTTTTGTACATGGCTATCAAAAATCTCCCCCATGTCACTCAAAGACTCGTCGCGGCAGGACGTTCCGAGGAGACTCCCATTGCCTTGATCCGTTGGGCGACGACGGTGCGGCAGCAAACTTTGGTTTCCACCCTGGGTCGGGTTGTGGTGGATATTGACCAACTCAATATCAGACCCCCTGCCATTATCGTGATTGGTGACGTGGTGAATTATCGCTCCATGTTGGCTTGGTTTCAGGATGAAACCTTAAAACCTTAGCAAGTGCTTGCCCCCGGGTGATATATGAATAAAATTTCAAAAATATTTCTTCCAGTTTTGTCAAGAAGGCTCATCTATATGGACGTTGGTGCTCGTGGAGGGATTGATGCCATTCCATGGTCCAACATGCTGTCTTTGATCGATGTGATCAGTTTTGAACCCGAAGCTGACGAATTAAAAAGGATGCTTGCCCGTAAAAGAGAAAACGACCAAATTCTTGGTACAGCTTTGCACAGGGATGTTCTAAAGATTCCGCTTCATGTTACAAAGGCACCTGGATGTTCATCATTGTACGAACCAAATATAGATTTTCTCAAACAATTTCCAAACGTCGAACGTTTTGATATTGTAAACAGCCCGACTATAGAAACGAATACGATTGACCAACTTCATCGATCCAATGTAATAAAAGATGTTGATTTTGTTAAGTTGGACGTTCAAGGTGCCGAGTTGGATATCCTTGAGGGAGGGAAACATTTTCTAAGTAAAAATGTTTTGGCATTGGAAGTTGAGATCGAGTTCCAGCCTCTTTATAAAAACCAACCATTCTTTGCAGATGTTGATCCTGTCGTCTGAAATTTTCTCGGTTTGGAGCTTCAGGATATTCAAAAATCCTACTGGAAGCGCAAGGCGGGCGTCGGTATCGGTCCCGTTAAGGGCCAGTTAATTTTTGGCGATGCCCTTTATTTCCGGTCTCCGAGTGCCTTGATGGATATGATTGCCGGTTGGCCGTCGGAAAAAGGGGCGGAGAAAATTGTTATGGCGATTGTGATTTCAACTCTTTACGGATACTTCGATTACTCCCTCGACATACTCTCAAGGCCTGAGTGTAAACAATACCTTGATGACAGTCGTATTGATGTCTTGCGTGATGTGATTATGAAACGTTCAAGGAGTATTGCTTGGAAAGGAATGGGGGCAAAGTATCTGTCCGGCCTGGGGCGGTTGTTGCATCGCGCTTTTGAGGGAAAACAAGAGGATTGGGCCAGAGTTGGTGAAAGGTTTGGCAACAGGAAACGGTTTGGAATGTTTGGCTGATCGGTCTGTTGGATAGATCCTGATCCTTCCAACTGACTGGGCATTATAAAAACAGCGTGCCCTTAGGGCAAAAACCAAAACCTTGGGTGCTCTCGCTCCCCAACCCCGCCGGGGGGGATGATCCCCCCCGGCGGGGCGACGGTCAGACCAATCGAGAAGATTGGACAAACTTACGGGTACCCAGGGCCAACGCCCGTGCCAGGGATTCCTGATACCCCTGTTGCCGCAGCAGACCTTCCTCCTTGCGATTACTGAGAAAAGCCAGCTCAACCAGGACCGATGGTATGTCGGGGGCCTTGAGCACGGCAAACCCGGCCTGTTTGACCTCATTAAAGTGTAGGTTCAAAGACGAAACATTGGCCATTTCCTGGAGTAGGTTTTTTCCATAGACCAACGCCCGGTTGAGTGAGTCGCGTTGGGACAGGTCCATGAGGATTCCCCGAACTTCAGGGTCAGATACCAAGTTTAAGTCAACACCTCCGATCATGTCGGCACTGTTTTCCCGCTGCACAAGGTTGTTGATGGCGCGATCAGGGGTGGGCTTGCCGCTTTCCGACAAGGTATAAACCGAAGCTCCACGGGCGTCGGCGGTGCGAAAGGCGTCGGCATGGAGGCTGACGAACAAATCCGCCGAATGTTGTCGGGCAATGGCCACCCGGCGACGCAACGAAACATAATAGTCCCCTGTCCTGGTCAGAAAGGCTCTGAAACCAGGGGTTTGGTTGATCTGCTGGGCCATCCTTTTGGCGACCTGGAAGGCAACATCTTTTTCCATGGTGCCGTTGAAACCAATGGCACCCGGATCCTCTCCCCCATGCCCGGGATCGATGACGATGACCGCCTCACGACTGTTGTTCGGCTTTTTGGGGACTTCAGCGACATTTTCAGTCTCGACAAATTCTTTGCGGAACAGGTCTAAAACCAAGCGATGGTTTTTGTCTCCCGTGGCTTTAAGGACAAAAGAGCGGGGACGAATTTCCGAATTCAATTCAAAAACGGTGCGTACCACATTGGGGCTGGGCGTGCCGGTACGGATGCGCGTCACCACAGGGTCCGACTGGTTCATACGCGCCGGATCCACGTCCAGGGAAACATCCAGAAGATCCACGACCAAACGCTCGGGATTGCTCAACCGGAACAGATTGTGTTTGGCCATCTGGCTGAGATCAAACACCACGCGGGTGTGATCGGGGGCGGTCCAGACGCGCAGATCGGTAATCCTGTTTGGCCTCAGGGAGGCCTGTGTTATGGAAGGGGGCAGAATCAATCCGGCGGCCGATACGCAGGCAAAAAATTTGAGAAACTCGCGCCGGGGGGGGAGCAAAGGTGGGGTGCGATCGTTTTTGTCTTGTACCCGATTGGATGGAATCATGTTAATCTTTCCCCTGCTCAGTGCAAACCAATAACAAGACAATCCGGAGTCAGCAATGTCCAGCGTTGATCCAGACGAAATTGCCAAATTTGAATCCATGGCCCACGAATGGTGGGATCCCGATGGCAAGTTCAAGCCGCTTCACCAGATCAATCCCCTCCGTTTGGATTATGTCCAACAACGTTGCGCCGGCTTTTTCAAAGCGGGCCTCGATGGACTTTCCATTCTTGACATCGGTTGCGGCGGCGGTCTGTTGGCCGAAGGACTTTGGCAACGCGGTGCCAAGGTTGTCGCCATCGACCGCTCCGATACGATCATTGAGGTCGCCAAAACCCACCAACGCCAGACCGGATCGGACGTAGATTACCGAATGCAATCACCGGGCCAACTAAAAAAAGATGGGAGGGATTCCTTTGATGTCGTCATGGCAATGGAAGTGCTGGAACATGTGCCTGATGTCTATGAATTCATTAAAGAATCCGCTTCGGTTCTTAAACCCGGCGGGTTGTTTTTCTTTGCCACGCTGAACCGCACCTGGCAATCCTGGCTCAAGGCCATCGTCGGGGCGGAATATATTTTGGGCTGGCTGCCTAAAGGCACGCATCGTCACGATAAATTCATACGTCCTTCCGAACTTGACCTGGAACTGCGAAAAGCGGATTTACGCATGCGCGACTTGGTGGGAATCACCTATTCTCCCTTGTCCCGAGAATGGAAGCTTGATGGTGATACCAGCGTCAATTTTCTGGGGTTTGCGGTGCGGGGAGAGGGGTGATCCCATCGCCAGTTTGATGACGGCGAATCTTCAGGTGTTTTCCCGTATTGCCTTTTGCATCCAGGAAAAAAATCTCGGCGTTGCCGTCGGTGGTCGCGGCCCAGATGGCAATCCCCTGGCCGGTGGAAAGAATGTTTTGAATACGGCTCCCTGGCGTCAGGGTGAGGGTGTTTTCAACCACAGGTTTTGGGTTGGGTGGTTGGGTCGGGTTGGTTTGTTTGGCGATGCGTATGAACAGGACGATAAAACCCATGATCAGCAAAACGCCTCCGAGGATGACAATTGACTTGAGTAATCGCATTCCGGTCATAAAGTGCTCGCTTTTATCGTTAGATTGTTATTTATAACCCGACCATGAAACCTGTTCGTCTGCCCTTGCCCCCGGAGATGGTCGGAGCGCGTCTGGATAAGGCGATGGTGGCCATGGACGAATCCTTGAGCCGGGCAGCGATTCAGCGTTTGATACACGAAGGGATGGTACGGGTTGATGGTTTCCCTGCCCGTTCGCCGTCGCAGCGTTTGCGGGGCGGTGAGGTGTTGGAATGGACACTCCCCGACATCAAGATCACCGAACTGGTTGCCGAGTCTATTGCGTTGGACATACGTTTTGAGGATTCGCACCTTGTGGTGATCAACAAACCGGCGGGCATGGTGGTGCATCCTGGGGCCGGGGTTCACTGCGGAACGTTGGTGCATGCCATTTTGGGCCATTGTGGTGGTGAACTTTCGGGTATTGGTGGTTGGCTCAGACCGGGGATCGTACACCGTCTGGACAAGGATACCACGGGACTTTTGGTGGTTGCCAAGAGTGATGGTGTGCATCAGGGTCTGGCGCGCCAGTTTGAATCGCATACGGTTTCGCGGCGTTACATGGCCATTGTGCGCGGCATCCCACGCGACCGGACCGGCTTGATTGATGCCCCTGTCGGACGGCATCCGACAGTCAGAACCAAAATGGCGGTGCGGGTTGTGGGGGGGCGCGCGGCGGTCACCCGTTATGAGGTGGTGGAGCCTTTGGTGGAATGTGCGTTGGTGCATTGTGTTTTGCAAACAGGGCGCACCCACCAGATTCGGGTGCATATGGCCCATCGGGGTTATCCTTTGTTGGGGGATATGGTTTACAGCCGAGGTTTTGTTCCTCCCCGGCAATGGCCTGAAGCGGTGCGGCAGACGGTG
>JACSDG010000030.1 GCA_015660855.1 Magnetococcales bacterium
CACATTGCAATTGCAGCCTCCTGAACACAAAAATCAGGCTTCTTGGAGACGTTGATCCAAAAACCGGTCAACGTAAAAGGGCGTTTTTGGACACCCCACCCTTAACCACTGCAACGATTAATCCCTCCTTAAAAAAAAGGGGGGGGACTGGACGGTTACGAAAGGTATTGAAAAAACGTTGACTTGTTTTCCGTTTTTGTAGATAATTTGGAAAACTAATTATAAGGAGGATGTGATATGGCTCAGACTAGCAAGGTGATTGTTGATCGACAGAATGACATAGCCGACGGAAACGCTTCCTTGTTGCCGATTCCTAAATTTAAAACGTACACCATTTGTAACCTTCGAGGAGGTATAGGAAAAACATCATTGGCATTTAATCTTTCTTTTGGAACAGATGATCTGCTGGTCGTTGATACATGCCCGCAGGGTAATTTATCCTATTTCTACGATAATAATTATTATACAAACAACACAACAACAGTTGTAGATATGCTGCTTCCGTATTTTATTCCTGGACTTGGACATACTACCAGGGTTGCAAAAAAAATTAGCCCAACCAATCAACATTTTACAAATAAAAATGTTTACTATGTTCCTTCTTCATCTGGATTGTATATGCTGCCTTCTCAAATGGCGAATGCACTGGCTCAAGCAAAAACCCTTATTGGTCAAACGCAAACAACGGCGATTGACAGTATGCTGTTATCTCTTGAAAAAGAGATAACAAAAGAAAAAGAAATTGTTAACGTAGAACGGTGTTTGATTGATACATCGCCATTTTTTTCTGGAGCTACACATTTGGCGTGTCATGCTTCGGATGCCTTGATCGTACCTGTAAGGACAGACCAGCAATCTATCAATTCGTTGAATTTACTGATTAATACCCTTTCCAGTTCGACGAGTGAGTTCAGAAAAAACTTGCCGTCGAATGGGCATACGCCCAAAATCCAGATGGTTGTGCTGACACATTGTGGTTGGTCAACAAAAGTAGGGGCACGTAACAAACCGAATCAACAAACCAAGGTCTATGTTGAATGTGTCAGGGATATTGTGGCTCGCAGCATTACTAATTTCACTACAACTGATCCTGACAATCATATTCTACTGTTGGACGATTTCTTGGGAAGTGGTCGTATGTCAAGTGCTCTGTCTAAACCAATTTCCCTGATGAATCCAGGAGACTCCAAATTTATCAATCGTACAAAAGTGACCGTGAATGAATCCGTTACCAAGATCAAGTCTCAGCTCAAGTATATTAGCGATTGTATTTGGTGATGTATAAAAGAGTTATCAACAATATTAACAGGATTTGCTTAAACTTCGCGATTACTGCCCAATGACCATTCCAATTGCCGACAATGTTGAGATTTTTGTGCATTTGAACGGTGTGTGTAAATCCTACCGGGAGGGTGAACAGGATGTGGAGGTTTTGCAAAACCTGAATGGAAAGGTCAAAAAGGGGGAAACGACGGCAGTGATCGGTCGGTCCGGGTCGGGGAAGACGACCCTGTTGAACGTCATCAGCGGCATGGATGTCCCGGACTTAGGCGAAGTATGGGTGGGTTCTTCCAACCTGACCGCCATGAACGACCGGCAGCGTACCCTGTTTCGTCGGCATCACATCGGCTTTGTCTTTCAATTTTTCAACCTGATCCCCACCCTCACCGTGTATGAAAATGTTTTGTTTCCCCTGCAATTGATCGACGGGGCCGACAGTGAAGGTCAACGATGGGCCAAAACATTGTTGGAGCAAGTCGGTTTGGCTGGACGGTTGGCGACGTTTCCAGATCAGCTTTCGGGAGGGGAACGTCAACGTGTGGCCATCGCCCGAGCTTTGGTGCATCGACCCAGCCTTCTTTTGGCCGATGAACCCACGGGCAACCTGGATCAGGAAACCGGCATCGCCGTCTTGAACCTGATGACACAATTGGTCGCGGAATATCGCCAAACCTTGATCATGGTCACCCACAGCATGGTCTTTGCCCGCCAAGCCCACCGTATCCTTACCATGGAACGGGGTCACCTGCTTGAATCCATTTGTCAGGAGGCGTTGTGAAACCGGAAAGGTCCATCATCCTGCCATCGGTGTTTGTTCCGGCATGAAAACCATTTTTGTGGCACCATTCCTGATTCGCTCCAGTTTCAGATATTTTTTGCGACATCCCTGGATGACCTTTTTGGCCATCTTCGGGATTGCCCTGGGGGTGGCTGTGGTGACGGCGGTGGACCTGGCCAATCAAGGGGCCATGCGCGCCATGCGTTTGACGATGGAATCCTTGTCGGGTCAGTCCACCCATCGATTGGTGGGGCCTGTGGGTGGCATGGATGAGGCCGTTTTTGGACAGTTGCGCTGGTCACAAGGGGTGGAACACGCCGCTCCTGTCGTCGAAGGTTCGGTCCTGGCCGTCGATTTTCCCAACCAGGTATTGAAACTGTTGGGGGTGGATCTTGTGGCAGACGCCCCTTTTCGCCCCCATCTGCTGCAAAATGCCGAAGGTATCGATTTAAAATCTTTGGTGACCGTGCCCCAGACGGCAATCCTTTCCGTGGAGACCGCAACCCGGTTTGGACTTAAAAATGGAGAGCGACTGCATCTTCTGGTGGCTGGGAAAAAGCGCGAAGTGACCATCATCGGTCTGTTGTCCGCCACCGATCCGCTGATCCGCCAAGGACTGGCCGATACCCTGGTGGTGGATGTGGCCACCGCTCAGGAATTGTTGGATTTTCATGGTCGATTAACCCGTGTGGATCTCATTTTATCCCCCGGCGCCGAAAAACCCCCGGTGCCTGAACCATTGCGTTGGGTGGAAACCGAACGCCGTACCCAAGCCCTGGAGGGACTGACCCAATCTTTTCGTTTGAATCTGTCGGTCCTGAGCCTGCTGGCGTTATTGGTGGGTATGTTCATCATTTTCAATACCATCACCTTTTCGGTCGTGCGCCGTCGCTCTCTCATCGGATTGTTGCGCGCCCAGGGGGTCACACGGGGCGAACTGTTGACCCAATTGTTGGCCGATGGTCTCCTTTTGGGAATACCGGGCACCGCCCTGGGATTGATCATGGGGGTCGCCCTGGGCAAAGGATTGCTGATCCTGGTCGTGCAAACCATCAACGATCTGTATTTCGGTCTACAGGTGACCGGGTTGCCCCTGGATTTAACCGTCATGGTCAAAGGGGGCCTTCTTGGGGTCGGGGCCTCGCTGGTGGCGGCCTGGCCTGCCGCCTGGGAAGCCGTTTCCATTTCTCCTTCCACCGCTTTGTCCCGCGCAGCACTGGAAGTTTCGGCGGGGCGCGGGGTGATCCGGGCAGGGGGCTTAGGAGCCTTGATGCTGGCCGGAAGCGGGGTCATATGGATCGTCCCCGGCCATAATCTCTATGCCGGATTTGCCGTCCTGGGATTTTTTACGGTGGGGGCGGCCTTGCTGACTCCGGGGCTGATGGTACTCCTGGTTGAGTTATCAAAACCGGTGATGCGTCGGTATGGAGGTTGGATGGGTTGGCTGGCCTTGGGATCGGTGCCGCGCAACTTGAGCAGAACCGGCGTAGCCGTAGCAGCTTTGACTGTGTCAGTGGCTACCGTCGTCGGTATGGGCATCCTGGTAGAAAGCTTTCGGGGGACGGTGGTACGCTGGCTGGAAGAGACCGTTGCCTCCGACATCTATGTATCCACCGGGGAAACATCGACTGGGGCCGGAGTTGAAGTCGGAATCCTCGATCCCGGCTTGATCGAAACCTTGGCGAAAGTTCCCGGGGTGGCCAGTGTGGGGTTGGGGCGTCGTGTCGCTTTGGAAACCCAGGGGGGAATAGTCAATCTGTTTGTGTTGGATGTGGACTGGTCCAGATTTTCGGAAAGATGGTTTCTCAAAGGTGATGCCAAGGATCTGTGGCCCCGTTTTCAAAAAGGGGAAATCCTTCTGGTATCGGAATCGTTGGCCTTTCGCCGCAAGCTTGACCTTGGTTCCTTACTGGAAATTCCCACCCCCATGGGGATAAAAAGTTTTCCCATCGTGGGCATTTATGCCGATTTTCGCGCCGATACCGGTTCTGTCACCATCAGTCGCGCCATGTTTGCCCATTATTGGGGTGAAAAGGCCATGGCCAGCATGGGTATCCGGGTTGAGGAAGGGGTGCGAATCGAGGATGTCATGGACAAATTGAAACAAGCGGCGGGTCTTTCAAGTTCGGTGGAAATTCAATCCAATCGCGGACTGCGACAGGCTTCCCTGGATATTTTTGATCGCACCTTCGCAGTCACTCGGGTTTTGCGCCTGTTGAGCGTCCTGATCGCCTTCTTTGGCATATGGACCGCGTTGATGGCCATTCAGTTGGAGAGAACCCGAGAATTGGCGGTGTTTCGTGCCCTGGGGATGACGCATGATGAATTGTTTCGCATGACCCTTATGGAAACGGGAATCATGGGAATCATCGCCGGACTTTTGGCCATGCCGTTGGGCTGGTTCATGGGATTGATCCTGATTGAGGTGATCAACTATCGTTCTTTTGGTTGGAGCCTGCATAGGGATGCCAGTTTGGGCATGCTGGCCCAGGCCCTGGTGATCTCGGTGCCCACCGCCCTTGTCGCCGGAGCCTTTCCCGCCTGGCGGATGGCCCGTACGCCCCCTTTGGAGTCTTTGCGTGAAAATCTGTAATCCTCTTCCCGGCAGGGGCATTGGCTGATGCGTCGCGGTTGGGGCATCTCTATTTTAGCCGGACTCTTGGTCCTATGGCTTGGCGTCTGGCCGCGCCATGCAAAAACACCATCCACCCAGAACACCTTGATGACGACCATGCTTGGAGGGGGAGAAGATGCCGGTTTTGAGCGTGCCCTGGAACCTCGACCCATGTATTTTCCCGAAGACCATGGCCCCCACCCCCGGTTTAAACAGGAATGGTGGTACATGACCGGAAATTTGTCCTCTGCGGATGACGGGCGGCGGTTTGGTTTTGAACTGACCTTGTTTCGGCTGGCACTTACCCCTGAAGCCCGCGAACGAACTTCACACTGGGGAAGTTCCCAGGTGCAGATGGGACATTTTGCCATAACCGATATCAAGGGAGGACAGTTTCATCATTTTCAACGTTTTTCCCGGATGGCCATGGATCTGGCCGGAGCGGTGGCCCAACCTTTTCGGGTATGGTTGGGGAATTGGTCCATCACCGGGGATGGGGGGTCTCCCCTGCGACCGTCGTTGCACCTTGCGGCAGGCACAGACCAGATCGCTCTGGACCTGAAAATGATCTCTCTAAAACCCGTCGTGTTGCAGGGCGATGCCGGTTTGAGCCGGAAAAGTGAAGAACCGGGGAACGCATCCTATTATTATTCACTGCCCCGCCTGGAAACGTCGGGTTCGTTGACGCTCCATGGGCAACAATTTTCAGTTTCAGGATTGAGTTGGTTCGACCGTGAATGGAGTACCAGCGCATTAGGGAAACACCAGGAGGGGTGGGATTGGTTTGCCCTGCAACTTTCCGATGGTTGGGATCTTATGTTTTACAGCATGCGGGAAAAGAAGGGTGGATCCAGTTCCTCAAGCGCGGGCACATTGATTGATCCTCAAGGCAAAACAGTCGCCATTTCCAACCAGGGGATGGTGTTGGAACCCCTTGGCCATTGGTTGAGTCCCAAGACCGGAATCAATTATCCTTCGGGATGGCGGTTGAAAAATGTGGAGGCTGGATTGGATTTGGAGGTGATGCCCTGGTTAAAAGACCAGGAGTTGGATCGCACCGTCGTCCGGTATTGGGAGGGTGCAGTTCGGGTGCGGGGAACTCACGACAAGCGGGAAGTCCATGGTAATGGATACGTGGAATTGGCGGGTTATCGAAAAGTTCCGTAAATATATAGACCGGTGATTTGGTATCAAAACAAACGATTGATGCCAATTCGATTTGATTTGGCCATGTTTCTGTCAGCAATTGATGTATACTGATTTCTTTGAAATTCAGATACTTACTAGTAGAGTTTCTCTGATACTGCAAAACCTGTTCAAAAAACCCATTGAAACCGTACCCGAATTTCGCATTGACCACAACGTTGCGATAAACCTTGCCATGACAGGCAGGTTTTCGTTAAAGATGCTTGGTTCGTTTTAAAATTTCCATTCCAACCGCGTCATCCTAGAGAAGGGTTGAAAAAAAAGCCCCTCCAATCGACAAACCAACATGGAGAACCCATTGACCATGCTCACACGTATTCTATACATTGCTCTGCTTCTTGTTGCCGGGTTCGTGCAACCGTCGGCGTGGGCCGGCGAGACAGTACCTAATCAAAAACAGTCAAAAAACCAAACCGGAGCCCATCCCATGGTGACACTTTCCACCTCCCTTGGTGAGATCGTCCTGGAACTTGATGAGGTCAAGGCACCCATCACTGTCAAAAACTTTCTTGAATATTTGGATAGCGGTTTTTACAATGACACTATCTTTCATCGTGTCATCCCCGGGTTCATGATTCAGGGAGGGGGAATGACCCCGTCCATGGACGAAAAACCCAATCGCAGTCCCATAAAAAACGAAGCGGATAACGGCTTGTCCAATGACCGTGGTACCATAGCCATGGCCCGAACCCAGGTCAAAGACAGTGCAACCAGCCAATTTTTTATCAATGTCGCCGACAACACGTTTTTGAACCATGGTAGTCGTGATTTTGGCTATGCTGTTTTTGGCAAGGTCGTCAAAGGGATGGAAATTGTTGACGCCATTGCCAAGGTCAAAACCGGACGAAAAGCAGGACAGTCCGATGTCCCATTGGAACCGATAGCGATCCAATCGGCCACGCGGGCCAAATGATCGCCGGAGACGGAATGAATACCATCGGCAAAACTTTTTTACGTATCAGAATATTCCATGCCGAGGCCATGAAAAAACGCCTCGGCAGCATGGAATGGGCGGAGGTTTTCGCTCAATTCCACGCCATGGTATCGGAAATCGTCCATCGCTTGGGTGGGTTGGTCGTCAGGCTTTATCCCGACGGTCTGCTTGCGGTCTTCAATGCGGTGGAACACGGTGTGCAAACAGCCATATCCGTTCAGGAATCCGCCTCGGAAGAAAAAAATGCCCAGCCCATGCCCCTGGCCATGGGGATCGCCTCCGGTCAAGTCCTGGTTCTACCTCTCGGCGACCGTCATGACGATTATTTCGGTGCCTGTGTGGAAATTGCCGAAGAGTTGGGCCTGAAAGCCCGTGGTCATGCCATACTCATGAACCATCCGGTTTTTCCGCCCAACGACAACATCCATTGCCATTCCAAAGCGGGAGAAAACAGCCATCGCCCCCCGCGTGACTACTTTGTGGAGCAGCCCATCTTCCGCGTTTCCGGAAACAGCAAACCTTTGAACTGCTATTCGGTCTTCTGGCAAAACGAACCAGCCCACTATCTGGCCCAAAGCCCCATCGAAGAATTCCGCCCGCACCCCCTGACCGAATCGCAAAGCGAAAGAACCTATTTTGGCCGGGTGTCTGCCTTCAAAAAAGAGCGTGGATTCGGCTTTATTCAATATTATTCAGAAGATGATGTTTATAGAGAAGTTTATTTCCATATGACCTACGTTATCGCGCAGGTTCCCATCAACGAACACGATCATGTTCAGTTTGTGGTCCGCCCCGGCAAGGAGGAACGTCCACAGGCCTGCTCCATTCTGGTTATGGGAAGTCGTTTACGCGGCCAGATCGAATCCATACAGACCGATGGAGCCGGGTTTGTTGTCGTTTCCATCAACGATGGCGACACCATCCGCTTCTTCATGTTGCCCCGGGATAACAATGACAACCGCCTTGGCATCGATGATCCGGTCTATTTTACCGTCGGTTCCGGCTCCGACATGGAAGGCCTGGTCGCATTGGACGTGGAATCGGCCGTCAATCCCACCACCGCAGAAGCTGAAGATTCGGCGGAACTGCCCATCGGATCGGTGCAGCAGGCGGTGGTCAACGTCTATTTCAGCGAGAAAGGCTATGGTTTTGCCAAATGTCGCCGCAGCAACATCTACGTTCACGTCTCCGAACTGGCCGATCCCAAACAGGAACCTGTCCCGGGTGATCTGATCGAATTCCGGGTCAGCCCAGGTCGCGACAGCACCTATCGCGCCAACGATATCCGGGTGATTCCCAAAAGAAACATCCCGGCCTGACAAACTTCAATCCAAATGAAACCATTCGGTCCCCCCCTGGGACATGTTGCCTTTTGGGCAGTTACAGCCAAATTTCTCCCCCTGCGCCGCCGGTTTCAGTCATGGCCTCTGGTAGGCAGCTGTAACTTCGGTAGTAATGCCACCGCGAACATTGAAAACCGCCCGCACCGTCATGGATCGAGGTTGCGCCGCCGCAATCAAATCATCGAGAATCCGGTTGGTCACCGCTTCGTGAAATACCCCCTCGTTGCGAAAACTCCATAGATAAATTTTGAGCGATTTTAATTCGAGGCACAACTGGTCTGGGACATAGGTGATATGAAACACGGCAAAATCAGGTTGCCCGGTTTTGGGACACAAACAGGTAAACTCAGGACAAATCATGGCAATCTGATAGTCACGATCGGGTTTTGGATTGGCAAAGGTTTCGAGCATTATCTGGTTCCTGAATCAACCTGAAAAAAAGTTTCCCCCTGGGCGTATCTGGCTTCAAAGAAGACCATTGCCAACCATGATTGCGCGTGGAAACGATGCGCAAGACCAAAAAAATCAATCCACTCGAGGGGTAAGAAGGTCGGCCTTAATTTTTTGTTTTTCCAGATCCCTTGCCATTTTTTCAGCTTCACCCTTGTTGGCAAAGGGACCAACGTAAACCTGATGCACAAGCTCGCCCTTTACCCTGGCCTGTCGCAGCAGAAAGGGGACATTCAACGATTTTAATCGCTTGACCATTTTGTCAGCGGCACTGCTTGTGTTCAAATCTTCCAACTGCACATAATGGCCCCTGCCAACATTTGCAGAAACCCCCGACTGCCAGGGAGCTTCTCCCTCTGAGTTGGGATCCGTACCGGAAAAAGCTTGATCAACCCCCAGGGATTTAGAATCGGACTTTCCCCCCTTGGACGAGGCAAAAAGTTTTTTAATGGATTGCCCCTTGCCCGACGCCCACGTTTTCAGTTGACCCCATCGCGGTTCATCCTGCGTAACCGACCCGTCCCTATCCTGCGGCTCCTGACTCACCCCCTTATCCCCCAGCACCTCTTCTTCCAATAAGGGTTTGCGAATATCATAACCCTGGGTGCCACGATTTCTGGGAACATTGTGACGCGATTCGGCTTCGATTCTATCCACGGACCGATTCATGTCCCTGGCCTGGCCTGGATCTCCCTCGGTTTTTTTAACCTCCAAAGCAGGGCTTTCGGAAACCTTTTGCGGTTTTCCGGCACATCCAGAAATCGACAGCCACAGTCCAAAAACCACAATAACGCACTGCCTAAATAACCTGACAGGGTTTTGCCCCTGTGTTAGAATCATACTCGTTCTCCATTGGCCCCTTAAAAAAAGCGCAACACTTTCTTTAATGTTATTGGATCCCTGGCGCAAGTTAAAAACCGCACCTGTTGCAACCATGGTTTCGACCATGAAAAATTTTTGTCGATTACCAAAGGAGATGAACGTGAAAATCAACCCGGCATCGTTGCTTTTGGCATGGATCACCCTGCTTCTTTGGGGATGTGCCTCCATGCTGCCACCGGAAGCCGTCACTCATGCCGCACTGACAGACCCCGCAAACTATTATGAACCCACAGTGACCGTAGAACTTTTAGATGCGTCGCCAGATCGGCCATTTATTAAAATTGCCCGTTTGGAAACTTTGGGCAATGAGAGGGTGTTGTCGGAAGTCTTTCTCATCGAAGACATGCGCATCACCGCCCGCCTGCTTGGGGCCAACGCCATTATCGTTCCTCATGGCCGGTCACGCCAATATTCCCCCGACGGCATCCACTGGATCATCGAAGGGGACGCCATTCGCTACCAATGACAAACCTTTGTCTCCGATACGTGCACCGGCAAAGCAATCACCGGGCCATTTCAATGACACTCCTTTTTGGCCACGTCACACCCCTCAAGATCCCCCATTTCACAGGCACTTTTCAAATCCTGACACATAAGGGCCACATTGTTAAGGCTTTGATGGGCATACCCACGGGCAAAATAATAGTCGGCATCATGCCCCATCAAAGCTATGGCCTTGTTGTAATCACCGATGGCCTGGCTAATCTGCCCAGAATCGCTGATGGCATTGGCCCGCTCAAAATAATATTGGGCTTGGTCGGGATTTTGCGCAATCGCGGTGTTGAAGCTTTCTACCGCATCGTCCGACCTGCCACTTTTGGCCAGTACCAGCCCCTTGACGTAATGGGCACGTTCCATTTTAGGCTCCTTGGCCAAAGCTTGAGCCAAATCGGCCAACGCCTCATCAAACCGTTCCATGGCCATAAAGGTGATGGCCCTCTCCACAAAAGGCTCAGGTCCGGTTTCGGGACGAACCAGGGCAAGGCCCAAGTCGCGTAAAGACGCCTTGTACTCTTCCAACTCACGTAAGGTGATCCCGCGAGCCAACAATATTTCAAACCGACTTGGATCCGCCTCCAATGCCGCATCGAAATCACGAATGGCACGATCGGGACTCCCCAATTTTAACAGTGCCATGCCGCGTCCATGGTGGGCCTCGGGATTGCCGGAACTCAGTGCCAATGCACAAGTGAAAGAATAAATGGCACGATTGTATTGACCTTTTTCATTTTGATTCCAGCCATCCAGCAACAGTTGGTTTAATTCAATATTGTCATTCTCGGCACCATCCAGAGGAAAAGGCAAATCCTGAAAATCATTGGATGCAACCTCAGTCCCGGAATTCTCCAGGCCAAACATCTCTACCCCAAAAACCTTTTCATCTTCGCCATCCACCAACAATTCGGAGGCAAGGCTCACCTCTTTGGCAGCCCTGAGATGGACGGAATCACCCGATTCGTGCTTGGCCTTCCTGGACTTGGCATCCCCCGACCCTTCCTTCGTAGACAAGGCGACTGTAGCTGGCCGTCGTTTTGGTGTGGGGGTGGGAATGGAAACCGTTCCCTCCAAAGGAAGCGTGAAAACCAAGGAATCGGCATCGGCAGCCGTTTTCAAAGATCCAAAAGTCCCTGAAATCAACTCCGGCTCAAGCATTTTGATGGTCGCCAAAAGTCCTAATTTTCCCAACTTTGGTGTCATAGTCCCCTGATCAGACTCTGCGTTGTCATTGCTTTCCTTCTCTAACTCCCAAACAACTTCCCGGTTCGTCTCCTCTTTGCTAGGCGGCAACGGTTCAACCCTGGTTGCCACCGGAGGATCCACTTTGGCCACCACTGGAGGATCCACTTTGGCCACCACTGGAGGATCCACTTTGGCCACCACTGGAGGATCCACTTTGGCTACCACTGGAAGATCTGCCTTGGCTACCGCCAAAGGCTCGGTTTGCGTTTTCGGTACGGATTCAAGTGCCACGAGCACCGGTTCAGACTTTGCCACCAACGCCAACGAACGCCTGGGCAACGGAGCCGGCTCAGGTTTCGCCATTTGTACGGGAACAGGCTTCGCCATCGGGATCGGTTCCGGTCTTGCTGGCGGCAATGGTCTGCGCAACGGCATAGGTTGAGGTCTTTCCATCGAGGCCGACACAAGTTTTTCTACTGGCATCGGCTCAGGCTCCGCGACCGGAATCGGTTCCGGTTTTGCCACTTGCACCGACACCAGCTCAGGCTTTACCACTGGAACCGGTTCTGTTTTTTTTGCTTCTGGGACGGGAACAATTTTTTCCACCAAAATAGCTTCCGGCTTTACCGGCAACACCGATTCAGGCTTGCCTGCCATCACAACCTCCGGTTTGCCAACCGGGGTCGGGTCTGGCTTTCTCACCGACTTCAACCCCATTCTACCTACCAGGACTGCCGCATTCCCAGAAACCTCCTCCCAAAGAGCCTGGCCCGTCTTTTGGGCAGACGCCGCCAGTTCCGCTTTTTCTTGCTCCGGTGACACAACCGACCTGGGCTTGGACTTGGGCTGAGGTTGAGGAAGTTCGGGCCGAACAACAGGCACATCTTGCAAATTGGCATTGATCAAAGGATCAATCGTATTCCCTCCCTCCTTTTTCAAACCTGGAGGTTTGGCGGGATGGCCATCCTGACCGGAATTATCCTTGCTTTTGTCAACGGGGGACATGGACTCGACACCCTTGCCCTTGGAGTCCACGGAAGACTTGGGCCGATGGCGGCTACCCTTGATAGGTTCGGAAGTAACCTCAACCTTTGGCACAACAGGCAGCAAATTTGTGACAGGGGGCGAATCTGCTTTTTTCTCAGGTGGTATTAGAGGATGTTTCCCAGGCTTGGTGGCGGGGATTGAAGTATCCTTCGTTACAGTTGGAGCCTCCTTCCTGGCCACGACTCCACCTTGGGGACCCATGAAGCGATCACCCCGAAACAACCCAACTTCGATCCGACCATCGGGCCAGGTTTTCTCACCGCGTCCATGTTGAAAACCCTGATTCCAGGCACCCGAATATTTTTTTCCCGTTGACCAGACCAGAGTACCCTGTCCGTGGCGTTTTCCCATGTCGTAGTTGCCGGTATAAACCGAGCCATCGCTGTGGGTATACCGACCCAGACCGTGACGTTGCCCGTTTTTGAACTGGCCCTGATAACGCGCCCCAGAAGGCCACTGATAGATCCCCTGACCGCCTTGGCAATCCCCCTTGAGGCATTCCGCCCCGGCTAGAACAGGTGTCAATCCAAAAGCGATGGCCAAAACGACCAACAGCCATCGCCGAATCGAATGGCCAACCTTTGGCAAAGCAAAGAACGGGATGATCATGAACTCTGGTCCACCGTGACTGAATTGAACAACGGACAGCGCAGAGGCATAACCGCCAGATCCGACATCAATCGGCAGAGACGGGTACCATTTCACCTTCCACCGGTTCCCCCTTGGCAGGTTGGCCCCGGGTGTCGGTTTTGACCGTCGCTTTCGATCTGGCGGACCCGGATGGTGGTAATCCCTTCTTCTGGGAAAAATCACGCATCCGCTGCCACACTCCCCCCTTATCGGCAGACGGTGGGGAACCCGACATCATTTTTAGTTGTTCCTCGACTTCAGGTTCGGTTCCAGCGTTCAGGGCGGAGAGCAATGCCGCCGTGGCACTTTCGTGACGAAAGGCCAAATTGGCCATCAAAGTGGGTGGTGCCAAGTCTTCCAAACCAGGCATGGGAGGTATGGGATCACGTCCCAGAGAAATCAGCAATCGGGAAAGGGCCACCTGATTCTCGGCAAAGGCAAACCCCTGACGCGCACGCAGAATCAACCCGTCGGCCTTTCTGGCAACCCCGACGACAACAGAATCCATGTTTTCCCTTGGACCGGCAACGGCCTGACCAACCTTGTTTTGTTCCCGTATATCGGTCAGTTTTTTCTCTGTCCGCCGACAATCCAAAAGGGCCAGATGCAGTTGCACCAAGGTTCCAACCCCATGAAGCAACGGCAAAACCTTATCCTCAGCCTCGCCAGATTGCCCCTTTTTGCCCTCCAGCATCTGGCCCGTCAACACCTTGCCCGCTTCAATCCAGGATGGGGCACCTGCCGGAGCCATAGCCACCGTCTCATGTCCCAACCCGTTGAAGGCATAACCGGGAAAGACCGCCAGCAAAGCCCGTTCCAGATATCTTGATCCCTGCCATTGATCTTTGGGAAGGTTCATTCGGCCAGCGTATTGCGCCAACGCATGGTCTTCCAAAAAAACAACGGGCAAGGTCACAATTCCCGGATCCTGCAACTCGGTGGCGGCAACCAACACCCGCACCGCCTGGTGGCCTCCTGGAAGACGCAACAAACCCGCCAGATGCTCCTTGGCCTGGACGAGAAGAGTGCGCCATTTCCAAAGCTTTTCCGTCATTTCCAGAAGAATTTTCTGGTTTTGCACAGCCTGGTCAGGGGGAGAAGCCCCAGCGGAACCCCGCTTTTGTACCAGGACGGTATTGGCCTCCTGGAGCAGGGCATCGAACTCAGCCAAAAGCAAATCGGCCGTTGCCGACCGCCAATAGGCTTCACGCACATCGGTGACGATGGCCAAAGCCGCGGTCCTGAGCAACGACGCCCCCGGTTCACCGCCCCCTGCCTCTTTGGGGGCAGACTCCTTTTCCATGCCCAGGGCGACCATGTTCCAAACCAGGACGGGATCGAAATCCTCACGGATACCCTCAATTCCTCCCGTCACGCCAACCAACCCCGCATCCACAACCCAGGCACGCAACTTTGCCGGTGAATGGTCCGCAGGCGTTGAAACGCTCAACGCTTGCATTATTTTGTCGGTTTTTTCCTTCAGTCCAACCCGCAAACCCATCGCCATCGCCTCAAACATCCCAACCCTGGCACCCTGGGCAACCTCGCTTTCAAAGAGACGATCTGCGACAGGGGGGACGCGGGTGTTGTTGACAGCGGCAGGGTTGGCCCACACGGGGGCCGCCAAAACAGACACACTCAGAAAAACCCCAGGCCAACCCCTCACCCAGCCACCACAAACGCGGGCTGGACCAGGGATGATGCGCCGCCACAAGGCATTTACAGCGGCTTTGGCTCGCTCATGTCGCAATGGTTGACTTTCGAACACGTTGTTTCCAGGATTTTTATGGCGAACAGGGGTACTCCCAGGAACTTGCAATAGGAAGATCCTGGGGCAGGTTTCGACCAATCTAAGCAAATATTATGCCTTAATTTCCAGAAAAATTATGTTTCTACCCGACATGTCGACAAAAAATAATTGACTCACACCTTAATTGGTGGATAATGTTTTTCTCCTGGACACTCAAATGGAGGATTATCCTCTTGAACTTTTGGCTCGGCAAGGAAATAACCTTAGTGGTCGGTGGCGGGATCGCCGCCTGTCGTGTCCTCGACCTTATCCGGGGACTCAAGACGCGTGGGGCCGGTGTGACCGTTGTAGGCACCGAAGCGGCCACCCAGTTTGTAACTCCCCTAACCTTCCACGCCATTTCCGGACGTCCATTCCATGGCAGTCTGTTTGATCCCTCCCTGGAAGGGGGAATGGACCATATCCGCCTGGCCCGCGAGACCGATCTGGTCATTGTCGCCCCGGCAACTGCGGACCTGATGGCCAAAATGGCCAACGGCCTGGCCAACGATCTGGCCACAGCCATGCTTTTAGCCCGCAAAGGCCCCATACTGATCGCCCCATCCATGAACGTTGCCATGTGGGAACATCCCGCCACCCGCCGTAACGTTGCCACCCTCCAGGCCGATGGGGTCCGGTTTTGTGGTCCCGAATCGGGTGCCCTAGCCTGCGGTGAAGAAGGAATGGGACGCCTAGCGGCCGTGGAAACCATCATCGAAACGGCACGACGCTGCCTGGAACCGCAAACTCTTTCAGGACGCCATTTTCTCCTGACCGCCGGCCCAACCAGGGAAGAATTGGACCCGGTACGTTATATTTCCAATCATTCCAGCGGCAAAATGGGCTGGGGCATCGCCCAGGGGGCATTGCGGGCTGGTGCTCAGGTCACCCTGGTGCATGGTCCGGTGAACCTGCCTTCCATCCCAGGGGCACTGGCGATCAAAGTCACCAGCGCACGGGAAATGTATGCTCAAGTCATGGGACTATGGGAAACCCATACCGCAACCCAAACCTTGGACGCCGTCATACTGACAGCGGCCGTCGCCGACTTTCGCCCGGTCGTGAAATCGCCGGAAAAAATTAAAAAAACTGCCGCCACCACCTTGAACGTCGAACTTGAAGCCAATCCCGACATCCTTTTGGAGATTGGGAGACGCAGCCAATCTTTGGTCAATGGCAAACGACCTTTTTTGGTGGGATTCGCCGCTGAAACCGGTTCGGCACTGGAACGTGGCCGGGAAAAAATGGCCAGGAAAAAGTGCGACATCCTGGTTGTCAACGATCTTTTTGAGGAAGGGGCCGGTTTTGAAGGAGAAACCAACCGGGTCACGTTGTTGGACAGTGCCGGACAGGAAGAGGTCTGGCCGCTCATGTCCAAAGACGCGGTAGGGGCACGTTTGGTGGCAACCATTGCCGCGCGTCTCCACCCTCCGTAAAAGAATCGCCCAGACAAGGTCATCTGTTTTTGTTGGTTTGCAGAGGGTCAGACCATCTTCGTGAGGGACAGCGGATGTAGTAAACTGTTTGTTTTCGATAACCAGATCCGACATGACTCAAGCTAAATTGTTTTTCGCAAAGCCTATTCCAAGGAAAGTCCAGTGCTCAAGTTTTCTAAAAAGCTTCTTTATGCCATTGAGGCCGTCGTAGACATCGCCTATAACTCAGGGGGGGAACCTGTGCAGATACGGGAGGTAACCAACCGCCAGGGGGTACCGCAACGCTATCTTGAACAGGTCATGCAGCGCCTGGTCAAAGCCGGCATCCTCAGGGGAATACGCGGACCACGCGGGGGATACCTGCTTGCCCGCGAACGCTCCAAGATCAGTGTGGGCGATATTGCCCGTGTTGTCATGGATGTCCGGCCTGCGGGAGACTCGGGGCTGCCGGATGATTTGGCTACCGGTCCCATCGGGCGACAGGTTATCCGTCCCTTGTGGTCGGAATTTCAGGAGCAGATTTTAAAAATGATGGATAAGGTTACCATCGAAGAATTAACGACGCGAGCCTTCCGTAACGGAGTTCCCAGTGAAGTCTACAGTCGCATTACCTATTCCATCTGATTTTTTTTCCACCCTGGACGGCATTTCAGGCCCACCATGCCCAATCATGCCACGTTGATCATCGGTGCCGGAGGCCTGGGGTCGTGCGTGGCAATGGCGTTGGGGACAGCGGGAATCGGACGTATGACGCTGGTGGATCCCGATACGGTCGCCCTCTCCAACCTGCACCGGCAACCCCTCTATATGGAAGCCGATCTGGGAGCTTCCAAGGTGGATACGGCCACCATCGGTTTGCAACAGACCTGTGTTAACCTTGAAATCGGGGGAATGATGCTTGAACTGACCGAACTGGATCCATTGGTTGCTCTGGCACGGGAACATGATTACATCGTCGATGGATCCGACAATTTCGCGACCCGTTTTTTGGCCAATGATGCCGCACTCCATGCCAACCGCCCCCTGGTTCATGGTGCCGCCAGTGGTCTGCGGGGGCAATTGATGACCATTCTGCCCCATCGATCGACCTGTCTGCGCTGTCTTTTCGACGCCCCCCCCGACAGCATCACCCCCACCTGTCAGGAAGCGGGAATATTGGGGCCCTTGGTGATGGAAATTGGCTGGCTCATGGCCATGGAAATCGTCAAACTGACGGAGGGGACATCCGATTTGCTGACCAATCGCATGTTGACCATTGATCTTGAAACCGGGATCCGCCGACACGTCCCACTGGCTCGCCAATCCGACTGTCGCGGCTGTAGCACGCATTGAAAAAAATAAACAACGAGTTAAAGGTTTAATGTCATGGCAAATATATACAACAATATTACCGAAACGATTGGCCGAACCCCCATTGTACGTATTCAACGCCTCGGCACAGGATTGGATATTGACCTATTGTCCAAGGTGGAATCCTTCAATCCCATGGGATCCCTGAAGGATCGCATCGGCCTGTCCATGATCGAGACCCTGGAACAACAGGGAAAAATCAATCCCCGCACCCGGATCATCGAGCCTACGTCGGGGAACACCGGCATTGCGCTGGCTTTTGTCTGCGCCTCCCGTGGCTATGACCTGACCCTGACCATGCCCGAATCCATGTCGTTGGAACGGCGCAAACTGTTTGAACTTTTGGGTGCCCGTGTGGTGCTGACGCCAGCCCACGAAGGGATGAAAGGGGCCATCGACGAGGCCCATCGTCTGCTCGCCAAAGAAACCAATTCCGTCATGCCCAACCAGTTTGACAATCCCGTCAATCCAGATACCCACGCCAACTCCACTGCCATGGAAATCATCGCCGATACAGATGGCCAACTGGATGTCCTTGTCGCAGGGGTCGGAACCGGGGGATCCCTGACGGGTATTGCCCGGGTATTGAAAGAAAAAATTCCCGGATTCATCGCCGTTGCCGTTGAACCTGAAAATTCCCCGGTCCTTTCCGGCGGCATGCCCGGACCACACATCATCCAAGGGATCGGTGCCGGTTTCGTACCTTCAATCTTGGACCGAGATCTAATTGATCGCGTGGTGCAAATCGGTGACAAGCTCGCCATCAAAACCGCACGGTCATGTGCGAAGATGGAAGGAATCGCCTGTGGTATTTCATCGGGGGCCGCTTTGGCTGCCGCCCTGAAAATTGGCGAAGAAAAAACTTTCAAAGGCAAACGGATACTGGTACTCCTTCCCGACTCCGCCGACCGTTATCTTTCCCTGCCCCAGTTTCAGGATCCCTGATGATCCACGACGATTGGACCGAGCGTTATTCCCGCCAGATTTTGTTGTCCAAGGTGGGGGGTGCAGGACAACAACGGCTCATGCGGGCCGGAGTTGGTGTTATTGGCCACAACCCCACGGCATGGATACTCCTGGATATGCTGTCGCGTGCGGGCATCGGACGTCTGGGGAGTGCCGCTGGGATCCACGAACCACCTTCCTGGTTTGAAGGTATGCAACGGCATGTTCGCGCGGGTAACCGCCACACCCGTCTGTACAAAGGGCCTGCGACCCATAATCCCGCCCCCCTGCAACATTGGGCCGACTCCTGGGATACGGTGGTGGATACCTCGGGCGCAACAGACATCCGCGGTCATCTTGGACATTATTGCCGAAGCCGAGGCAAATTTTATCACTCCTGTTGGCAATCCGGAGGCTACGGTTGGATCCTGTCGCTAAAACCCGGCCCCCAGCCAACCCGTTTCTGCCCCGCCGCCCCCCTGGACACGGATGTGCAACCACAAACGCTGCCACCACCGCTTGACCGCCTGATTCCTGGGTGGATCGCCGCCATAACATCGGGAAAAGTGTTAACCGAACTATACGGTTTTGTCAGGCAGGAATCATATTTTCTGTTGCGTATTGATGCCCAAAAAGGCCAATATGACGCGCGACGCTCTGGAAACCAACCCCATTGCCCGGCGTGCATGGACAACGGAAGAGAAGATCTGTCCGTAGATGGTCGAAAAGACACCCCTTTTTGCGCCAACGAAGACACAATCGACATCACCGGGGACACGTGCCCCATGACCTACGTCCGTGTCAAACTCAGAATGGAAACTCTGGCCATGGGTTCTCGTCTCAGGGTGCGGATGGCAGGGGCCGAACCTGTGGAAAATGTGCCGATGTCTCTCAAAGACGCCGGTCATCGCATCCTGGATCTGGTCGATCATGGTACTTTTTACGAGCTCCTGGTAGAAAAATTGACATAAAAATGGATTGGTCGCTATTTTTTTTACATATGTAAAATTTTTTGTCTTTTTTGTTGCTCCTGGCCTGCCTTTTCATGCGTCTTTACAGACTCTAAGACTTGGTCTGGAAATTGTATATAGGATAAGGAGACCAGAATGACGTTCGAACGCCTGTCTGTCAGCACACCCGATCATCCATCAAGAAGGCTCATTACTTAATTTGGGAGAGGAAAAATGAAATACCAACATGAACAACAAGGTTTCACCCTCATCGAATTGATGATCGTCATCGCGATCATCGGCATTCTGGCGGCGGTTGCCGTTCCGGCCTACCAGGACTACACCGTCCGTGCCAAAATGGCCGATCCCCTGTCGAAGGCCGATGCAGCCAAGTCGCAAGTGTCTGAGTATTTTGCGACGCAGGGATCGTGGCCTGCCGACAATACGACGGCTGGCTTGGCGCAAGTGAGTGAGTACACGAGTGCCTATGTTAGCACCCTGTCCATCGCTTCCTCTGTTCTGACGATTGTTTTGAAGACGATCAAGACGGGTGTTATCGACAGTGGTGCCACTATCGTGTTTACGGGCACCGATGCCAAGGGTACCATCGCATGGGCTTGCAGTGCAGGTGCCATTCCCCAAAGATTCCTGCCAAGGACCTGCGTCGGATTGTGACCGGTTGCAATTCGCGGGAGAGAGCCTACGGGCTCTCTCCCTGGCTTGAACCCCTTGCCGACCCTCTCGTAAAAGCGAAGTTTGGCAGAAATTATTGCGGGGGTCTGGGGGGAGGTTCTCCCCCCAGCGGAGGTTTGAAGGCAGCACCTCCAAGGTTTTTCTTTTGATTTTGATTTTGATTTTACTGCCCCCCAGGGGGGGTCTAGGGGCGCAGCCCCAGGGTTTTGATCTTGACTTTGATTCTTTGTGCCTGAAGGGCATGATGTCCTCCGTTTTTACCCGCACCACGCATCCCGCCAAAACGAGCTTTTTTCAGGGGGGTTATTATGTGTCTGCAAGCTGATTTTTTGGATGCTCACGAGCGACACAGGCATGATGCGGAACTCCTAAACCAAGCCCTTCGCTGGGCGAATGCGGACCATCTCTATGGCATTGCGGCTGAGTGCGGGCTGAAGTGCTTGATGATGGTTTTTGGCATGGAGGTCAATTCGTTGGGAAGCCCGAGAATCAGAGAAGACAGGATGCACGCTAAAGGCATCTGGGAACGCTTCGAGAGTTATCGCTCCGGCCACCCTCAGGGAACAGGATATGCATTGCCTGCCGAGAATCCGTTCCATGATTGGGATGTTTCCGACCGCTATGCCCATCAGTCCAACTTCAACCAGGCACGGACTCAATCCCATCAAGCAGGTGTACAGATGGTTTGCGGACTGATCAAGCAAGCGCGGCGGGGGGGGCTGATATGACCACCTTCGACCAAATCGTGCCTATAGCCATCGAGGAGCTGAATGCCCATTCCGAAGTGGTCGCTCAACTGGACTGGTTACTAATCAATCGCGACCTCAACGGACGGGTGCGCTTCATCGTGTCGGACAGCATTACCGCAAGCAATGAGCAACACAAACAAATCAAGGATCTCTACCGATCCTTGGCTGAACGTATAACACCTCACGCTTATCCGGTGGATGCAGGCATCCTGTTTGAGGCAGAGCGCGAGCATGCATCCCAAGGTACTGCGATTTTTGGTTTGGCGGGATTCGATAACGTATGGGTCATCGACCGTTTGGCAAGCGAATCGCAATGGGAAGCCATTGCAGAGGTTTCTCCTGGTGCCCCCCGCATCGTGTTTTTTTCCATCAAAGGTGGCGTAGGACGATCAACAGCTTTGGCAGCCAGTTCTTGGGCGTTGGCCAAGCAGGGAAAGAGCGTGCTGGTCTTGGATCTGGATCTGGAATCGCCAGGACTTTCAAGTGCCTTGTTGCCGTCTGAGCGGCAGCCCAAATACGGCATCACCGACTGGCTGGTGGAAGACTTGGTCGACAACGGCGATGCGCTGATTAAGGATCTTTTTGCGACCAGTGATCTGTCGACTGCGGGCCAAATTTATCTCGTACCGGCACATGGCAGTGATCCTGGTGAATATGTGTCCAAGCTGGGTCGGGTGTGGATGCCGAAGACAAACGGTCGGACGCATCCAGAAGCGTGGTCGTTGCGCCTGAATCGTTTGGTAAATCACCTTGAATCGCTAATTCGCCCGGACGTAATCCTGATCGATTCTCGCGCAGGCATTGACGAGGTGGCAGCCGCCTGCGTGACCGATTTGGGTGCGCACACAGTTTTGATGTTTGCAATTCAGGGCCAGCAAACCTGGACAGGTTACCGTGCGCTGTTCTCACATTGGCAGCAGCGTGGAGTCATCACTGAAATACGCAATCGCCTGCAGTTGGTTGCCGGACTCGTTCCGGATGACGAACGCAGGTTAGAATACCTGGCAGCGATTCGAGCGGATTCCTACCAGTTATTCGAGGATACCTACGACGTAGTCGAGCCGGGCGCAATCAGCGACTGGAGCTTTGAAGGAGTAGACGATAACGCCCCTCATGCTCCTTTACCGATCCGCTGGAACCGTGGCTGGTATGGTTTGCTGAGCCTTCAGCAACGTATGCTACAGGTGGATGAGAACGAAGTGAGGGCGATTTATGGAGGGCTTCTTGATTTTCTGGACCGCGCCCTGGTACAGGAGAACCAGACATGACGAATCCTCAGTCTATTCGACAGGCCATCCTTGAGGCACCGTTTGAGTTGGACAACACGGGCGAAATCCCTCACCCTGGCACGCTCTGCATTCCTCTTGCTCATCGCAAAGCACTCGCTCGTGAAGCTGTACTCGTGGTAGGCGCACGCGGAGTCGGCAAGTCGTTCTGGACGGCAGCCTTAAGCGATGACGTGCTACGCCATCAGATTGGTGAGTCTGTACAAGAACTGGCTCACACAACAATTTATATCGGCCATGCTGCTAAATCGAGCATTAAGACCTATCCCAACCGGGAGACCCTCAAGATCCTTCTTGACAGTGGGCACGAACCTTATGACGTCTGGCGTGCAGTGATGCTGCGGTGGTTGGCAGAAATAACAGGAAAAGAGGTTCCAACAGACTCCTGGAGTGCCACCGTGCAGTGGGTGACACAGAATCCTGAACCAGTCGCGCAGATTGCCGAGACCGCCAATGCGCGACTGGCCAACGATAATCAGTTTGGTCTCATCATTTTCGATGCCCTTGATCGCACGAGTCAAAACTGGAACACGATGAATCATATCGTGCGGGATCTGCTGAAAATATCCTTGTGGTTACGTGATTTTTCTCGACTACGTGCCAAAATCTTCTTGCGTCCAGATCAAATGGAGCGGACGGTCACTTCGTTCGTTGATGCTTCAAAAATCTTGGCTACACAGGCCGAGCTTACCTGGGAGCGACATGATTTGCACGCCATGCTGTGGAAGCGCCTCATCAATACTACGGATCCGCATGGGAACTGCCTGCGTTCGGTAGTGACGTCCATTCTGCCTCCCAGTAACGCATTACGTCCTGAAAACTCTGTTTGGTTCTTGCCGTCAGCATTAACTTCAGAGGCACCATACCAGCGTCGTTTATTTGAGGCACTCGCCGGGGACAAGATGGGCAAAGATGCTCGCCGAGGTGTGCCCTATGTGTGGAGTGTCAGTCATCTGGCAGATGGTCATGGTTGGACTTCGCCACGTTCTTTCCTTGCGGCTATCTCTGGTGCTGCGGAAGACAGCGTTCAGCGTTACGCCGATTATCCTTTGGCACTTCATTATGAAAGTCTCAAGCGTGGTATCCAGAAGGCGTCCAAAATCCGCGTTGACCAGGTGGCGGAAGATGATCCTTGGGTGCCAAAGGTCATGGAAGCACTCAGAGGGAAAAACGTCCCTTGCGATTACGAAACGGTCTATCACGCTTGGGAAAGCATCTTTCCTCATGGGCCAAGCAGCATTCCATCAGATCACTTGCCCCCTCAGCATGTTGAAAGCTGGGACGGTGTTCGAAAGGATCTGGAACGCCTCGGAATTTTTGTGACCCGCAAAGACGGTCGAATTGACATGCCCGACCTCTATCGCGTCGGGTTTGGTTTGGGTCGCAAGGGAGGTGTGGCACCCAGGAAGTCAACATGATGAGCATTCAAAAGGCCATCGGTAGAGGCAGGATCACAACATAATGCTTCAACGACGGCCAGGGCCGTCACCGCCTGCGGTTTGAGGGGGGACGAAGAAACCGACGAGGCACCTTTGACGTTACCTTCCTGGGTTCCCAGGCCCCCCAGGAAAAACAGGTTTTGTCTGATTCATTGGCAAAGGCGTTGGTTTTTCTCGGGGATTGCCCTATGAAATCGAATCATGACCAGACGGGATTCACCCTCATCGAACTGATGATTGTCATAGCCATCATCGGAATTCTTGCCGCCGTAGCCTTGCCAGCCTATCAGGATTATGTTACCCGATCCAAATTGGTCGAGCCTATCAACGCGGCCAGTGCGGTCGGGGCCGACGTTGCGGAGTATTTTTCCACTCAGGGGACATGGCCCACCAACAATACCCAGGCTGGTCTTTTCCAGCCACTTTATTACAGCAGTACCTACGTAGAATCTCTGTCGGTTGCCGGCTCTAAAATAACGGTAGCTCTCAGACAAATTGTAAGTGGGGGTATCGCCAGTGGAACAACCTTGGTTTTTGTTGGCAAAGATGCCAAAGGTAGCATCGCATGGCAGTGCCGGGCCACGGGGGTTTCCGACCACTATCTTCCATCACAATGTCGCTGATTGGATCCGGGGCCATGACGTATCAAAAAAACACAAGGCGGCATATCCCAGATGATGGTATGCCATGAATTCGGTTATTATTGCGCAGATGGTGGTGAGTGGGGCCTTGATGGGCCAGGTTTACGCCTTGATTGCCTATGGGTTCCAATTGACCTTTGCCACCAGCAAGAGCATTAACTTTGGTCAGGGCGAACTGGTCATGCTCTCGGCGTTCTTCAGCTTGAGCCTTGTCGGTATCGGTCTTCCATTCGGATTGGTGGTGGTGGGTGGGTTGTTGTTTGGCGTCGGAATGGGTTTGTTCGTGGAACGGGCCGGGGTTCGTTTGGCCCTGGAACAAAAAAGCGAAGGTTGGATCCTGCTGACCATCATTTTGGGTTTGTTTGGGTTTTCGGCAGCGGAAAACATATGGGGCCGGGATGACCGTCCCTTTCCTACCCCCATTTCCGGTGACCCCATCCAGGTGTTGGGCATTGGCATCACGCCGCTGGAACTATCGGTCACCGTTGGTGTGTTGGCTATCATGGGCCTCATTGAGGGATTCAAGCGTAAAACCCTGCTTGGCAAAGCTTTCGAGGCGGTGAGTACCGACCGGGACGCTGCTGAACTGATGGGTATCTCCGCCACCCGTACCATCATGCTTTCCTATGGCCTTTCCGGCTTGGTTGCGGCCATGGCGGGAATCCTTATCGCCCCCATTACCACTGTCGGCCCAACCATGGCTTCTGCATTGATTCTCAAAGCTTTTTCCGTGGCAGTGGTGGCGGGACTGAATTCAGGCTTCGGGGTTGTGATCACTGGACTGGTGTTGGGTGCGCTGGAAAGCCTTACCAGCTACTATCTGGGCAGCGGATGGCGTGAGGCGCCTGGACTGACTCTGCTCATCCTCGCCCTGGCGGTGCGACCCAATGGTCTGTTCGGCAAGACCACCATCCGAAAGGTATGAACCATGGGTAAACGTTTCATCCTGATCCGGGGTGCAGAAGTGGTGCTGTTTGGCCTGCTGGCGGTCGTTCCATGGTTCATTAACAACCCTTATGCCCTGGGATTGCTGACCCTGCTTGCCATTTACGGCATTTTGCTCATCGGCCTGGATGTGACCGTGGGTTATCTGGGGCAAGTTAACCTGGGGCAAGTGGCTTTTCTCGGACTCGGTGCCTATGCGGCTGGCCTGTCCGTCTCCTTGATGGGATTCGGCATGGTGGGTGCTCTATCGGCAAGTCTTCTGGTGGGATTGATCTTTGGCGGCTTGCTGGCCTTTCCTTCATTGCGACTGGAAGGTCCCCAGTTTGCCCTCGCCACCTTGAGTTTCTCCGCTCTGACCACCACAATCCTGAACGAATGGGAATCTCTCACCGGTGGTGCGCAAGGCCTTAACGTCACGCGCCCAACCTTGTTCGGTCTGAACCTTCAAGCCCAGGGCTTTTATTGGCTCTGCCTGTCACTCCTGTTGTTGGTTTGGTTTTTAATGCGCAACCTGCTTTCGGGGCAGTGGGGCCGTGCTTTTGAAGCCTTGCGGGACAGCCCCATTGCCACCGATGCCATGGGGGTGGGATGCTTTCGTTACAAGGTGGCGGCTTTTGCGTTGGGGTCATCTTTGGGCGGCCTGGCGGGAGGGCTTTATGCTTTCAACTTTCAATATCTGCAACCCCAAAGCTTTGTTTATGAATTGATGGTGATCCTGCTCTTGGGGGTGGTTCTGGGTGGTCGCAAAAGTTTGTGGGGCGCGGTGGTTGGGGCCATGATCGTCGTTCTTTTGCCGAATCTGCTTTCCAATCGGTTTCTATTTCAAATGTTTTCCGCCATTGGCTTGGTGTTGGCACTCATCGCCGGATTTTTGGGAATTTTGAAAAAGAACACCCCCTGGTTCCAGGCCATCGCCCCCATAGTGGCCATGTCTTTACTGGTGGGCGGCGGTCTGACGGTGAGCAATACCGAGGATTGGCGCAAAGCCATTTTTGCCTTGATGCTTTTCTCGGTGGTGGTGGGATTGCCCGAAGGGGTGATGGGGTTTGCCGGGCGTTTTTTTTCCCGGTTGCTGGCGGTTTTACCGGCGTCTCTGCCACCACCATGCGACCTGGACGCCGTTTTGCCGCGACGTTCTGTCAACGGCAAACCCATCCTCAAGATACAACAATTGCACCGGCACTTTGGCGGCGTCAAGGCGGTTGACAATCTTTCCATGGAGGTGTGCTCCGGTCAGATTCACGGCCTTATCGGTCCCAATGGATCGGGCAAAAGCACGGTTGTGAATGTGATCTCCGGACTGTATTCCCCCACCAGCGGCAATTGTTTGTTGCATGACAAACCTTTGCCCCACGGCAGCCTTTATCAGGTAGCCAGATCGGGTGTTGCCCGCACCTTTCAAAATCTGCAATTGTTTGGTGAGCTTTCCACCCTGGCCAACGTCATGGTGGCCATGAAAGGGGCTTATCGTACCTCTTTTCCCATGGTGCTTGCGGGTTTCGCCCATGCCGAAGAACGACGGGCACAGGCGTCGGCCATGGCTCTGCTGCACCTGATGGGTATGGCGCAACACGCGGCCACACCCGCCAAGGATCTCACCTATGGGACACAACGTTTTCTGGAAATCGCCCGCGCCCTGGCGCGTCAGCCCGAGGTTTTAATCTTGGATGAGCCTGCGGCCGGTCTGAGTCGGCCAGATATTCAAAAGTTGCTGGCCATTATTCGCCAGATTAATCAACGGGGAATCACCATCATTCTTATTGAGCACCATATGGATGTGGTGAGTGCGTTGTGTGATGTGGTCACGGTACTGGATGGGGGCAAAGTCATCGCCGAGGGCGACCCCCAGACGATCAAACGCCACCCCATGGTGATCACGGCGTATCTTGGCACTGTGTGAAGTTAACTGTTCGGTTCCCCCGCTTTTTTTTTCTTTAAAATTTTTGCGGGGGTCCGGGGGGGATCATCCCAATGCCATTATGATTTCTCTACCGTTTTCCATTATTCCAACGCGAGACACCGGATGGTAGACCTTGCCATCCCTCAAAAAACCCGCTTTTAGCTACACTTGAGCTTGATTCTTAAGCAGGACCATTCAAGGCACCATGCCCAGAAACACAATGGAAGACAGGCTATCACGCAGCCCATTCCCTGTTCCCGCAGAGTCGTGGTCTGGCCATGTAAACCGGGAAGCATATTCCTGACCTATCGGGGCCATAGCTCAGATGGGAGAGCGCTTGAATGGCATTCAAGAGGCCGGCGGTTCGATCCCGCCTGGCTCCACCATTTTTAAGTCCACAGAGTTCCACAGAAGTGTATAGAGCCTGCATTTTGCAGGCTTTTTTTATTTCAGATGGTCCACCGGAGTCCATACAAGTCCACTGGAGTCCACACGCTTTCGGGGGTATTTTTGGGGGTACTCGTTACTACCACCAACAGGATACCCCCAAAAATGCCCCTCACCGATCCCACCATCAAGAATTTCCAGCCAACCGGGGAAAAAGTTCGACTGTGGGATTCTGGCGGGCTTTACCTGGAAGTTACGTCGAAGGGTTCAAAGCTTTGGCGGATGAAATATAGATTCCAAGGGAAGGAAAAACTGCTTTCCTTTGGCCTATATCCTGACGTGAGCTTGAAAAATGCCCGCATTTTACGAGACAAGGCAAGGGTTTCACTTTCCCAAGGGCTGGACCCTTCCTTGACAAAGCGCGTTGAAAAAAAATCTCTCAACGCCGGAAAAGAAAGTTTTGAATTCATCGCCAGGGAATGGTTTCTCAATAATGCCCCGGTTTGGGCAAAGTCCCATTCTGAAAAAATCATTCGTCGCCTTGAACTTGATGTGTTCCCATGGATCGGAAAGAGAGCCATCACAGAAATTCAAGCACCTGAACTGCTTTTAGTCTTCAGACGAATCGAAGCACGTGCACAGATATTTCGTTTTGCGATTTCGACCGGACGCGCATCCAGGAATCCTGTTTTCGATTTAAAGGGTTCGCTTGCCCCTATTCGGCAAGCTCATTTTTCAACCATCACCGATCCTGAAAAGGTCGGCGCATTACTCCGAGCCATCGATTCCTATGCAGGATCAAACGTTACACGGTTCGCCCTACGTCTTGCCCCATTGGTGTTCCTTCGCCCTGGCGAACTTCGCCACGGAGAATGGACCGAAGTTTCCTTTGAATCTGCCGAATGGAGGATACCCGCTGAAAAAATGAAAGCACGCGCGGTTCATGTAGTGCCTTTATCACGTCAAGCAATCCGAATATTGAATGAGATTCACCCACTTACGAATGAAAGCCGATACATTTTCCCCAACGGTAGGACTTTCCACCGCCCGATGTCTGAAAATGCCATACTTGCCGCCCTTCGTCGGATGGGGTACGAACAAGGCGAAATGACAGGACACGGTTTCCGGTCTATGGCATCCACCATGCTGAACGAATCCGGGTTGTGGTCGAAAGACGCAATTGAGCGACAATTAGCACATGGAGAGAGAAACGAAGTTCGGGCAGCCTACAACCATGCCGAATACTTGAACGAACGCCGTGAAATGCTGCAATGGTGGGCTGATTACCTCGACACGTTGAAAATTGGTGGAACAGTCAACGCCTAATATGCCCTTTCTGCCTTCGCATTGGCCTATTGCAGCCTTCGGAAGGTTTTTAATGGCCCTTTGCCCTTCCTTTTTTTTATGTCCCGTTATTTGGCTTCTTTTTTCTGCCCACCCGCAGGGCAGCACGTCCCCCCCCCTTTTGCGCCCTGAAAGGCGGGCATGCCTTTTTTTCCGTAGCCGCCGACAGCTTGCCCGCCTGGAAACGTGCTTTCAATACGTAAGCCAGTGCATGGGCGGGCAAGCTGTCGGCGGCTACGGAAAAAAACGCAAGCCGTTAGAACCGTGTGCAGACTATCCATTTCCCTGACCGTTTTGGTTCTGGCCTTGGAAGCTCCTGCGCTCAAGCCTGGGCAGACCAGCCCAGACATTCTGTTGAAATTTGAAAGTCATTGTTGGGCTGGTCTTCCCAGGCTTTCCTTATAGTTCCGAGCATGGCCAGAACCAAAACGATCAGGGAAATGGACAGGCCGTACAGTTAGAGGCTAACCACGGCAATTCCAAGCTCCTGAGTGTCACTCAGAACAGCCTCATGGCCTTCGGCCATTCGTGTGTAGCCTCATGGCCTTCGGCCATTCGTGTGTAGCCTCCGATCCTTCGGATCGTCGAAAATCTCTATCATTTAGTTTTCTGCCCTTTTTAGCTCACTACAAATCCGCATCGATGTAGCCTCCGATCCTTCGGATCGTCGAAAATCTCTATCATTTAGTTTTCTGCCCTATTTAGCTCACTACAAATCCGCCAAAAATTTCCAAACTC
>JACSDG010000031.1 GCA_015660855.1 Magnetococcales bacterium
GATGCGGAGTTCCTGAAGATTGGCCAATTATCAATGAAATCAATGAAATATGAAAAAACCTACACTTGTAAGGGGATGATCCCCCCCGGACCCCCGCAAAAATTTTTGCCAAACTTTATTTTTCCGATACATAGATGATGGTGCCCAGGGACGGAATCGAACCATCGACACGAGGATTTTCAGTCCTCTGCTCTACCGACTGAGCTACCTGGGCTTCTGACGTGCGGGAAGACACTACACCACCAAAAAGGTTTCCTGTATACTCCGGGTCGGACTCATTGTCAATACTTCTTTCGCTGGAGACATCGCAATCATGGTTTGGGAAGTGCAGCTGGTCGCCCCCGATGGGCGTGAGGATGTTTGTAGCAGCCTACTGGAAACGGCGGGATCCATGGGGGCGGTTATGGAATGGACTCCCGATGCCTCTGCCAAAGTACGGGTCAAAGGCTATTTTCCCGACACCATGAAACGCGATGATGTGGAACTGCGCCTCCGTCTGCTGCTCTTGGCGGACGCGGTGACTTTGACGACCGACGGCATGCAGTGGCGACATCTCCCCGATCAGGATTGGGCCGAGGCCTGGAAAAAAGATCTCAAACCCTTTCCCGTAGGCCAACGTTTTCTCATCCGTCCTTCCTGGTGGCCCAATGAGGAAACTACCCGTCTGGTGGTAACAATGGATCCGGGGTTGGCCTTTGGCTCCGGCTCCCACGAAACCACCTCCGGATGCCTCGAAGCGATGGAATGGATCAGCGAAAAAAAAAATCTGGGAGCCTTCCTCGATATGGGATGTGGCTCCGGCATCCTCGCCATGGGGGCTTCTCTCCTCGGGGCCACTTCCATAACCGCTTCCGATCTCGATCCCCAGGCAATCACAACTTCCAAGGAGAATTTTCTCCAAAACTCCCTCGACACTATCGTCACCCTTCTGTCCAGTGATGTCCCCAGGGGACCCTTCGATACCATCGTCGCCAACATCCTTTCCGGCGTACTTCTCGACAAAGCTTCCGATCTGGTGCGTGAACTTCGCCCCGGTGGACACCTGATTCTCGCAGGTCTCCTGGACCAGCAACATAGAGAAGTCCTGGTCGCCTATCTGTCTCTGGGGGTGCTCTCGGAAAAAATATATGAAAAATCACCCTGGATCATCCTCGTCCTCGCCAAACCTTAGACTTAGATTCCACCCTTGAATTTTTCCAACCCCCCGACTCTATCCAGAAAAATGCCCCCCCCAGGATTCTCTCTTTCGCGGCCTGAAAAAAATCTGTTTGTGAAAAGTATTAAAGATTATCCCCGTTTGGCCCGAACTTACCTCCATGCGCGTGTGACTATCCGGAAAGATCAAGTTTCTCTGTGGTTATGATCTGGAAAAAAAGGGATGTGCGTTGTTGGGTGAATTCCTGAATATTTGTTCTTGTCTTTCTTAACAGAAAGAAGGAAAAAGGCATGGATATTGCAACTATTGTCGGGATCGTTCTTGCGCTCGCCGTTGTCATTGGTGGAATATCGATAGACGGCGGGATCATGATGTTTATTAACATTCCCGGCATTCTCATCGTCGTCGGTGGAACCCTCGCAACCATGTTGGTCAGGCACAAGATGGTTGATGTCATGGGATCCTTCAACGTACTGATGCGGGCCGTCTTCGTCAAAACGCAAGAACCGGAAAAAGTGATCGGGCAGATTATCGAAATGGCCAATATCGCCAGAAAGGATGGTATCCTGGCGTTGGAAAAGTTTAAATCCAGCGACCCTTTTCTCCAAGGAGCTATCAACCATTGTGTTGACGGAGCCGATCCCGAGTTTCTTCAGAGCGTCCTTACCAGGGAATTGAACTATTTGTCCGAGCGGCATTTGCGGGGAATAGGTATATGGGAGGGCGTGGCAGAAATGGCTCCCGCCTTCGGCTTGATTGGCACCCTGGTCGGGTTGGTGCAAATGCTGGCCAACATGGCGGATCCTTCCTCCATCGGTCCGGCCATGGCCGTCGCCATTCTGGCTACCCTTTATGGCACTCTGATCGCCAACGTCGTCGCCATTCCTATGTGCACCAAACTGGCGACCTACAGCCAGGATGAACAAATGGTCAGACAGGTGGTCATTGATGGCATGATTGGTATCCAGAAAGGAGTCAATCCCAGACTGCTTCACGAGGCACTGAAAGCTGCGCTGCCTCCGTCACGCCGGGATGCTTAATGAGTACCTCCGGTTGGGTTCCCCCTGACGACGACATACTTGTGAGTCCGGGGGTTATATCGAGATCATGGATGGGGCGGGGCGGTTCAAAAAACACATCCCCGCACAGGTTACAATGATGCCTCACTATCCTCCGTTAAAAAAAAATGCCACTCTCAAGTTAAATACTCTTACCAGCTTGATCCTGCTGTTGTTTGTCTTTTTTGTGTGGCTGCTTTCTTTCGCCAAGTTTGATATGCGCAAATTTGAAGAGGCGGCGGGATCCATTCGTGGCGCCCTGGGTCTGCCGCGTCTGGAATCCCTCGGGCTGTTGTCGCTCGGGGGGGGGGAAACGCTTGTCTCCGAGTTCAGTCAAGAAATCGCCATCATTCAGCTCGTCGGAAAAATTGGTTTCGTTCTCACCGAACGAAAAAATTCCGGTGAGGCTGAGGTGGTTGCCGTGGAACGTGGATTCATCGTGCGCCTGTCCAACGATTCCCTTTTCCAACCCTCCAGTATCAAACTTCGTGATGACATCAAGCCAACGCTGCAACAGCTCGGGCATCTGCTTGCTGAAGTGGAAAACGAGGTCTTTGTCAGCGGATACACCGATGATGCCCCGCCGCCTCCGGGTTTGACGTTTGCCTCCAATTGGGGATATTCTGCTGCCCTGGCGGCGGCTGTGGTTCAATTTCTCAGCGAAAATTCCGGGATCGCCCCTGTACGCCTTCAGGCGGTTGGCATGGGACAGTACTCGCCCAGGCAACCCAACGACACCGATACCGGGCGGGCAGCCAATCGGCGCATAGAAATGTTCGTTTCCCGGGTCAAACAACCGCCCATGATTGAAAAAAATATTGAAACTCAGAAAACTTTCCCGCCTGAAGGGGGAGATGCTCCCGTCTCCGAACCTGCGCAGGCCGTTCCCTGACATACACGGAGGTGACATGGCAACCGTAAAAAAAAATCAAGGGGATAACCAGCAACGGGCTTTTGTGCGCGTCGATGACTACTTGCCCATGTCGTGGCGTCGGGTTGATCCGGAGGAATTTGCAGAAATTATAAGTAATTTTGAAAAAAAACAAAATTTTCCGGCTATTTCCGACGACATCCAATCGGTATTGGTCAATCTGGAAGTTACCGACAAAATCCAGGTGCTTGAACGTACGGACCCGGTATTGGCGCGTATTCTTTCCCGTCTGGACATGAAGCTCAACATGCTGCTCAAGGTGTTCTACCCTGGAACCGAAGCCCGTCCCATGATTCCCACCTGGGTCAATTTGAGTGGTGGGGGGATTGCGTTCAAAGAAACGGGGCTTGATGTGAAGGTTGGAGAAGTTCTGGAACTGCGACTGGCCTTGTCGTTAGATTCTTTGGCATCCATCCAATGTTTTGCTCGTGTAGTCAAAATATTTCCTCTCGATGATGAGGGAATGATCAAGGCGGCCTGCCAGTTTGAACCCATCCTCGATGCCGACAGGGAAAAGTTGATCCAACATATCTTCAAACGTCAGTCGGCAATGCTGCGGGCCAAGCGCGGTTAGTGGCCAGACGGTATCTCTCTGGCTTGGTATGCTGGCGGACATGAGGGGAGGCAAGGATTGGAATGACGGTTATGGCGGAAAATAACCCCATAGGCAACCAGCCAGAAAATCTGATTTTTTGGTTTCGCCCAGTCACCCATGAGCAGTTAAATCGGATCCGGGATTGTCACAGCAAAGGCGCAGTCTTGCCTGTGGCCCGGTCGGGTTTGAGTCAATCGGTGGCGGCACTGCTTGCCAGGGAGGCCGGTATGCCTTCTCCCGGGGAGGGAAAAGGTGTGCGGGGGACGGATCGTTCAGCGGTTCTGGACGCCATGAATCGCAAGTTCAATCTGCTTCTGGAACATGTTTATCCGCCACAATCCGTTTTGTCACGCGCACCGGTTATGCTGGAACCCGAAGGACGGGGAGGAGTCGTTTGGCTTAAAAACGCCCCGTTTGCCGAAAACGATGTTCTGGAACTGCGTTTTCTTGTCAGTGCGCGGTTGCCTTGGCTGTTCCACGGTTACGCTCGGGTTGTCCGCATGCGTAAAGATTGGTCAACACGGGGAACTCGGGTAGAGTTCCGGTTTGAAACCGGACGGGCAACCCATGAAGACGCAAACCTTGTTCCGAATGCCCCCTCTCCCCCAGAACCAACCTTGACGGTTCCAGCACAGACTCCGGTACCTCAACCCAGGGCCACCTTTTCACCGTCTTCCTTACCTCCGGTTCCAACCGCACAAAAACAACCCTTGCCTGAGCTGACCACAATTCAGAAAAAAAAACCAATCGTTGAAAAAAAAATACAAAAAACCGTGCCCCAGAACCAACCTTCCCTTGTCGTGGATGCGGATGGCAAGTACGAGCACATGTTGCAGGAAGGGTTGAAAATGTCCCAGCTGGCCGTTGAGGATGCTGTGGTCAACAAGGGGGAGGATCCCCATCTGCGCTTCCAACCTCAAGCAGATCAAAGACGCGATTTTCGTATCAACGACCGAATTCCTTTTGTATGGTGCCATGTTTCCGATACCGCTCTCCAAGAGGCCATGGTGACCTTTCACAAGGACAAAGCCTTCGGTCTTCGCACCATCATCCGTAACCAACAAAAAATCCTTGCTATTCTGTCCGATATCCAGGAACAGTTGAAACGCAAACATTCCAAGGCCAGAAAAAATGTGGATTGGCACCGGGATCGTCTATCCTGGCTGTTTTTGCGCGCTGCTTCTGAAAATGATGAAAATTATTTTCTTGGCATGACTGAACTCTTTGCCGCCATTGCCCGTGATATTTCCAAGCAAGCGGGCGGTAGTGGTGGTCAATGGAGCATTCAGGTTCTGTCACTGTTGCGTCATATGATGGAGTTGCGGCAGGTTCGCGATCAATCCAATCCTGTGACCGAAGCCAATGCTTTGAAAAAAGCCAATGCAAGCTTGGAAGATGTTGAGCGGCAGTTACCCAAAGCTTTGCAGAAGGTTGAAGAAAACGAACCGGCTTTGGCCGCCAAGCTGAAAATGTATATGGAAGCCATTGCCACCATTGATTTGACTCAACATGATCGACCGGTGGGACAGTCTCCCGACGGCAAAGATCTTTTCACTGTCAACCTGAGTGCCACCGGTCTGGCTTTCAGAACACGTCGATTGTGGGTAAAAAAGGGTGATATTCTGGAGATGCGCATCTTTTTGAGTACAGGGGGAGACCGTTTTGATCCGGTCACTACTTATGGCCGGGTTGTGTTTGTCAATGAACCGGTAGACAACAAGATCAAGGTTGCCACCTATATCGATCCTAAGCCTTTAGTTTTCGAACAGAAAATTTATCTACACATCGCGCGCAGACAGAGGGAGCTGCTTTCTGATCGGTCGTTGACGAAAGATGCAGATGATTTTTAAACGTATCGAAAAAATAAAGTTTGGCAAAAATTATTGTGTGAGACCGGGGGAATCATCCCCCCCGTGCTGCGATTTGGAGGCGGCAGCCCACCAAGGATATTTTTTAATAATTAACACGGTAAGATAAATTGTATTTTTTGGCTTGTCGCACCCCTAAAGGTTTTTTATTTTTGCCCGAAGGGCATCATGTTCCTGGCCAGGGATGTTTGACTTTCTATTTCCTTTGGCCTATCCTTCCCAGAGGGTTGTTTTCGTTTTTGTATTGAACGCAGTAAACCTGAGGGAGAACGGGTTATGATGATCAAGAAAAGATGGTGGATGTTGGGTGCGGTTGTTGCGGCCGTGCTGGGCTTCAGTTCTTTGGCTTCTGCGGAAGAGGCAGCAGCCGACGGCACTCCACTGGGCAAGGAGGTTGCTGACAAGGAACAGGCTTACGCCAAAGGGGTTGTCTTGTCTCCGTTCACCTTGAACGGCCATGAAGTGAAGCAGGACCGAGCGACTGGGGTTCCGGACGATTTCAAGGATCCTTCGGTGCGCAAATGTAAGCCTTTCTGCGCCCAGCCCATGGAAGTTCCAGGAGCGACTCTGTTCAAGGTGGAAGATTTTCCCAAAATGGCGGCTGACATCAACGCCGGTAAAATCCTCATTGTGGACATGCGTACCCCCGACTGGTTTGAAAAAGGGACCGTTCCCGGATCGGTCAACCTGCCTTACAGCGACTTGACCGCCAGTGCCACCAAAGCCAAGGCCAAAGTGAAGAAGCTTGAAGACAAGCCGATCATCGTTTTTTGCAACGGTTGGTGGTGTGGACAAAGCCCCCAGGGCATCAAAGCTTTGGTAGAAATCCAATATCCTGGCAAAATCTATTGGTTCCGTGGCGGCAACCAGGATTGGGTTGACGCCGGTCTGCCCCTGGTAAAGTAGTTCGGGCATCGGAAAAATAAAATTTGGCAAAAATTATTGCGGGGGTTAAGGAAGGGGGGCATCCCCCCCTCCTGGTGGGGGTTTGATACGAGAGCACCCCCCCCGTAAGCAATGAAGCGGTAAAATCAAAATCAAAGTCAAAAGAAAAACCTTGGAGGCTCTGCCTCCAAACCTCCGCCGGGGGGGATGATCCCCCCCGGCCCCCCACAATAATTCGGTTACACAGACACTGAGTTCCACCAATCGGCCACAATATCCGCAAGCCCAGTCAAATCGGCCACGATGCGACAATCGGGGGGAAAAGGATTGGGACACCCCGTGGCCACCACCCCCAAAAAAGAAGCCCCGACCGCCACCGCAGCGCGATGATCCGAGTCGGAATCACCAATAAACAACAATTCCCTGGCTTGACATTGTTCACGCCGGATCACTTCGGCCAGCAGGCTTTCTTTTTTGGTGGGGCCACCAAAGATTCCACGAAAAAATCGATGGATGTCACGACCTTGGATGATTTCGACAACTTCCTCCTGGGGAGCCGCCGAAACAACGTAGGATGGAATCAAGGGCCAACTTTGTAAATACTCCAGGCTGCCTGCAATGGGAGGGGCGAACAAGGTGCGTTGGTAGATACTGTCTTTATAACGCGCAACAAGACGGTCCAGGGGGTCATTTTCCAGGGCAATTCCCAAAACCTCCCTGAATATCATTTTAATACGCTCCCGGCGAAAAATTCCTCGGGTTTGATTCCACAGGACTCTGGCCTGTGGACCTTTGCCTGGCATCTCCATTTCTACCAAACTTTCCAGGGCATCGTCCTTGATGGGAACAGAATCGGCCAGCACCCCGTCAAAATCAAAGACAACAGCCTGAATTTGCAAGGCGTTAAACTTTGCGATCATTTCTTTGCGCTGTTTGTAATTCATCCCGGAGTGACAGGGGGAAATCATATCAGGAACCTTTTTACAGTCATTTTCAATAGTTAAAACCCGATGACATCATCCCTTCCCTGGTCCGGTGAAAAAAACGAATTTTAATATGGGAAAGAATATGTTGTCCCAGTTGGGATCGGGATATGGCCTGGTATAACCTTGCATTGAGAATTCCAAGATGGTCCCCTCGTACCGAAGTTTGAATTCCCCACATCAGGAACACCTGTTTTTTGGATTCCTTGCCCCCGGATGCAACGGGCTGATTATACAAGAATTCCATGTGAACAGCCGGTGATCGGAACACCCCCATGGGCAGGAGTTCTTCCAGACGCAAAACTGCGATGGCAATCTGTTGTAAACGTTCAAGCTCTGGATCGGCAATATTTTTTTCCCTGAGAAACAAAACTGATTGAGAAAGAAAATCATATTCCCTGGCCGTAACACGGGCATTGGCCCGGATGGCCAAGTCAAGATAATGCCAGGAGGCCTGGAAAAAACCGGAGACCATGCAATCTTTGACCAGCATGCGCAACAGTTCGCCATCCGCTGGAGCCAATTCATGGGCACGCCGCGCCATTTCCCGCGCCTCTGAGTAATACCCCATTTTCCTTAAAGATTCACTGTAATCACGAAAGATTGCAGGATCATCGGGGGAATTCTCCAGAATGGCATAGTGATGGCGACGCATGGACTCTTCATCTTTGGCCAGACAGGCCAGGCGGGCCAGGATCAATCGGGCGATGTTGCCATGGGACATGACAAAATCTTCCGCCTCATCCTGTAATGCGACAAGACTTTCTCTATCAATGTGAATTTCGTAGTTAAAAAATCTCTCAGAATCCCTGAGAATTCTGGTCAATCTTTTTTCATCTTCAGAACGAGCCACGTCCCAAACCTCCTGGAAACCTTGACGAACCATCAAACAATCCCTAATACCGAACCCTACAGGGTTTTCGCAGTTTATTGAACGTTGTTTCACCTGTATTCCGGTATACTGTGGTTTTGGTTTCCAAACCTACACCACTTCGCATTTTTTTATCGGCAAAAATTTTTCTTCCAATAATCGATGTTTGTCCATCCGGATAACCTGTTCAAATCCGGTGAAATCCATGGTATGCGCCAACCCCTGGGTTGTTCCAGATTTTTGTAAATGGGTAAAGCAGTTCAATAATGCCTCGGTGACGGCGAAAAGTCCGGAAAGGGCAAACACGACAACCTTGTATCCCATATCCTCCAATTCTTTGGCGGACAGGTTGGGGGTTTTCCCTCCTTCGATGATATTGGCAAAAAGGTTGTGTTGGGGAAAGTTTCGGGCCACGGTGGCCAACTCTTCCCTGGTCCTCGGGGCTTCGACGAACAACATATCGGCACCCGCTTGCAGGTATTGTTCACCGCGTTTCATGGCATCGTCAAGGCCGTGAATGGCTCTGGCATCGGTGCGGGCGATGATCACAAGCCCGCTATCTCCGGCGGCAAAGCGGGCAGCACGTATTTTTTCACAGTGTTCCGCGACACCGATCACCTGTTTGCCCTCCATATGACCGCAACGTTTCGGCCAAACCTGATCTTCCAGAATGACGCCGGCCACACCGCAAGCCACAACCTCTTCGATAGTTCGTACCACATTGAGGGGATTGCCATAACCGGTATCCATATCGGCAATAACAGGCAAACTGGTCGCCCTGGAAATGGCCCTGGCGGCATCGATCATTTCGGTTGCGGTCAGATATCCCATGTCGGGTTTGCCGAGTTTGGCGGCGGAAATACTGAATCCTCCTGAAAATATCAGCTCCAATCCCACCTGTTCGGCGATCATGGCCCCCAGACAGTCGTAAACGGCTGGGGCAATTTTAATTCCAGGTCGAGCCAACAATTGTCTTAACTTTTCTCCGGCGGTCACATGTTTTCTCCCGGTTTGGAGTTGCCATCTGGGGTACCCACGCGAGCAATTCCCGGGAGTCTTTCATAACTTGGGCAGACAGGCAACCCAAGGCCAAGTCCTTTCTAAGTTGGCAATCGTGGAGAATGGTGAAATCTTTGGCTCCCAGGTAGAATGGCGGCTGTTGTCCGAGATGAACGGACAAACCACCAGGCAACAGCCCGACCGGTTTCTTCAAGCCTGTTACAAACAAAAAAGGTTGGCCACGATGAACCAGACAGAACTTCACCCAACGCTCGCCAAAGATGGCATCATGGTGGGATCGCTTTCTGCATGTATGGTGCTTTTGATGAACGACCGGCACTATCCCTGGCTTGTCCTGGTGCCCGACCGTCCAGGATTGCGGGACTTTGACGATCTGACGGAAACCGACGTACCTCTCGTTTTTGCGGACATCAAGCGAACCTCGCAACTGTTGCGAACAATGTTTCGGCCAACCAAAATTAACGTTGCCGCTTTGGGCAACGTCGTTGCGCAGCTACACATTCACATCATTGCACGATTTGAATCCGACAAAGCTTGGCCAAAACCCGTCTGGGGAATCCATCCACCGCAACCTTACCCGGATGAAATTTTGGGCAATTTGTTGCCCCGGATCAGAAAAGCTTTCGACATGCCGGACAAACCATAAGAAACGCTAAAGATCACCTGAATAAAGGGAAATTATGAGCCAAAATAAAACAGTCCTGATCCTTTGCACCGGGAATTCCTGTCGCTCACAAATGGCCGAAGTCCTTGTCAACCACTTTATGGCCGGACAAGTCCGCGCCTTGTCGGCTGGCACGAAACCACAGCCAAAGGTGGCAGATGGTGCCATTGAAGCACTTAAAATGGCGAAGCTATCGACCGATGGACTTTATCCCAAAGACATAAACGCCGTCATGAACTCAAGCATCGATCTTGTTGTAACCGTCTGCGATAACGCTAAGGAAACCTGCCCAATTTTTCCGCGCCCGGTCCCGCATATTCATCTGCCCTTCCACGACCCCCACGGGGAACCTCTGGAAAGCTTTATTACCGTTCGAAACGACATCCATGCCCGTCTCATTCCTGCCATCCGTGAAGCCCTTCACTGTGGGTGAAAACCATTCCCCAAGAGGTGCCAACAAGCTGTACCGATCAAAAAAATCGCGAGGTCCGTGATGCCTTCCACACCTTCCAAATCTGAGAGTATCGAAGAAACCGAAAGCCTGAATAAAGTTTTTCCCGATGACGCCGAATTTTCTTCCCAGGGATTGGTTTTTGGCAACAATCTCATGAAAACATTAGTCAAGCGCGCCCAGCGTGTCGCAGCCATGGACCTGCCAGTGCTGATTCAAGGGGAGTCAGGAACAGGAAAGGATGTGCTGGCGCACATCGTCCACCAAGCCTCCAAGCGACGCGACGCACCCTTCGTTTGTGTCAACTGCGGTGCCATCCCGGACAACCTGGTGGAGGCGGAACTTTTCGGTCATGAAAAAGGGGCCTTTACCGGAGCTACCGTAGCCCGCACCGGCTACATCGCCGAAGCCGATCAAGGAACCTTATTCTTGGATGAAATCGGAGAATTACCCCTGTCCACCCAGGTCAAATTGCTTCGGGTTCTCCAGGAACGAGAGGTTACAGCGATCGGTTCAGTCCATCCCCGCAAAGTGAATTTTCGCATCGTGGCGGCAACCAACCGCAACTTATCGCAGGATATTAGCCACGGACGCTTTCGCAATGATCTGTTCCATCGTCTGGCGGTGGCCGTGTTTACCATTCCCCCTCTACGCGAACGACCAGAGGACTTGGCCGAACTGGTACAGGTCTTCGTTGCCAAAATCAACCAATACATGATGCAGAACCAGGGCTTTGACAAAAAGAGAAAATTGACAGACAAAGCCCACGAACTTCTCCAGGTTTACCACTGGCCTGGCAACATACGGGAACTTTACAATACCCTGCTGCGCGCCATCCTGTGGAGCGAGAACAACATCGTCAAATCCAAAGATATTCAAGAAGCCCTGTTCGGGATCCAGGTCACCTCCGTAAGCACCATCCTTGGGCGGGAATTTGGACAGAGTTTCAGGCTGACCGACGTATTAAGCGAGGTTGCGGACCACTATTTTGACAAGGCACTGCGGGAAAGTGGCGGCAACAAATCCTCTGCCACCCGTCTTCTGGGTCTGCCCAATGCCACCACCTTTTCCAATTGGAGAAAGAAATACCCTTGGAAAAAATAAATCGACACCCTGCGGTGGTATCGTCGTCCATGATCAGGACAGACGGTTTGCCCACACTCACGCCTCGTCTTTCTCCGTAGACCTCCCCCCGGTTTTATTCCTGGCCTTCCCGCCGACGATCCAGAAAGGCCGAGAAAAACCGATTTTCCATTTCGGTCTTGCTGGTGGGAACCGCCAGATTTTCCGGCAGTGCCTTTGAGACTTCAGGAAGTCGGCGCGTCTGCGATTCCTTTCCTGTGATCGGGGAACCCTCAACCTTCGGCTCAATCACCTCTTCAACCTTGCGAAACGGTGACCCTCCCACAACAGTCCTGGTTGCGACCGGCACCGGTTTGGACACGGACGAAAAAGCCGGTTCGGTCTTCTTCGAGGCACGCTGTTCCACGACTTCATCCGACGGTCGCTTCGCCCCCTTTGCTGTTGCATCTTCCCTGGGTGTGGTACGCACACGCAAGGCATCGGCAAACCGTTGTACCGCCCCGCCCATGGAAACATACGCCACCACCGGTTTAGGCACAGACTCTGCCTTGATCTCTTGAGCAAACACAGACTCCAAAGGCTTGGCCGGAACCGGTTCGGGGACATCTTCCTTGGGGGCCGCCACATCCGTAACTATCCCACCGCTCCGGAAAACTTTCGCCGACCGGCTCCGAACCGAGCGGTTGCTTATGGCACTGATCTGACCTTTCAGTGTTCCCGCAGCCTTCTGGAATCCATGATCCAATGCCATCACTTCCAGCGCATCCCGGTCATGGGAGGTCATGAAAGCATTGCTCTGGTGCCCAAACTGATCCAAAAGCCGGGCAATCACCGGATCGGAAACCGCAGCACCCCACCTGAGACGGCTGCATAAATCATCCGACATGGCCACCAGAAAAGCCGCTTCGCGACCAAAATGATTCGTCAGAAAACGGCCCATGCTCGCCAACAGATCCGACAAACTTTGACCATCGATTTCCCCCTGACGCGACCCCTGCATGGCTTGAATCAACCGCACCCAATCCTTGCGTGCCGAAACCAACGCCCCGTGAATTTTCTCTTCCCCCGTATCATCTCCCGCCTGCCCCTCAAAAACCGGATAGACCACGCGGATCCGATTGTCCACGACAACCGGCGCAACCGTCCCATCCTTTTCGCCTTCCACAACACCCCCACCCGCTTCCCGGACGGTCGGAGTGGGCACCTTTCCAACAGATGGGAGACGACCCAACCATGGCGAACCCCCAAGCGTAGGCTTGGAGTGGGAACGTTGGGTATAAACAACCTTGTCGGCAACAGGTTGACCCGGCACATCCGCAACCGTGGTCTCATCATTGTCCTTAACCATCCCCGAAACCCATGCCCTGAAAACAGACCCATCATTCCCCTGAGGCACCATCCCTGCCCCAACCTCAGTCGCAACAGTTTCGGGCACCGCCGGCACATCCACAACCTCCAAGGCCAACGCAACCCCGGAACCTGGTTCTTCCTCGACCACACCCGCATCCTGCCACGTATCTTCGACGACATCCACCATCGTTTCCCCTGCATCCCCTTCCTCTTCCATCCCCACCGTGGCAGCGACGCCCAACCCTGCCCTGGAAGACAAAATCGCCTCCAGTTTTCGGCCAAGCTCCTCGCCATGCCCCATGAACAACCGATTCGTTTCCGCCATGATGGCATCGACCACCGGCTGCGGGGAGACATGTTGGTGCAATTCCTCCTGCAAACGCAAGCCTTCCCCACGAATGGCATCAACCACCACCTGCAAGTCCACCTCCCGTCCCTGAGTGGCTTCGATGCGCTCCACGACACTGGAAAACCATTGTTCCAAAATGCCCGCCAACCGGTCAAACTCCTCTCCCAGGGCCATCTGAATGGCTGGCAACGAGATCACTTCGGAATGTTCACCACGGGCCAGAGTTTGCACCACCTCATCCAGGATACGTTTCTGTTCGCTGGCCAACCAAGCCCCCTGCTCCCGCACCGAGGCGATGACGGTATTCTGTATTTCCAAGGCCCGTGCCTCGGTTTGACGCCTGGATTGCGCCTGCATGTCCGACCAGGATGCGCTGGCCTGGCTCACCGCCGCCTGCAACCCCGATTGCACCTGGCCCCGTAGCACCGTCAGCATCGCCTGGATATCGGGTGCCAATCCGGCGTTGATTTCAACCAACCCCGCCGAAATATTTTGCATCACCTCCGACTGAGACACCAGCATGCGGCGAATCTCCCCCGCCACCATCTCACGCACCGGACTCCAATCCGTCGCCGGCACCGGTTGGGTCATGTATTCCAGGATGGGTGCCAATTCCTGCTGCTGGTTATTTTGCAGATGGGCCGTCTGTTCCTGCATGGCTCGCAGCACAGGATCCACATTCGCCACAGACAGGGCAACCTCCACATCCGCAAGCCCCCTCCTGAAATCCTCTGCCAAACGCGCCGTCTCCCCACGCACCACATCGACAAAGTCTTGCGAGGAAAATCTGGCCTCAAGATCGGCAAACAAGGCCCCCAGTCTTTCGTCCACGCGGGTCGCCTGCGCCTCCATCAAAATCTCACTCTCTTCCTTGAACGCGCTCACCAGACGAGCCGCCATGCCACTCGATTCCAACCTGGCCGCGATGGTCTCTTTAAACCACCTCCCCTGACGATCCAGAAGGTCGCGAATTTCGCCACCCAGATCTTGAATCCCCGTCATCTGCGTCCGGGCAGAAACAATCACCGATTCCATAGAAGTGGCCGCCCGGGCCGCCAATGTTTCCAATCGATGAGTTTCCGACGCCAGCAAACCTGCCAGTTCACTGCGCAGAAAATCTACCGCCGTCACCGCATCTTCAATCCCTGCCATCGAGGGTATGCGCTCCAGGATCGCATCAAGCCCCCTTTGCATGACCTGACTCTGGACCGCCAATAATTTTTCCCCCTCGCCACGCAAAGCCGACACCACCACATCGGCCGTGGCCACATCCCCCAACCTTGCGGTCAACATCGCAGCAAAACGTTCCGACTGCCCCCCCTGCCAAACTTCCATGTCCCTGCGCATCTCTGCCAGCACCGGCTGCCAGTCGGGCCTGTCCGCAAGCACCGCCTGACTCTCCAACAAACGCCGTAATAAGACATCCATACCGGCATGCCGTCCACGCATTTCCTCACCCAGAGTCTCCAAAACCACCGTCACCGCCTTGGAGGATCCGTGTGACAATTCTTGCAAACGCAAACCCAACTCACCCCGAAAGCTGGTCAGTTGCATCCGCACCACCTCCGCCACCTCCCCAGGGGTGGCCGCACTGTTGACGCGGGTCAGAAACTCGGCAAACCCCTGAGTCAACGCCGTCCCCTGCGCCATCAGCAAACGTTCGCCTTCTTCCCGAATGGCCCCAACCGCCGTCGCCTCCATTTGGGCGGCATGCAACCGAGACGACACTTCTTCGGCAAACTGCCCCTGCTGTTGCCCGAACAGTTCACGAATTTCCGCAAGCATTCGCGCAAGTGCCGGTTTGGGATCCACCTGCGCCCCCAGACCCGACAAACCTGTCAACACTTTTTCTAGCGCATCCCCCTGACGCACCAACGCCTGTGATAAAGACGAAAACATCACTTGCGCGCCGTCCATGATTTCTTCCACGCGCCGCGACAATCCAACTTCCGCTCCCGACCCTGCGGTTTCCATGCGGGAAACCATGTCATCCGCCTTTTCTTCAAGTACCGCACGCATCCCGGTCAAAAGATCCCCGGTCTGCTGTTCCAATTCTTCACCAAGCCTCCCCCCGACATCCGCAACAATCCGCCCCCGTACCTCCTCCAGGCCCGAATTCAAACGACCCGCCAGGCCATTCCCCACCTGCTCCATCCCCTGATGCAACGCCTCACGAACCTGTTGCAGTTCCGAACGCAAACGGCCAGCGAAATCGTTGCCAACATCATCCCGGACCTGCTTGAGGTCGGCTTGCCAAAGCGAAACATTCCGGGCTTGTTGACCTTCGATACGCCCCAGGGAATCGCCAAGACCAACGGCGTGACGCCCCACGACCGCATCGACCGCATCGGCGACCGTCGCAACCATCCGGTCGGGGGAAACCAACGCCGAAAGCCTCTGTAACAGACGCGACTCACTCTGTTCGATCCCCTCCAGGATTCCTTCCTTCACCCCCCCTTCGGGCAAGGATTCGAGCAAACGCCGACTCTCTTCCCGGATCATCCGCATCAAAGGTTCCGGATTGATCTGACTTGAAAGGGTATCACGCAGTTCGTCCAAATGGACTTCCAACTGGTGCGCCAACTTTCCGGCATCCAGGCCACTCTCCTGAAAATGGCGAGTCAATGCCCCCTCGACAACCTCGGTCTGGGCAGAAACCAACCGCTGCCCCTGTTCGATCAACGCTTCCAGAATCGGGGTGAAGCTCATCTGTTCGACCAATCGCGATGACAGACGTGCCCCCTCTTCACGCACCGCAGCAATCACAGGTTCCAATTCCAAACGACCATCCGTCAAACTGGAAGTCATGGCCATCAACGCTTGGTGCAAGGTATGAAACTGGTTTTCGCCAAGTTCCCGCAAATGGCCCTCCAAGATCTGCAATACGGGTTGCAGGGCCAAACCCTCGGACAATTGCCCGACCACCCGATCACTCTGATCGCGCAATGTTTGCATGATTTTTTCAAAGGGAAAGGCCTGGCCATCACCCACAAGAAGCCGGGTAATACCCGCATCCAGGGCTTCCTTCTGCTGTCGCAAAAGACGATCCGTCTGCGCCTGCAAGGCCTCGATCAACGGGACCATGGGCGTCTGTTGCTCCATCCTCTCCAGAAACCGTTCGTTTTCCTCCCTGAAACCCTTTAACAACGCTTCCACCCCCTGGGGATGGGACAACCGGGCCAGTATGGCCTCATTGCCCTTGTCAATCGCCGCGAAAATCGGCTCCAGGGCCACAACGGGAGATGAAAACCGCTCCTTGATGTCCGCGAGGACATCCCGCAACACATCACCGTGGGTACGTGACCACAGATCCGCTTCATGGCGAATGGTTTGCAGGACAGGCTCCAAAAGTGCCGCCGCAAACCGCTCCTCCCCACCCCGCATGATGACCAGATCCCGCGCCTCCGACGGCATGGTTGCAACGGGACCATCCCCCACCCCGGTGATGAGGGTCCGCAATTCTTCCAGGTGGCCCTGCAACATCACCCCCTGGCCTTGAACCAGCCGTTCGACATCCCCCCGCAACACCTCCACCAGGGAAGTTTCCAGCAGGCAATCCCCACCTGCCACCCCATGCGCAGCCTGTTGCATCCATTCGGAGATCTTAACGGTCTGTCGTTCCACGATCGCGGCCACCTGATCACGAAATACCGTCAGCAGATTTTCCGATGTTGGATTCCCGACCGAAGATTTTTCCAGCATGGTTTGGCCAAAATCGGCCAATTCCTGTCGCATCGTCTGCCGCACGACATCCGTCGAAATCATCCCCCGCAGACTGTCCATCAGGGTTCCCAGACGCCCCGCCAACATATCCTCCTGCTGGTCCAGCAGGTGCTGCCCTTCCTGTCGCACCACTGCCAGAACCGGATCAACCAAAAGATCCGGAGAAACCTGAGCGGCCCGCCATTGTTCCATGGTCTCCCGCAACAAATCCCGAACCATCCGGCCATGCTCGTCAAACCAGGATTTCTGCTGCCGCTCAACCGATCCCCAATCCATCCCGGAAGCATCACCACGCTCTTGCCTCACCTGCGCCAACACCCCGGTCATGGCCGCATCCAAACGTTGCACCAGGGTTTGGGAAACCTGGGCGACGGCATCGAGGATCGGTTGCAACGATAGCATCCCGGTCGCTTCATGCAACATGGCAGAAAAAGATTCCCGCAGCATGTGACCATGGGCATCGGTAACACGGGTGATTTCCCCACGCAGGAGCGGCAACAATCTTTCAGGATTCTGCCCGGCCCCTTCCTGACGACTCCCCACCTCCACCATGGCCAGATCCAACCTGCCGTGAAGTTCATCCCCCAATTGCCGAAATCGTTGCTCCACAGATTCGGTAATCTGCGTCAGGGATTTCTGCATCTGCTCCATGAGATCATCGTAGGAACGCTCTTCCCTTGCCCCCAGACGTTGCATCTCCTCCTGAAGGGTCTGGGCCAAAAAAGTGGGAGAAAAAGATTCGCTGAGTAGCACAGCCAGACCGCTCAAAATCCGGGCCGTCTGGTCATCCTGGCGGGAATCAAGGTCAACCATCAGCCGTTGCAACCCGTCCAGAACCGCCTGGGCCATCGCAGACCCCGAAGATTCGCTCCCAACAACGCTATTTTGTTGCGAAGAAGGAAGATCATCGCGCATGGCAGCAACGAGCCTATCCGACGAAAGTTTTTCACCAAGCCGCGCCGTTAATTCCTCCAGGGTCTGCCGCATCACCCCCCGTTGGGTATCCAACAACCTAGCACTCTCCTGCTCCATGGAGGAAACCAGAGAGGCCATGCCCACTTCCAGATGATCCGACAAGGCATTCTCGATGGCACGCAATTGTTGCGGCACCAAAGTCCCCTGGGCCGCAACCGCAACCACCAAAGGATCCACCATCCGTTGTATTTCAGCGGTCACATGTTCGGAAATATCTTTTTGCCGGTTATAAAGGGCTTCCATGACCGGATGGGATGAAAAAACCGCACCAAGATTGGACACCGCCGCATCCATGGCCTGCTGGATGGTCGCCTGTTGCCGCGAAAAAAACCATTCACCCTCCCCGCGTATGGCGGCAAGAACCGGGTCCAACGTCAAACCGTGTTCCCCCCCCTGGGTACCCACCTTTTCCAAGGTTTCGTGAATCTGCAACGTCATACGTTCGGCCAGGGCATCGCTTTGTTTTTCCAAGGCATCGAACACGGGATCAAGGGAAAAATCCAAACGGCGAATCCCTTCGGAAAACGCCACATGCAAACGATCCATCTCCCCCATAAGCCCCTGCAAACCGGCGTCGGCCCCCATGGATTCGGGGAGGCGTCCCTCCAAATCCTCCAATGCCCTGCGTACCCGATCATCATGGCGGTCCATGAGTTGCGCCATCTCACCGAGCAACCGGGTCACCAACGCTTCCCGATCACCAGCGTCACCCCCTGCGGCCTGCCAACGCGCCAGAATCTCTTCCATAACCTGGGTCTGATGCTGTATCAGCTGCTGCCCTTGATTTTTGACCTCTTCAAGAATGGGGGTCAGATTCAAACCCGTCTGCGGCCGGTCATCCACCACCATCGGCAAAGATGCGGCGGTCTCCATCACCTTCAGCCGGGAAAACCCTCCCTCCAAAAGCAAGCGCACTTCAGACAACTGCCGGGAAAACAGATTTTCCACCTCCCCCTTGATCGCAACGACCACAGAATCCCCAGCCAAACCCTTGTCTTCCCACTGGGCCGTCCATTCGGTCATGGTCCCGACCACCGACTGGGTGTAGCGTTGCAGCAGACGATCCTCGATACCTTCCAACCTGCGCCCGAAAACAGTTACTTCGCTACGCACCGCATCAAGGACGGCATTCGGGGCCACCATTTCAAAAATGGCCGCCACCGCCCCTTCCATGGCCTTGCCGATCATCTCCCCCTGCCGAGAAAGGGTACGTTCCCCTTCCGCCTTGACCGCTGCCAACAACGGCTCCACCTGCAACCGGCCATCGTGATCACGTACGGCGACGTTTTCCAACACCTCCCCAATGGCGCGCGTGTATTGCGCCATCTGCATCTGTCCCTGGACCTTCATGGCATCGATGATGGGTTTGACCAATTTTTCAGTGCCCAACTGGTTTTCCCTGAGACTTTGACGCAGCTCCTCCTGTCCGGCCAAAATGGAGTTCAACAGGTTGCGACCACCCCGGTCCTCCACCAACTGGCGCATCCCTTCACGCACCGCCTCGACAATCCTCTTGCCCTCGGTCCTGAGGGCCGTCTCCACCAGATCAGGGTTGAAACCTGTCCCCGCCAAACCTTGCAAAGCCTCCTGGACGGCAGAATGATCCGCCAACAATTGTTGTCCCTGATCCTTAAGCTCTGCCAGTACGGAATTTAAAATGGTTTCATCCCCCCTGGCATTCTGCGACCATTGTTCGATCAAATGGGCATGTTCCGCCCGAATGGTTGCCAGAATGGCATCCAGAGAAAATTTTTCTTCCAACGCCACACGCACCAACTCCCCCTGGCGCGACAATATTCTTTCACCTTCCGCCTTCACCAAGGCCAATACCGGTTCCAGACGGTTCACACCATCGTCACCCTTGACCGCGACATCCGCCAACGCCTGCGCCATAACCTGGGCATGACGTTGCGCCAGATCTTCCCCCTGGACCCGCAATACCTCCGTCACCCTTTTGAACCATTGTTCATTGCTGGCCGGCAACTCACGCAGACGCAACTCCATGGATTCATGGCCGGCACGCAGGGTATCGATCAGGGTGTCGGCAAAGGGCCATGCCTCCAACACCCCACGCACCCCTTCCTGCCCCCGCTCCAAAATCCGTACCTCCTGCGCTTGCAGGGCCGCCACCACCGGATCAACAATGGCATCCACCGAGATTCCCCGCAATTCCTGCAAAGATTCCTGGATCGCCGTATGTCCTTCCAGCAACGCCTGCCCCTGGGCCTTAAGTGCCGACAATATCGGTTGTACAACCTCGGCATCACCTTCCCCATCAATCCGCAACTGTTCGACCAAACGGGTATGTTCATCGCGGATGGTCGCCAATATGGGGGCCAGGGAGAAATTTTCCGCCAAGGCCACGCGCACCAGTTCCCCCTGGCGCGACAGTATTCTTTCACCTTCCGCCTTCACCAAAGCCAATACCGGTTCCAGACGGTTCACTCCATCGTCACCCTTAACGGCAATGTCGGCCAACGCCTCGGCCAACGCCTGGGAATGCCGTTGCGCCAGCAAAGTCCCCTGGGATTGCAACGCCGCCATCACCCTGTTGGACCATGCCTCATGATGCGCCGGCAACTCCCGCAAACGCAGCTCCATGGATTCATGGCCGGCACGCAGGGTATCGATCAGGGTGTCGGCAAAGGACCATTCCTCCAAAGCCTGCCGTACCCCTGCTTCCTGGCCGCGAATGGCTTCCACCACGGGTCCGACGATATCCGCCGCATCCAGTTTTTTCCCGGCCAAACCTTTGATCGATTCCTCAATAGCGACATGCCCTTCTGCCAACTGCCGCGCCTGTCCCTGAAGTGCCGCCAGCACCGGAGCCAAAACCGCCGCATCCCCATGGATATCCGCAGCCAAACGCTCCGCCCATCGGCCAAACTCACCCCGAATTTCCTCCAACAACCGTGGCAGCGCATAGTTTTCCTCGACCGCCGCCAATACCCGTTCCCCCTCCGCCCGAACCGCCACCAGCACCGGCTCCAGCGACACCCCACCACCAGCATCGCCACGCACCGCCACATCCCGCAAAGAATCCATGATGACGCCAGCCTGCCGCCGTACCAGGGATTCCTCCAACCCCGCTACCGATTCCAACACCCGTTGCAGCCAAAGATCACCCGATTGCAGTGCGTCCTTGATACGACCTTCCAAAGTTTCCAAAACCCCTGGCGTCACAGCAGATGCAACCGTTTCCGGCAAGCGTTCCGCCAGTAGGCGTTCCAGGTTTTCCCGTTGACGAACCACCAGGGCCTCCCCCTGACGCCGCACTTCCGCCACCAACGTCTGCGTACTTTCCCCACCCACCCCAAGATCAACCGTCAAACGGGAAACGGCGGCATCCATGGCTTCCATGTGCGACCGGGCCAAACGGGTCGCCTGTTCCTCCAGACGCCGGGCCACTGGATTCAATTCGCCGCGCACCGCCTGCATGACCGCCTGGGGGGACAACATTTCCTTCAGCCCCACCTCCACTCCATCCAACGCCAGTCGTAGGGTATCCCCCTGACGCGCAACGATTCGCCCCCCCTCCTCCCGAACCGACTTGAGAATTTCCGCCAGGCGGGCATCCACCTGACCGCCACGATTCAAGATGGATTCCTCAATCGCCCCGACCGCCTCCGCCAACCGCGCCGCCAACGCCTCCCCCTGGGAACGCAACCCCTGGAACACCCCTGCCATTTTGTCTTCCCTGGCCGCCGTCGTCGCTGCAAAACGCTGCAACAACCCCTCCTGCCCACCCTGGAGCAATGCCAGGAGGGCATCTCCCGAAAGGCGTTTATCCAGGGCACTCTCCACCAACGCTTCCTGGCGAGCCAGCATGCGTTCCCCTTCGACCTTGATGGCGACCAGCACCGGCTCCATCTGCATCTGGCCGTTGTCATCTCGCAAGGTAATGCTGGCAAAAGCCTCACCGATGGCGCGCGAATGTTCCCTGGCCAGGCGTTCCCCCTGAGCGTCCAATGCCGCAAGCAACGCAACCAAAGAACTTTTCACCTCGGCCATATTTTCCCTGAGGCTCTCCTCAAGGCGGACATGCTCGGCACGAATCGCCTCCTGAATGGATTCCCCCGTCCAAATGCCCGACAAAGCCTGATTGAGAATCCCTTCCTGCCGTTTGAGAAGACGTTCACCCTCTTGGCGCACATCGGCAAGGAGGGTCTGCAACGCCGGATCATCCGCCAAAACCCGAGCTTCCAAACCTGTCAGGGCTGTTTCAATCATCCGCGTCTGCCGCTTGAGGACATCTTCACCCTGCTGTTGCATCTGCCCCACCAAGAGCCGCATCTCTCCCTGAACCCCTTGAATGATGACATCCGGCGCGAGGGTATCCTTGAATCTGGCCACGACCCCATCCACCGCCATCCGAACATTTTCCCCCTGGCGAACCAGAATACGTTCCCCCTCGGCGCGAACTGCCGCCAGCACGGTCTGTACTCTTTCCTCCCCCGGTTCAACCATGGGCAGCAACCGCCCGAACAAATTTTGCAAAGATGCGGCATGAGAAGCCAACATGGCGGCACTCCTGGATTCCAACGCCTCCAGCGACCGCCGCCACTGCCCCTCACCCTGACCCAGCCGCGCATCGATCAAACCCATCCATTTTTCCTGCTCCCCCTTGAGCGCGGCCAGGATGTCCCCCATCACCGGCGCGGCTACCTCCGATCCAGAATCTGCCCGTTCACGTCGCCATTCCGCCTTTTCCTGCGCCCACATCCGCCCCTGGGCCTCCATTTTTTCTGCCAGGGATTGGGCTTCGACCACAACGGCGCGGATCACATTTTCGGTGGAAAATCCAGAGCGTAAACCATCCTCCAACATCCTGACCACATCACCAAGGGCCTCCTTCTGCGCCGCCAGAATCCGCCGCCCCTCCAACCGCACCGCCTCCAGGACAGACGCATCACCATCTCCCGCAACCACCACCCCCCTGGAAGCTTCCGCCACCGTTACGGCATAGTGCCGGCTTACGCGTTGTTCCAACTCCGACAAGGCTTTCCATATCGGATCCAAAGAGACGGGCACCACCTCCAGGCTGGCACGCATTTCCCGGAGCATCCCCCGGTTTTCCTCACGGATCCCCTCCACCATCAAACCCGAGGAAAAACTGTCACGAAACACCCTGGCCATGTCTTCCATAGCCGAACGCATCGCCTCCGACTGCCGCGCCACCCCCCGTTCCCCTTCAAGGCGGATGGCCGCCAGCACAGGTTCAAGTCGGACGTTTCCATCCGTCCCCGCAACGGTCAGCCCCCCCAAGGCCCCTTGCAACGTACGTCCGTACAGATCCATCTGATGCTGGTTGCGCTCCTGAAACTGTTCCATGAGGGCACTCATATCGGTGCGAATGGAACGGATCAGCACCTCCGGATTCAAGGATTCACGCAACTGGACAGTCATACCCGCCAGGGCCTGGGCCAAAGCCTCCCCCTGACGCCTGACAATTGTTTTTCCCTCATCGCGCAACGCCTCTAAAACCGGCTGCAACCCCGACACACCCTCCCCCGCAAGGACTGTTTTTTCCGCCATGATCTGGGCCAGGGAATCGCGAATGATGGTGGCGTGGCGTTCGGCCATCTGCCGCCCCTGGGTCTGAAAGGTGGCCAACAAGGGATCCAAAGATTGACGCAGCGTCGAGAGTTCCTGATACCATTCACTGGAAAATCCGGCCAAAGCCTCCCGGACCGCCTGCATGAAAACCTTGGGGGAAAATCGTTGATCCAAAATTTCCTTGAGGGCTGATTCATGTTGCAACCCCAGACGTTGCCCCTCGGCACGCACCGCCGCCACCAGGGGCTGAAGTTCCAATTCACCCCCCGCCCCTTTGACCGCAACCGCGCTCAAAGCCTCCTGAATGGCCTCACGGTGCTGTCTGGCCCACTTTTCACCCTGTTCGTCCATGGCCACCAACACAGGATCCAGAGAGATTCTTACTGTGGCCAGATGCTGCCTGAATTGCCCCATGAGGATCCGATTTTCTTCCCGTATCCCTTCAAGGATCTCCTGGGATTGGGCCGCCTGGGAAAATCCAGAGCGCATTTCCTTGAGAAGGGCATCAAAACCATCCTGCTGCCGCTGCGCCAATTGCCGGCTCTGAAGGGCAACGGCACTTTGAACACTTTCAAGGCCAAACCCCGTCACCTCGGCATGTGTCGCCATCCCTTCTAAAAGTTTACTCACCACCCCCGCATGCCCTTCGGCCAACTGCCGACCCTGATGCCGCAAGGCCTCCAACACCGGTTCCAACAGTTTGTCGGCCACCGGCAAGGTTTCGCGAAGACTCCGTTCCAAAGTGCCCGTGTCTGACCGAACGCCGGCAACCATTCGATCCAACTGCCCACCCAAACTGTCCCGCAATCCCCCAACCGCCTCTTCCAGGGCCACACGCACCATGCTTTCGTGACGGCTCACGATCCGATCCCCCTCCCTGCGCACCGCCGTCATCACCGCGTCCAGGGAAAAACCTTCTCCCTTCGTTTCCATCCATCGGGATTCGGCCTCCAGGACCCGTTGGACCGCCTCGGTCTGCCAACGCCCCAACTGCTCCCCCTGCCTGCGAATGGCCTCCAGAACCGGCCCCAAATCGACCTGTCCCGAAACCAGGCTTTCACGAATTTTTTCCCCCAGAGTAAAAATTTCCTTTTTAACGGATCCAACCGTCCCATCCAGATGGGAGGCGATTTCCTGAGCCATCCCCTGGGGATCCATGAGAGCACGAAAATCTTCCTCAAAGCGTTCGCTGGCGGTGGAATTGACCTCGAAGCGTACCGATTGGACGCGATCCGACAGCAACCGGCGAAATTGCCGCGCATAGGCAGTCAGAAGATCCATTTGCAGGCGATGGCCATAGGAAAACAACAACCCGGCCAATAGGCCGGCAAAGGCGGGAAACAATTTGTAGGAGAAAGATTTAAGAAAAAGGGCCGTGGCCTCCCAGGGATGGTTGCGCAGGTCGGCAACATCCAGGGGAGGTTGATCCAGGGGGGCCAGAGTCAAGGGGGCAAAAAAAAGACCGGAGATAAAACCGGCCAGGGAAATCAACACCCCCACCCCCAGCAAATAGTAGGGCAGCAAACGGTAAAATCTCAGATCCATGTGCCCTTGCAACAGGGCATCGACCGAAAAAAAAGATTCCGGTTCGTGGAGGGATTCCACCCAGCGATCAGAAATTCTAAGCCCCTGGCGGTAACGCCTCCAGGGTTGGGAAAGGAGTTCGTTTTTGGCAAACTCGCCGTCCAGTTGTGGCAGCCGGTCGGAAAAATCCCGGACATCCAGATTGGTCAGGACATGGATGCCATCGGCCAGCATGGCGCGCACCGGAAGCAGAATTCCCAAACGCCAGACCAACCATTGCCCCATGGCCCACAGAAAAATCACCTCCCCGGACAACCAGGAGGTTATGGGTTGGTTTAAAAAGTGTAGAATCTGCTGGAACATGTCATCCATTCAGTCGGTAGTTCCATGGATCTGCCATGAACATCCTATCGGATGGTCAAACTTCCGGCATAACACGATAAACGGCATCTCCGGTCAATGAACCGGCATGAGTGCACGCCTCAAAGACCCAACCCTGCCGTCAACAGCACGCCTGCGAAACGCCAACCCTGGTCAACACGAGAAAAAAATGATGGACTTTTGCACTGGAACCGATAGTATCATCATGGGTCTGGTGTTTCTGCTGCAACTTTCATGCTCAATTGAAAGCAGAGGATTTTTAACCTTTGGACAACAATATCACATTTGACGATCTGGTTCGTTTTTTTTCAAAGATCCCCGGCTTCAAAAGCATTGCGGAGCAAGACCTGCGCAATCTTGTCGCCCCCATTGTCTGCATCAGCACTTACGAGGCCAATCAGACCATCATCCGTACCGGCGAACCGGGAGATACGCTGTACATGCTCTATGATGGTCAGGTCAGGGTGGATTTTCCGGCCAACAATTCGGAAAGAAAGTCTGATTTTATGGAAAGTGGCGATATATTCGGTGAAATGGCCCTGGTTTCCCAAGCCAGACGTTCAGCGAATGTCGTGGCAACCCAACCCTGCACCTGTCTTACCATCGACGCCGAATCGTTTCAGGACATCATGAAAAACCATTGGCGCATCGCCCGTGCCGTGGCGGGATTGGTCGGCGAACGTTTCGTCGCCCGCGCTACTTCCAAGAAGGACAACCCCAAACCGGACCGGAACAACCCTCGGTAATGATGCGGCACCCTTCCAGTTGGATGATCGAGACGGTTTTCAGCCTCATCGTCTGTTTTTTCATCCTGGCGGTGGGATGGGAACTTTTCCAACGGGAGATGGGGGTCACCCCAAAGATAGGATCCAAACCCGCATCCATCCCCAAAACAACCGCCCAATCGACCGTTTCCCATGAAGACCGTTTGGCACTGATGGAATTACGCCTGTCGCGCCTGGAAAAAACCTTGGCGGAAAAGACGGGTATCCGATTGTCCCGCCGCCCCCAGGTTGTACCAGACCCGAAGGCCCCCCGTACCGCCACTCCCGAGCCAACCACCGTCCCCGGCATGACGCCCCCCAGTCGTGAGAACGCTTCCCCCACCGACAACCACAACGCCGATATCCCGAGCCATCCCAGGGGATATTTTGTCGCCGTAGGGTGCTATGGCAACCCCGGTTACGCCCATGAATTTCGCGACCGCCTGCGCAACCGGGGCTTTTCCGCCTACGAAAAACAGATTCGCCGCAAAGAAGACATTTTACTGTGCGTGTTTGTCGGACCGATCGATACCGAAACGCAGGCCAAAGACCTTGCCACCGTCCTGGCGTCAAACCATGGTGCCATCGGACCTCTGATTTATCCCTATCCCAACCGTTGATTTTTGAAAAAGTGACGTTACGCCATCGATACGAATTGGCTGATCTCCTGGACAACAAGGGATCCGGTTCAGGTCGTTTGCCAAACGTTCCCGCTCCGACTCCAGGGCGTAGCGGGATTGCAGGTTCATCCAGAATTATGGTACTCCCCAAATTTCGGACAATGGTGTAAGCTCTAATTCACACCAAACATGGAGAGAATTATGAGCATACAACGCAAACTGCACAAACCAGAATTCAAGGCCAAAGTTGCAATTGCCGCGCTACGTGGGGATAAAACAACGTCCCAACTATCAAGCAAATTTGGCGTTCACAGTACCATGATTAGTGGCTGGAAACGGACCCTCGTGGAGGGTGCTGCCAGTCTGTTTGAAACACACCAAAAACGGCAAGTGGTTAATGAAAGCCAAAATCTCTCCTTACCGCCTCGTTGTCAAGTGCTGCTGTTACAATCCCTCGTTTTTGTCCCATCGCCAGAAAGAGAGGCAAATCGACTGGGGTCTGAACGATTACGATGGTAGACGTTCATTTGCCCACAACGGATGGTCGCCAAATCATACTGTCTCGATACACCCAGCCCGAAAATTTCAATTAAGTGCGTCAAAAGTTCCATTGTGGTGCCGACCTTTGGATACAACATCGTTTAATTTCAATATGTTACCTGTTTCAGAAGGGGCGAATCGCGAAAGTTGGGCTAGTTTTCAGTCTCTTTTCAGCGTATCCACGCGACCGCCCCCACCCCCCCATTGGCAATAGAACTTTTTGTTCCAATGATCAAAAAAAGAACCTTGGCGGGCTGCCGTCTCCAAACCTCCACCGGGGGGGATGATCCCCTTCGGATCCCCGCAACAATTTTTTCCAAATTTTATTTTCCGATACGTGGACTACAGGCATTCTTCGACCAGATCAATAATATCTTCCACACTTTCCAAATCGGTGATCTGATCGACATCGAAGACAAGACCGAAACGTTCTTCCACCTGGGTGATGATGGCGACGTGTTTCAAAGAATCCCATTGCGGCACATCGCCGAACATCCACTCCAAATCGACTACATCCTTGGGGAGTTTAAGGACATCGGCAATGATGGCAACCACCCGCTCCTGAATGGAGTGTCTGTCGAAATTTTGATCTGGCATGTTCAGACAACCCCAGAATATCATGCCCTTCGGGCAAAAAATCAAAATCAAAACCCTGGGGGCTTCGCCCCCAAATCCCCCCCGGACCCCCACAAAAATTTTTGCCAAACTTTGTTTTTCCGATACGCGCAACCAAACAGACTCGAAGGAACAAAAGCCTCCCGTCGAAAGCCAGCGATCGACCTACCCCCGAGAGATCAAAAGGTCGTGTGCTGCTTGATGCCGTTTTCCGCCCGTTCACCCCAGCCGGTCATCAAGGCGGCAGGATTGTTGGCAACGATTTTCTCCCCATCCTTTAGACCGGAAAGGACACTGACGAAATCTTTGTCAACGAACCCGCCCAGCCGCACCATCCGCAATTCCGGGCTGCCGTTTTCCACCAAGGCTAGGACAGCCGGCAAACTTCCGCGCCAAATGACCGCAGCACGGGGAACGGTGGGAAGCGATTTGGCCTGAGAGGTATGATCGGGGATCATCACCTCGGCATACATCCCCAACAAACCATGCCCGCTGGGTTTTTCAGTCAATTCAAGCTTGACGGTGACCGTATGACGCTGCGGATCGGCCATAGGGTAAATCTGCACCACTTTTGTTTCCACCATGGCATCGTTGATGTCCAAGCGGGCCTGGATCACCATGTCTTTTTTGATGCCGGCGACAATGCGCGCAGGCACATCCACCTTGATTCTGAGGCGGCTGGGATCGGCGAAGGAAACCAGCGGCATCCCCGGCTGAACCGTATCCCCCTTCTCTACATGCTTGACGGTGATGATGCCGTTGAACGGAGCAATGGAACGGGCATCGCGCAGCTTGGCGTTGATCTCCTTGATGGCAGACTGGGCCTGGATAATCGACATGTGAGCCTGCTGTACCTGTACGCCATGGGCATAATTTTGGGCGTAGTCACTCAAACCCGGATTGTCCATCCCCATCATAGAGGAAAAAGGCCGAGTAAAGGCGCGGTCAAACATGCGCGGCATCCCCATCCCCATGTTGTCGGAAGCCATGGGAGAACCGGAGTAGACCTGCCGGTTAAACTGGACGTTGTTGTTTTGGAACATGGACTGGGCCTTGGCAAGCTCCGCCTGAGCCGAGTCTCTCTTGGCCAGCAGGTCGGACTCTTCGATGGAAACAAGGACAACCCCCTTGTTGAAGGCGTCGCCTTCGGTCCCGGAGATAGAGCGAATCCGTCCAGGAATCTGGGCCGAGAGGGTCACATCCCGAAAGGGAACCACCGTCCCGCCCAAGGTCACCGTATCACTCACCTCCCTGGATTGAACCGTAAAGACATCTTTTGCCTCCTCCGCAGCCACAGATCTGGCCGGACAAACACCGGCGAAAAATATCATCAGGCCCATCAGTGGAAGGATTTTGCTTGGATTTCCTTTCGTAGACACGATCTGATTTCCCCCTGGTAGAGAAGTGGAACAAGCCTGATTGGCGGACGGTTCCAAGTCAGTAAAGCCCCGCTTGGATCACATTAAGCTACCACAAAGGCCCATGAAGCACCATGGAAAAACAAGATGAAACGCCCCCCTGGAAAAGTTGTAGGAAAATGCGTGAGTTTGCCCTATTCCCGCCGACAGAACGATCACACAAGGTCCGCAGTTTTTCGTAGGCTCCCACCAGTCGCCCCCCCCTCGATGGCATCATCATCAGGGTAAAAAAAAGGACTCCGAACCTTGCCAGACAAGGGATTCGCATGGTTATATCCCCTTAGGGGGATTTCTACCACCGTTACGAATACGCCGGAATCCTTGCGATGGTCATTGCTAAATCCACTCCGATCAAAACCCTCGTGCCGGCTCCGATCAAAACCCTCATGCCCGCGATCATCGCCATTTCTCGAATCGGACTGGCCCTCTTTGCCATTGAGTTTATCGTCATGCTCATTCTGCCTCGGTTGATCGGCGAGGGAGGAATGGAAACTTGGTTCGCTACGGTGGGAGATGCCTTTTTACTGGCGGTACTTTCAACCCCTGTAATCATTAAAATATTGCGCCAAGAATACAAAAATGAAAAATTTTTCTTCAACTCCAAATTATCGTTTAGTTTTGTCGCCTTTAACGTAGGTGTTGCCATCTTTTCCGTCACATTTTCAGTGGAATGTGGCATCATGCTCCTTGTCCCTCTGACAGGATTCACGGAAGGATCCTTCATCCTGGCGGCTCTGGACGCCGCTCTGCTCGCCCTGGTCGCCGCCCCTGTCGTCTTCTTCCTTGTCGTGGTGGATCGCGGTCGTATCTTTACCTTCTCCAATACCGACAAGTTGCGTAACGTCAGGCGACAGTTTCTACTGCTGTTCCTTCCACAGCTTGTGTTTTTTTCGTTGATTACTGAGGCACTCTACTTTCAGGAAACCCGATCCCAGAGAAAACATGTTGCCGCCGAAGATGTTCGCAGACTGGAATTGCTCCGGGATAATCTGGCGCGGGAAATGGCCCATGTGGCAGAAGATTTACGGTTACTGATACGGGATCCGAATATTATCGAAACCATAAAGGGCAATCTGGAGGCGGAAAAATTATTGATTCAAAATTTTTCACAGTTATTGCTGGCAAAAAATCGCTACCAAGGTGCCTCTCTCATCACTCCCCATGGAAAAACCCTGGTTCATGTTGATCGGCGCAACATGGGTCGCAACACACAGGAAACAGCGGAACATATCGTAGACCGTCCAAAAGAAACGGCCAGCCCGGACGACAGGAATACGGGCGATGTCATCCTGATTTCCCCGCCCCACTCCCAACAGGACCATTCCGTGTTGCGGTTCACATTCCCCATTCAGAACGTACAAAGTCAAAGGGTTGCAACGATTTATCTGGACAGCCTGTGGGACACATTTGAGGCCATCATCAACAATCAGGCCCCCCATATGGTGGGACAATTGCATCTTTTTTCCGCCGGTCAATCGCCCATTTACTCTTTTGGTCCCGCCTCCCATGATTTGTCCGTGGAGAATGGCAGTCTGTGGGAAAAAATAATCGCCGCCCAAAGTCCGCACATTGAACATGAAAAGGGGGTGATCCTTTTTGCAACGGTGCATTCCCTGACAGGTTTCCGTGGTCCTCTCTGGAAACTGGTTTCCTGGATTTCCCTAGAAAAACAAGGTGTCCTTCAGTCCGCTTTTCGGCGGCACCTGCTCATTTTCCAATCCCTGTTGATCGTCCTGGCAGCCATCGGAAGTTGGATTTTTTCTCAAACCATCGTCAACCGGCGCGAAGCGGACGCCCGCAATGAACGGGCACATCAATCACGTATCACCTTGAGCGCGCTCCTCGAAACCACCCTGACCCCCATGACCATGGAAAAGCAACTGCACACCGCCCTGCAAATCGTCAGTACAACCCCCTGGGTGGGCATGACCGGCAAGGGAGCCATGTTTCTTACAGACCCCAATTTGCAACAAATGCACCTGGCGGCACAGGAAAATCTAAGCCTGGGTGAACAACAGCGACTCAAAAGGGTACCCGTGGCCCGGTGCCTTTGCCAACAAAACAACAACTCGCGCAAAGTTCTTAAGTTTCCAAAAGATTTCCCCGACCATGTCCCTTGCCTGGACAACACCAGCCGAGGGAGCTATTGCATTCCTATTCCAGGGATCCATGGACCTCTGGGGGTGATGCACATGCAGTTGAAATCGGGACAACCATCCTACGACGAAGAAGCCTTCTTCTCCACCGTGGCAGGTACTCTTTCAGGAATCATCGAAAGGCGCAGGATGGAATCGGAGCTGCAACATAAAAATGAAGAACTCAGAAGAACCCGCCTCGACATCATCCACCGTCTGGGAATGGCCGCCGAATATCGGGATCAAGACACCGGATTGCATGTGGTACGCATGAGCAAATATGCCACCATTTTGGCACGGGCCGCTGGTTTTTCAGAAGAATTTTGCGAAATCTTGACCAACGCCGCCCCCATGCACGACATCGGTAAAATCGGAATTCCCGATCATATCCTCCTCAAGCCAGCCCTTTTGGACGAACATGAGAGAGAAATCATGAAACAACATACCTTGATCGGTTCTGTCATGTTGCATGGTTACGAGGCGGAGCCCATGAATACTGCCCATATCATTGCCCTGACCCACCACGAACGCTGGGATGGCAAAGGCTATCCTATTGGTGTTCCCGGCGAGGAAATCCCCATCGAAGGGCGAATATGCGCCATCGCGGATGTTTTCGATGCCCTCACCAGCGACCGGCCCTACAAAAAAGCCTGGAGTGTCGAACGAACCCTTGAAGAAATTCGCTCCTCCGCAGGAACCGCTTTCGACCCGGACCTAGTGGCTACCTTCGGGGATATTTTCCCGGAAATTGTCGCCGTCCGGGCCATCTATAACGAGTGACCCTTCCTTCAATCCCAGGACGTTGCCGCCGCCTCTAGATCGCTCCAGTGCATGACCCGGTTTCTTCCCGATCTTTTCACGGCGTAGAGGGCTTTGTCGGCCAGTTTGACCAATTCCATGGGGTTATTGACCTTCGCCTGGGGATATGAAGCCACCCCTATACTGATGGTCACCTTCATGGACCGAACCTCCATGTCCTCAATCTTGCGCCGAAAGTTCTCCGCAACCAACATCGCCCCTGAGGAACCCGTGTTGGTTAACACCAAACAAAATTCCTCCCCACCGTAACGACAGGAATAATCGCTTTGGCGCAAATTGCTGCGGGCCGCTTCACCAATGCTTTCCAATACCAAATCACCCATATCATGGCCATAGGTGTCGTTAAATTTTTTAAAATGATCCACATCAAAGAATAAGACAGACAATTCCAAATGATACCGGCTGGCCCGACTGAATTCCTTGACCATGAATTCTTCCAGCCAACGCCGGTTGAACAAACCAGTCAATTTGTCGGTAACCGAAATTTTTCTTAATTCCGACTCCAATTGTTTTTCCTGGGTCACATCCCGCATCAAGGCAATCGAGCCGATTTTGCCTCCATTTTGATCCAAGAAACTCGAAGCATAAAAATTAAGGACACGTCCCTTATACACCACAACTTCTGGAAGATTTTTATTGTCAGGATTTATGTAACTTTTAATGTAGTCGGGTTCATCCACCAGATTAAAAAAACCTTCGCTCCGAATCTGCTCCGCTGTTTTGTCCAGCAAACGCTCTGCGGAGGGATTAACCAAAACGACAGCATCATCCTGGTCGGAAACAATAATTCCTTCACGGGTCGTGTGGATGATGGTGGTCAGTTTGTTTCTTTCCTGCAACAGAAAGGATTGATTACGGCGTATTTCCCGACTCATTTCGTTGAACAGGGCAACAATTTTCCCCAGTTCATCATTGGATTCGATTGGAAGATCATCGCGAAAACGATTCTCCTCAAGATCGTGCATTGCCGCAGATAAAAGTTTAAGCGGCTGCGTAATATGACCAGAAACAATACGTACAGCGACAGTCCCAACGATCAATACTAAAAATACTGTAAACAGAATCATGTTGCGAATACCCGCCAGGGATGAATCTCCCTTTAGCAGATTTTCGTAGGATTGAACACGCACCAAGCTCCAGTCAAACTGGGGCAAGGATTTGTAACTGACAAAATAACGCTTGGAATCGGTGTCGAAATGACCATAACCCTCGTTACCCGCACGGGCTTGTTCCATCAGGGCGAGAAAGCCGGGATCGTTGGAAATGGTACGCACATGGGACAGATAATCTTCCAGGTTGGGTTTTCCTTCGCGTATGAATTCAGGCTTTTGCAAAAAATCCGTCGCTTTGGCACTATCCACAATCACCAACCCGTCAATGGTCTGAATGAACATGCGATCGGACAACGGATCAACCTTTTCGGTGCTGGTATTATTTCTGCGGGGGGTGCTGGCATCGGTTATAAATTTTTGAAATAAGCTTAATGGGATCTCAAAATGGTAAAATGCAGGAATGGTTCCGTCATCCAAAACCACCGGAGAGGTGTAGGCAAACACCCACTCAGCGACATCTGTCGACATATAGGGTCGGGATACATAAACCTCACCGGCGGGCAGATCAAAGGAGGGTTTGAAAAAAGGGGTTGAAGCCTCACTGGCCGACAAATCCTCGTTGGCCGCCACTTTGCCACGGGTAATGCGTGTATGTTCCTGGCCCGATCGGTCGATGATGCAAGTTTCAACGATGGGGAAACGTTTTTGCAGTGAGAAGGTCCATTGGTTGAGTTGTTCACGCAAATAGCGCTGCCGCCATGACAACGCCAGCTTGCCTTCAGCATTGAGGAGATGACCTTTCAAAGTTTCCGGCAGGGAAAAATAATCTTTGAAAATGCGGTTCTCCAGTGCGAAGACCATGGCACTCTTGGCCTGCTCGTGGAAAACCTGATTCTTTCCAAATATATGTTCTATATCATTGTGCATGTCCCCAATAGCACTGGAAATGACCGCCTCCTCCGTTTTGTTGAAGGAAAACCAGCCAATGCTTCCCGTGGCCAGGACAAGCAGCACGGAGAAGATAAAAGAAAACTTATTTTGAATTTTATAGAGAGAAAAGGCCATGTTAACGAAGCTTTCCAACCTAAAGCGTAACGCCGATCAGGCAAACCAGGGGCTCAACCTCGAAAATCCCGGTTCGGATTTTACCTTGCTTCACCACCCACGCGCCATGGATTGCTTGACGAAAGAATCGTTTCAACCTTGGAAAAATAGGGGTGGATGCAGCGGTTAAAAATAACTTGCCATGGAACCAACTATTAAAATACTGTGACGCATCATGTGTTGAACGACGGAGGTTGGCTCTGGTTTTTTGGTGGGTGGAGGGAAAATCCATGGATTTGATCATCAGTCATGTAAGCTCTGATGCGGGTGGGCACCATTTTGTCGTGGTCCGCCAAGCCGATGGCAGACGGGGGGAGGAGGTGATTCTGACCGGCCCCGAATCCATCCAGGTCCCGGACCGCCCCGACAAAAATTTAATCCAGGATCTACGCTGGTATCTGGAAGATTTTTTAGAATATCCCTTTTCTCCCGATACCGTGATTGCCGCAAACATTGTGTCAACATTGGAACAATGGGGAAAAAATTGTTTTTCCCAACTGTTTGCGTCGGGCAACCCTGCATTATGGTATGGGGAAGCCCGCAACAATCATTTGAGAAATTTGACCCTCAAGATTGCCAGTGAAGATCCAGCGATATTGGCATGGCCCTGGGAGGCACTGGTTGATGGGAATTCGGGATTGTTTTTGGCCAATAATGTGCGCATGGAACGGCAACTGGGGGGAAAACTTCCAGATCCGCCCCCATTGCCGCCAGGATTGCCCCAGGATCGGCTGAATATTTTGCTGGTGATTGCCCGTCCCTATGGCGAGCGGGATGTGGGCTACCATGCGGTGTCACGTCCCCTGGTGGAACTGGCCAGGGAAGATTCACGGGTGCGGGTGGAGGTTCTTCGTCCCCCGTCCTTTGACAGATTGCGCGAAGTTTTGCAGGAACGGGAGGGATTTTTTCATATTGTCCACTTTGATGGTCACGGGGGCTATGGGGATGATCCTTCCAGCGTGACTTCGGGAAGGGTTCAGGGATGTTTGGTTTTCGAGAAAGAAACGGGGGAACCCGATGCCATCCCTGCCAGTGAGATCAACAATCTGCTTTTCCAGCATGGCATTCCCTATGTGGTTTTGAACGCCTGCCGGTCGGGAGCACTGGATCAACGGGCGGAGAATCCTTTTGCCTCGGTGGCGGCCAGCTTGATCCGGGCGGGGGTTCGGGGGGTGGTGGCCATGGGGTACAGCCTTCATGTCAGCGGCGCGCAACAGTTTGTGCCAGCCCTCTACCGCACATTTTTCAAGACCGGTTCCCTTGCTGAGGCGGTGCGGGTGGGAAGGGAACAAATGATGGTTCATCCAGAACGGGTGTGTGCACTGGGGACGTTTCCATTGAAAGATTTTTTGGTGCCGGTGCTTTATCAGCAGGATTTACCTAGATTTTCTTTTCATGAGGTGCCACGAGATCAGGGCGAAAGAGCAAATATTATCCCCAAGGAGGGGCGTGTCCAAGGGGATTTTGGTTTTATCGGTCGCGATCGGGCCATTTTGGCCTTGGAGCGGGCTATCCTTAATCAACCCCAGGGGGCCATCCTGATCCATGGCATGGCTGGCGTTGGCAAAACCACTCTGGCCCAGGGTTTGTTGGAATGGTTTGCGGATACCGGGGGGTTGCAGCATCCCCCCGTCTGGCTTGCTTTTGACGGCATACGCAGTGCCGGGTATGTGATCAACCAGTTGGAAGAAAAACTTTTCCAGTCTTTCTCCACTCCTTTGCCCATGGCGGAAAAATTGGACCGGGTGACAGCGGAGTTAAAAAAAAACCGGCATATTGTGGTGTGGGATAACTTTGAATCGGCCTCTGGCATTGAAGGTACCGCCATCTCCCCATTGTTGCCCCCCGAGGATCGCCAGCTATTAAAAAAATTGATCCAAAATATTTGTCGGGGCAAGAGCAAGATTATCATCACCAGTCGTTCCCGTGAGGAATGGCTATCCATAATCCATTGTTTTTCCATTTCCCTTGACGGTTTGGTCGGTGAGGAGCGGTGGCATTATTGCAACGAGGTTGTCAAGCTGCTGGGGCTTAGGCCCGACCGGGACAATGCTGTTTTTCAAACGCTGATGGACAAACTGGAAGGTCATCCCCTGGCCATGCGGGCCATCTTGTTACGGTTGGACGAAAAAAATGCCCGTCAACTATTGGTGGAATTGGAAATGGGGTTTAAGGGCAAGGGGGGAGACGAAAGTACGGAAAAAATCCATCAGGCGTTGGGAATCTTTGCAGCGGTCCTGCCGGAAAATTTCGCTCCGGTGTTGCAATTTATTGGTTTGCATCAACGATTTGTGGATGTTGATTATTTGGAACCAATGGCTGAAACTGTAAAATTAAATCTGTCCCGTTCTCAGATCGACCCATGCCTTTTTGCCCTGGAAAGGGGAGGTATGCTTCACCATGTGGGAAACGGCATCCATCGCATGCACCCCGCCCTTTCCGGCTATCTGGCTGCGCGACATCCTGCCGAGGCAGGAGTTCTCCGGGGATTTGTAACTGTCATGGCCACGTTGGCAGACCAACTGACACCCAAAGAATTGCACGAACAGCGCGGATGGTTTCAAATCCATGAAGAAAATTGTTACCATGCCTTGAGTTTGGCACCCGAATCTGGATTTGAACTGGCGGTTCCCGCCCTCACCCAGTCCCTGGCCGCATGGGCACTGAACAATCGGGATTGGGAAAGTGCAAAACGGTTGTTTCTGGCATTGAGAGATTTCAGGCACCAACGAGGTCATCATGAAGGGGAGGCCGGAGCCTATCACCAACTGGGAAGGATCGCCGAAGAGCTACGTCATTGGGCGGAGGCGGAGGGGTGGTACCGTAAATCCCTGGAAATTAAAGAACGCCAGGGCAATGAGCACGGAGCGGCTTCAAGCTATCACCAACTGGGAATTGTAGCCCAAGAGCAACGTCAGTGGGCGGCGGCGGAGGGGTGGTACCGTAAATCCCTGGAAATTTTTGAACGCCAGGGCAATGAGCACGGAGCGGCTTCAAGCTATCACCAACTGGGAAGGATCGCCGAAGAGCAAGGTCATTGGGCGGAGGCGGAGGAGTGGTACCGTAAAGCTCTGAAAATTTATAAACGTTACGAGGATGCGCATAATGCGAATATAGTCCAGGGATCGCAGAAACGTCTTGCTGCGTTGCGCGAAACGTAATGATTGTTGATGACCATCCCGAGGATGCCCCATTTCCAAGCCGATAGCTTTTTGGCTCGGCAAATCGGAGGACTGCCATCGGGGTTGCCGTCATCCTGGGAGTACCAATGTCTGTTGCTTGAGGTTATGCAGGTTGGTCAACAGGGAAGGAAGGTCATCCTGGATAAGGATCGCCTCTTTTTCGATCAAAGGTCGTAACTCCGGGCGTAATGCTTTCTCGGTGACCAGATCCACGGGGCAGTTCAACAGATCCTCCAGATAAAACTGCACGCCAAAATAACGGGCCGATGTGGCAGGACCATCAAAGGCTACCAGCAGATCCACGTCGCTGTTTTCCCTGGCGACGTCCCGTCCCGTGGAACCAAACAGTGCCAGTCCGGTGATGCCGAACTTTTTGCACAGGTGGTCTTTGTGCAAAGAGAGCAGTTGCAAAACCTGGGCACGTCTCATGAAAGCTCTCCGTTTTATATTTTAAAATTTATGATAGACCTTTGACTGTATACCGCCTGTTCCCGTTCGCTATGCAAGGGAAAAAGACCCATTTTACGTTATCTTTTTGTCGGGCATGGGTAAACCTGATTTTCTGAATTGGTGGGAAAAGTTGTCCGCGTAGAGTCGGGACATGGGCGGGGACTCGCCCTGGGCGGCTTGAAGGGCGGGGCCGGTGATGATCATGGCTTGGTTGCTGATTCCGGCTTCTTGACACATTGCGGCAATGTCGGCCAGGCGACCACGAACGATGCGCTCTTCATTGGGCCAACTGGCTTTGTGAACGACCAGTACGGGTTGATTCTCCGACCATCCCGCCTGCAACAATTCTTCGGTCACCTTGTGCAGCAACGTCGCCGACAAAAAAATGCACAACGTCGCCCCATGGGCGGCCAGGTCGCGCAATCGCTCCCCCTCCGGCACGGGAGTGCGCCCCTCGGTGCGCGTCAGAATGACGGTCTGGGTCACTTCTGGCAAGGTCAGGCTTTCCACCGCCGCCGCCGCCGCCGCCATGGCCGAGGAAACCCCGGGGATCACTTCCACATCCACCCCCTGGTTGCGTAAAGGTGTCGTCAACTCGGTCAAGGCACCGTAGAGGGAGGGATCCCCCGTTTGCAAACGAACGACCGTGCCCAAACGGCCAAGACGCTCCCCAAGCCATTGCAACATTTCATTCAGGGTCATGCCGCTGGAGTCGGCGATTTCGCACCCTGGGGGGACAAACGCCAAATGTTGGGCACTGACCAAAGAACCCGCATAAAGAACCGCATCGGCCCGGGAAAGAAGTTCGCGTCCGCGAACCGTAATCAGGTCCACCGCCCCCGGTCCCGCTCCAACAAGCCAAAGTTTGCCCATCGTCAAGTCACCATTTTAATAGTTTAGTAGTTAACTGGTCAAGTCAGGTCCGATCCCAACCAGCCGGCGATTACCCTGGGGGCCGAGGGGAAGTACCAATGGGTGTAGGAGGCCCGAATCTGGTGCCAGATCACCCCTGGATCACCGCGTTCGAGGGTAAATGCGGCAGGCAGTGGACACGCATCACGCACCGAATGGTGAAATTCATGGCCGCGTACCCCAGAGGCCTCTTCACGATACCCCAAACCGGCCAGGCGTGGTGTCATAGTGGTCCCCATGGGCAGCAACCCCGCCATGGGCCAGGATGTTGCCTGATGATCCACCAAATGGTTTCCCAAAACCATCATGCCCCCACACTCCGCCAGAATGGCCCCCCCTTTTTGGCCGAACTCTTTGAGCACTCCCAGGGTAGGGCTTTGTGAAAGGGTTTCGGCATGCAATTCCGGATACCCCCCCGGCAGCCAGACCGCGTCACATTTTGCCGGGAGGTGGTCACCGGCCAGGGGTGAAAAAAAATGGATGTTTCCGCCCATCCGTTCCAGACATTCCACATTGGCCGGATAGATAAAGTTGAAGGCGGCATCCCGGGCGATGGCAATGTGTTTTCCAGACAACCACGGTGGCATCGGGACCGTCGTTGCACCCTGTTGTGCCGGAAGCGGCTTGAAACAATTTGAAAAAAGGACCGTGTCCAAATGCAGGGCATCGGCCAGGCGGTTCCATGCGGGTGGGGTGGTTTCCTCCGGCAGCGTCAATCCCAGGTGGCGTTCCTGGAGGGCCAGCTCCTCCTCCCGCCCCATCCATCCCATCAGGGGCGGCAAATGATGTTCAAGTAACAGAGCGGCCAGGCGGCGGGCGTGCTCCGGACTCCCCACCCGATTGGCCAAAATGCCGGCAATGACAAATCCTTTGGCAGCACCTGTAAACCCTTGAACCAAAGGAACCAAAGATCCGGCCATCCCCTGAACGTTGACGACCAACAATACCGGCAATTTCAACACCCGTGCCAAGTCGGCGGTGGATCCTGGGCCACCCACCCCCGTCCGACCATCGTACAATCCCATCACCCCCTCCACAATCCCCAGGGCATCCCCCCGTTTTTCATGGAACAGGGTGGGACAGGCCTCGGCACCCACCATGAAGGTATCCAGATTGTAGGACGGTCGTTTGACAATTTCCCGGTGCCAGGCGGGATCCAAATAATCCGGTCCCGCTTTGAACGGGGCGATGGATATGTTCTCCCGGCGCAGGCGGGCCATGAGTGCCATGGTCATGGTCGTCTTTCCCGACCGGGATTGGGTCGCGGCTATGATACATCCTGGTGCAACGCTCATGGACAGGCCTGGTCCTCCACAGGTGTGAAAAACGACCATCCTAAAACCCTGCGGGAATAAACGCCAGCAGGACCGTCAAACTTTCTCCGGGGGAGATCATCCCCGATACAGGATATGTTTTTTAACATTTGAAATGATGTATATTTAAAAGATGGCCATGGAAAAACTATTAAGATACTATGATCACCCATGCGCTGGTTTCTTGATGGGGTGAGGATGGTCTGCTGATGGTTTCGTATGTAAACTCCCCAAAAGTTCGGTTCAGCCGCCATGCGATTCAGAGAATGTTTGAACGCAGTATTCCTTCGTCGGTTGTGGCACAGGTTGCGCGAAACGGGGCGATTATTGAGGACTATCCCAATGATGCCCCATCTCCAAGCCGATTGCAGTTGGGTTGGAATGGGGGTTATCCGCTGCATGTCGTGGTTGCGCAAGATCCAGATGGTTCTCTCACCGTAATAACCACCTATATTCCTGAGCTGGATCGATGGGAAGGGAATTACAGAAGGAGGAAAAAAAAATGAAATGCGCACTTTGTCGTCACGGTAGCACACTGCCAGGAAAAACAACGGTAACTTTGGAGCGTGAAGGGACCATTGTGGTCATCCGCGATTGCCCTGCCGATGTTTGCCAACAATGCGGCGAGTATTACCTGAACGAAATAACAACGGAGAAAATATTTGCGGTCGCACAGGATGCCGCCAACCGTCATGCCGAGGTCGAAATGGTGCGCTATGCGACATTATTAAGCCAACCTCCCCCCTCGACGGTCTCCAATGATAAATCCTGGATCAACGCTCATGGACAGGCTAGGTTATAGATGGGAATGAAAAGCAGTCGGCCCAAGCCCCTGATGGGGTGGACGCCGGCAGTGCCGTGAGTTTTTTTAAACCTCGGCATCCTCTCCTTTTTTTTTAATAGAGTGCAAAGGAAAAACCCTTGCTGGACCATGGAGGCGGTATTCGTAAGGCGGCCATGTTTTTTGGCATGGCCCCCGAAGCGTGGTTGGATTTATCCACGGGGATCAATCCCCAGGGTTGGCCGGTGCCGAGCCAACCGGCGTCGGCGTGGAACCGTCTCCCCGAAGACGACGATGGCCTTGAATCCACCGCCAGAGAATATTACGGGTGCGGCAACCTGTTGCCAGTCGCAGGCTCCCAGGCCATTATTCAAACCTTGCCGCGTTTGCGCCCGGCGGGGCGTGTGGGAATCCTTGGTCCCACCTATGCCGAACATGCCCATGCCTGGAAAAAAGCGGGGTTTGGCGTTTTGGAACTCGATGATGTATCTTCGTTGGACCGGCTCGATCAGCTGGCGGTACTGGTGGTAGTCAACCCCAATAATCCTACCGCCAGGGTCATCCCCAGGGTGACATTGCTCTCCTGGTGGCAACGCTTGGTGCGCCATGGGGGGTGGCTGGTCGTTGATGAGGCGTTCATGGATGCCGATGCCAGGGAAAGCCTGACCGCCGATACCGGGGCCGAGGGACTTCTGGTCTTGCGCAGCCTAGGCAAATTTTTTGGGCTGGCCGGGGCCAGGGTCGGTTTTTTGCTCGGATCCAAAACCATTCTCCAGGCCGCTCAGGAACACCTTGGACCATGGAATGTCGCTGGCCCGTCCCGATGGGTGGCCGCCGCCGCCCTGGCCGACCGGGCATGGCAGGAGCAGACCAAACAAAACCTGACGCAACATTCACAACGTTTAACCAGCCTGCTGACCGAACACGGCTTGAACGTCGCCGCCAAAACCGCTCTGTTTCAGTGGGTCCCCAACGATCAACACGCAATTTGGTGGGAAAATATGGCTCGCCTGGGGGTGTTGCTGCGTCGCTTCGAGCACCCCAAAGGCTTGCGCTTTGGCATTCCGGGAACCGAATCCGATTGGTCACGCTTGGCTGCCGCCCTGGAAATCGTTGCCCCAAAGCTTATCCAAAAATAAGAGGGCCGGGAAAAAAATATTTTTTTTGGAAAATAATCGGTTTTAATCCTGGAAAAAAGCTGTATATTGGGAAGGATTCGTTCCAGGAACCTTTCGCATAAAGGAAATTGTTATGGCCAACTCTGTTGACGCCATCTCCGGTGATGCCATGCAGACCATGCTGGCGTCCTATCGCAACACCGGTGACACAACCGGTGCCGTGAAAAAGTCGGAAGCCGCAAACACCGAACGCACCGAAACAAACGACGAGCGTACCGTGAGAAAAGGAAAAAACGATACGGCAGTCTATCTGGATATTTCCGCAGAAGCCTGGAAAAAATACCGGGCCGAGTCCCCCGACGGCCAACCCCAGGACAACGCCGCAGAGAAAGTCGATCAAGCAAACATCAAGAAAAGTGCCTGATTTGATTCCGTGACGCCTGGGCTTTAAGTGTTGGGCAGGGAATGAAAAATACGCAGCATGCTGTCGTAACGTTTTTGCGAAACCTGCCCTGCCAAAACGGCCTCTTTGACTCCGCAGGCCGGTTCGTGTTCGTGGCTACAGTTGGCAAAACGACAGGGTTTTGCATGCCGGGCCATGTCGCGGAAATAGTGGGCCAGCACCCCCTTGGAAATGTTAACCAAGCCAAATTCACGAATACCCGGTGAATCAATCAGACTGCCCCCCATGGGAAGATGGTAGAGCCTAGCCACGGTCGTGGTATGCCGCCCCTGACCTGAAAGCTCGTGGGAGGCCCCGATGGTGGGTTTTTCGGCGTCATTCTGAATCCATCGGGAAATGATCGACGATTTTCCCACACCGGAATGACCGGAAAAAATACTGATTTTGTGGCGCAACAGCGACTCCAACTCAGCTATTCCCTGGCCCGTTTGGGCCGATACATAACAAATACGATAGTCCATATCGACGTAGGGTTGAAATATTTGCTCCAAAAACTCCAGGGTGGCCAGTCGGTCCGTTTTGTTGACGACAATGATCGCTTCCATGGCACTCGCCTCCGCCGCAACAAGATAACGATCCAACAAACCTTCGTTGGGATCTTCGGCGGTCAGGGTGATCAGCAATAAATCGATGTTGGCGGCTACCGTTTGGACATGACCTCCGACGCTGGGACGTTGCAGGGCGTTTTTACGTTCATGAATCGACCAGATAACCCCCTGTTGCAGTGCGTTTCCTGACCGGCTCCATTGCACCCGGTCACCGCAGACAGGTTCCTGCCCCGCTGTTTCCCGGATGGCACAACGAAACCGCGACCCGGAAATGTCTTCAACTTCAACATTATAGCCAAAATGGGAAATGACCCGACCATCTTCCGGTGGTAAAATTTCGCTCTGGGCCAGACGTTCCCAGGTGAGCAGATTGCGATCGGCCTGGTTTTGCCGACGTTGCTCCCGCATGGTACCGATTCGGGCTTTTTGTCGTGTCGTCAAACGTTTTGAGGGGTTTCTTCGAGGCATGAAAAATGTTAGTGTCGGTGTCTGAATTGTTGGGAGTTTGGTGCGATCATTGCGACAGTGACTGCACCAAACCTGAAGAGATGTCTCCGACTGTGCATTCCAGCCTGACCTCATTGTAAAGCATTATCGCAAACTTTCAACCTTGATGCGTGCATGATCAATCCATGGTTTTACAGGAATGAATAAAAAAATTCTGTCCATTTTGTCGGCGATGGACCTGAAAAAAAAGACCACTCTGATGATCGCGGCACTTTCTGGTACCATGATTGTCATGCTGGCTTTCGTCAGTCTGTTGACGTTTCGGGAATTTTCCATCGCCACGGCCAGGGATCATGTCCGATCCGTCGCCGAAGTGATTCGGGTCGGCCTGACCGAAGCCATGATCAATGGCACGATCGACAAACGAGATCAGTTTCTCAAAAGGCTTTCGGAAATCGAAGGTTTTTCGCAAGCACGCGTCATTCGCGGTCCAGAAGTCGTCCAACAGTTCGGTAGCGGCCTTGAGGTTGAGCAGGTTTCCGATGGCATCGATCAAACCGTCATGAAAACCGGCGAGCCTTATTTTTCCATAGTTGACGGAGAGATGACTCCCATATTCAGGGGAACCATCCCGTTTGTTGCTTCTGCTGTGGGTACTCCGAATTGTTTGCAATGTCATCAGGTTCGTGCGGGTGATGTCCTGGGCGTCGTCACCATTTATCTTTCCATGGAGCATTTACGTAATAAGGCACTGGAAAGCATTGGCGTCATGTTGGCCATCGTCGTCATTTTCTCTTTGTTCCTGGCTCTTTTCTTTCGTCGCCAGATCAACCCGGTCGTTCAAACCGCTCAGGGGGTGCAGCATGTCGTCGCGCGTGCCACGGATGGGGATTTCAGTGGCACGATTGCGTATTCCGGCGGTGACGAAATGGGCTTGATCTCCAGAGATCTTAACCGGCTTATGCAACACTTGCAGATCAACCTTGGTGCCATCAGTCATGACATTTCTAAGTTGATTCATTATGAAATTGAGGAAAACAGCAACCTGGTGACCACCACCACCGAGATGGTGGAAACCTTGCTCGATGTGGCTCAATTCAAACAAGCTGTCGAAGAAGATCAAACGACTCAGGAGGTTTATTTCCGCATCAGTCGGTTGTTGATTGAAAAATTTGGCGTCGCCACCTTTTCCATTTACGAAGTGATGATTGGGAAAAACAATATCAGGCCTGTCGTCGTCGATGGCGATCCACAAAAAGCTGCCCGTTGGTGTAGTGCGAGGGTTATGTTTCATGCCGATTCGTGTCGTGCCCACCGTACCGGTCACGTCATTGACTCCTTTGAAAATCGTTACATTTGCAGCCAGTTCAATCATTCCGATGATACTAAAGAGTTGGGCCATATATGTATCCCTGTTTTTCATTCCGGACAGGTGGGGATGATTATTCAGATCGTGGCTTCGCGTGTGGAGGGGCCGGTTTATCAATTTCTTCTGCCTTTCATCCGCACCTACCTGCGGGAGTCTTCTCCCACCGTCGAAGCCAAGCGTCTGTTGGACACCCTCAGAGAATCCACTCTCAGGGATGCCTTGACTGGTTTGCACAATCGCCGTTTTCTCAAGGAGTTTGAGGATACGCTGGTTGCCACAACCCGCCGCAAAAACAGCAGTCTTTCCATTTTGATGATGGATCTGGATCATTTCAAACATGTCAACGATACCTATGGTCACGATGTCGGGGACACGGTGCTCAAGGCCCTTGCAAAAACCTTGAGCAATCAGGTTCGCACCTCCGACATTGTCATTCGTTATGGGGGTGAGGAGTTCATGGTTGTTCTTCAGGAAAATTCGGATTATACCGGGACTCAGTTGGCGGAGAAAATTCGGCAGGCGGTTGAAAAAATGAAAATTCAATTTTCTGGCGGGCAATTGCAAAAAACCATTTCCATTGGTGTGGCTGGGTTTCCTGCGGATGGGGAAGAATTCTGGGATGTGGTCAAAGCGGCTGATCTGGCTCTTTATGCTGCGAAAAAGGGGGGGCGCAATCGTTGGGTCTGCTATGATCCGATCCTGGCTGAAAAGCCCGTCTGAAAGCCTGGAAGAATTTTACGTATCGGAAAAACAAAGTTTGGCAAAAATTATTGCGGGGGTCCGGGGGGGATCATCCCCCCCGGCGGGGTTTGGGGCAGCGCCCCAAGGTTCTTTTTTGCCAATGAAAACAAAAAGCTTTATTGCCTATGGGGGTTTGGGGGCGAAGCCCCCAAGGTTTTGGTTTTTGCCCGAAGGGCATCATGTTCGTCGGAAGGATCAGGATTCGCTGCCTCCAACAAAAAGCCCTGGCGGCAAGGATTCACCGTAGAGACTGACCTGATCGGCGCGGACAACAGGGAAGAATTCCAGCACCCGCGCCACTTTCAACGACGACACCCCCGCCTTTTCCAGTTTGGAGCCGATTTTTTTGCGCAAGGAGGCTGCGACATCCAGGCTGCGATTGTCTACAACGCGGGCTGCTTGCAAAAACAGCGTTTGCATCTCCAAACCCTGGGGGCCTGACCAATCCAATGGCGAAAATATGTGAAACACCTGCTCCACCTTGTCCGGAGAAACCACCGCTTCGGGACCGGCATACAGGGGGGTTCGGTTGAGCAATAAACCCAGGGCGTTCAAATAGGGATCCGCATATTGTTTGGCTTTGAGTAGATTTTTGGCACTGTCAGCGTAAAAATCAATCAGTTCCGTCTTGATTTCATGTCCCAACCGCTCCAACGCCCCCGAAAGACGAATCAACTCCGGTGATACCCCCTTGGTTCCTCGCAAAGAGTGCAGTTCGGGGGAAAAAAGGCGTTCCTGGCGTTGCCGATCCAATCCCCCGGCCACACGACGCCAAAGAATGTGCTCCTGGAGACGGATACGCTTGCCGGGAAAAGCCTGCCCACCCTCTTTGAGTCGCCACAGACTGTCCATCCGTGCCTCATCCATGATGGCTCCAAAACCCGGACGTAAAAAATATCCCGCCAGGATCAACCAAGTCTCTTCGTGATCGATGGAATTGGATCGATACAGGAAACTTTTTTCCAATGCCTCCCACAATCCACGAACCACCACCCAGTTCCATTCCCCCTTGGGGCGGCCAAACATTTCTTCCAAACTTTTCGTCAAACGGGTCGCAGTCAATTTGTCCCGTTTGTCGATGCGCTGGGAAAATAATGTTTGTATACGTTCCTGCGCCATGACCATGGCCTCCGCAGAGACATTAGGCTCGGCTTTGATCATGGCCTCGGTATGGGATCTTTTGGCCGTCACCGAACCCGACTCATGTGGGCGTAAATTAAATTCAAGGGGCCAAGTTTGTTTTACATCGGCATGCTGACTGTGCAAAAATATTTGTAACAAACCCAACTCATTCTGTTCGGCACTCAAAGAAACCGGCAGGGTCTTTCCCATCCGTTTTTCCTCCGCATCATCCAGTTTGATGATGGTTTCCAACGCCAACAGCGGATGAAATTCTTTTTCATTCCAGTCCACCAGACCGCCAGCCTTAACCTTTATCCCGCGTGTGGAATAATGGCTTTGGAAACGTACCGGGCGATTGATTTGTAGTGACAGGGCCAAGTCATCCATGGCAAACCGTTCGCCGCTTTTGGCACCACGGGGAAGAATACAGACCAGGGAGGGAGGGCCAGAGGCTTTGTGGTGCGCGTCCCCTTTGCGATGGACCTCCAGAAAAATGGCACGGGGTGCCCCTGCCTCGATACGATTTTCCTTGGTGTGCAAAATGCGACCGTAACGCGCTGCCCCCAAAGCAACGGCCAGGTCAGGTTCCCGATTTTCCAAAGACAATGGCGTGTAACCTTCCTGCCAGTTGCCGATTTGCAGAAGTAACCGTTCCCGGACCAAAATGGGAAAAAGGGATCCTCCGTTGAACAGGATGGCATCCACCCTGGGTAAACCGTTTAAAAAGGCCGCCAAATGTTTGGTAATGGCACTGTCGGTGGCATAGGGAAGGCCCCATTCCTTGAAGGCCCCACGGGCGGTCTCGGGAACAGCAGCGCGGTCACATTCGGGGAAAAAACCTTCAAAAAGAATTTTATGGATTTCTCCACGGGTCATGCGGGCCGACATGGCACTACTGAGCAGTGACGCCCCCCGCCCAGATATGGACAGGCTGAAAAATTCGTCGGCTGACCCGTCCACCGCCAGGGCTTTCTCTTTGAGATCCCGGCAACGGGCCACGAGGTTTTCCCATTTTTGTCCGGTCAGTGGTTCTCCATCGCCCACGAGACGCGGTTGCAGTCGATGGGCCATGGCCAAATCAATGTTATCCCCCCCCAGGAGTATGTGCTCGCTGACGGCGACGCGGCGGATGGTCGGTGATACCTGACCCGGTTGCCGTTCCAGAGAAAACAGCGAAAAATCGGAAGTGCCTCCAATCCTGCTGCCGATCCTTGGGAAGCCCACCCCACAAGGCTTCCTGGGTCGGGTGCCGTTCCAGCCAACGATAAAAAGCGGCCTGGGGTTCTTCGATCAGGCGTACCTCTTTGGGAAATCCTGCATCGCGTGCGGCAATCAGGGTCAGGCGTTGGGCCACGGCATCGAACGATGCGGGAACGGTGATGGTAATACTCTGATTCTCAAAGGCAAAATCACTCCCGGAAGACGCAAAACGATCATTCCATGCCCCACTGAAATAATTAAGAATCAAGGCCAGGGCATGCAGGGGAGAAATTTTTTCGTTGGGAGCCAGTTCTTCGGAACCAAAGGGTAGAAATGGCGCGGTACGATCAGAAGCATGGTGACACAGCCAGGATTTGGCCGAATGGACGACCCGCCCTGGGGATTCGGCAGCCCGTGCTCGGGCCAAATGGCCGACAATCCAGGGATCCTTGCGTAGTCGATCCTCCGCAAATTGCGATACCAACGCCGCTTCGGGGAGATAAAGAAAAGAGGGCAAAGTGGACGATTCACCCACGTTCGCCCTGGAGAGCCATTGCACCACCGGAAACACTTCACTGGCCGATCCCCCCTGGAGGGGTTGAAACGCCATGACGCTGCTGGTGGTTCCAAGATCAATACCGATACTGTAACGTGCTTTGGACATGACGACTCTAGTATGTGCTGATATAATTGGGAACCCAATGGACGGCGTCTCCGTTCAGGGTTATGGCAGAGACCGGTCCGTCATGGGAAAGGACAAAGGCCACTGATCCAGGATAGCGGGCAACAAAATCTACGGCAGAACCATGACGGGTACCATATCTGGAACGGTCCACCTCGTGCAAAGATGGCGAACCGTCGCGGTTGTCATAGACAACCTTTCCGTGCCAGGTATTGGCGGCCAAAATGGCGCCGAAGGAAATGGGCTTCAACCGATGCGAGATGAGAACGGCACCGTCGATACGGGTCAAGTGTGACAAAAACTCGGTGTGCTCGATCATTCGGCGCTTGACATCAAGCAGGGCTTGGCTGACGGCTTTCAGGCATGGCATTTCTTCCGGGTTGCCTTCAACCAACCGGACTCTTTTGATTTCCAACCGACAATGTTCGTCAATGATGCCAACCCCCTCGCAACTATCGATCAAAGGGTACCGGTCGGTCAGGGATTCCTGTGTTTTAACAACATAGTCCTCAGGCAGCCAAATGACTGTCCCCCCAGTGCTGTCTTCCGAGGAATGTACCAGGAGCAACAACAACACCGAACGATAACTTTCCCAATACATGTCTTGAGATCTTTGGTATTCAGGGTGACCCTGGATACCGTTGAGTATTGTGGTTGCGATAATGCAATTTTCAAAAGGATCGGTCACAGGTTCGGAAAAGTGTCCGGCTTGAAAGTGGGCCAGCATTTTTTCACCCCATCGTATGACCAAAGAACCTGTTTTTCTGGAGTCAATGGTTAGAACCTGGGCAGGTTTTTTCTGGGGAGGAAAAGGATCCAGCATGCTGCGACCACGGATACTGGCAAACAAGGCTCCCCAGATTTCCAGGTTGCGTGCATCATTCGATTTGGCGCGCACAAAAAGAGAGGTTGTGGATGAATCAAACCCCGGACCCAGTTTGACGAGAGAGTTGACGGTAAAAGGTATAGGTGTTTCAAAGCGGATAAAGGGGGCATCAAACCCGGCATCGCTGGAAATCAAAGATTCATCCCCCAGGGCGACGCTGACTCTGACGGGCAAATCCTCCTCGCGGCGCAATCCGGCAAGGAAAACATTTTCCATGATGGACTTGACGTGATGGAACCCCAGAAGATCGGTATTTTGGGGATGAACCCGGTTGGCCAGAGCCAGAATGTGATCGATGATGTGAGAATCGAACAGGGCCAAACCTTCCTGACCTCCCAAGGCTTTCTTGCGCTCGCTGATGTCACGGATCACGGCGGAGAAAAACATTTTTTTACCGGCATGCCAATGGGTTATGGAAATTTCCATCGGAAATTCCTCGCGATTTCTTCGCAGTCCCAAAAGCTCCAGCAACCGCCCAGACAATTTGACCCGACCGGTTTCACGTACCTGGGCAAGTCCTTCGGTGTGCTGATTGGCGAAGCGGGAAGGCATCAGCATGGTCAAAGGTCGCCCAAGGACATCCTCCTTGGCGTATCCAAAAATCAATTCGGCACCACGGTTCCAGAAAACAATGTTGCCATGGCTGTCGGCGGTAATGATGGCATCGCTTTGTGAGTCGGTGGCCAGGCGGATTTGTTCCTCTTTTTCCCGCAGGGCGATGAAGGAGGCTTTGTGGCGAAGGATACGCCGCATCCTTTGCCTGAGGAGATCCCAGTTGATGGGCTTGGATACGTAATCTTCGGCTCCGGATTGAAACACGCGATTGATCGCATCGCCACTGGAAAGGGAAGTTACGATGACCACCGGGACATCGTCGCCTCCCGGAAGGGCCTTGAGTCTTCGGCAGGTTTCAAATCCGTCGATTTGCGGCATTTGTGCGTCGAGTAAAACCAGATCCGGACGGTGCTGTTCAAAAAGTTTAAGCGCATCAAGTCCGTTATCCGCCATCACGACGGCGAAACGATTGCCTTTCAGAAAAGTTTCCAAAAGCTGCAAAATGACGGTGTCGTCATCCACAATAAGGATCAGGTTTTTTTCTTGTTCGACCATGGGGCGGTTGGTTTCCGGGAAAGGGGCTGTATCGGCTCCCTGGAAATATACCATCAATCTCATTGGATAAGCCAAGCTTCAGTCTGACTGCAACCCGGCCTGGATTGGCAAGAAGGCACCAAGAACCCGATCCTTGTCGCCATTCAGCACGGGGGGGATGATCCCCCCTCAACACGCCCTGATCAAAACGGTCGTCCAAAGGCCCCGTCTGGGAGGCGAAAATAGGTTTCTAACAAGGTGGGATCGTCAAATTCGGCCTGATCAAAATAAATCATCTGTGTTTCGCGCTGACGAGGATGACCGGCATGGTAGAGTCCCGATGGAGCCAGCAGTGTGCATTCAGGCCGGTGGGCCTGTCGCACCAAGCCATCTTCATCGAACAAACTCAGATGGTCATTGTTAAAGGGAAGTTTTTCCAAAAGATCATAGGGTTTTAACACATATTTTTTTGCGGGTTGGCTGGAGGCCAATTGGTTTTCAAGGCGCACGGAAACCAACTGATGCTGTCCGGCGGAATAATACAGGACGACCCTTTTTGGGGGGCCATCGGGGCTGGCAACCAACTCGGGGACAACGGCATCGATACCAGAAACTTCTTGTTCCAAATGGAATTTTTTTCCATCCAACGGTGACGGGTATTGTTGACGGCTCCAATTTTCCAGACGTTCACTGGGAAAAACTTTGTAATAACAACCACAATTGGAAACCGACTCGTATATGAGCGGTTTGTGATCCCGGTTGAGGGTGATGCGAAAGGTCCAGCCTTCCATGGGTCCGGCCTCGGGATCGAAGGATTTAAGCTGGGGGTGCTGGGGGTACCAGAGGGTATAGACCAATTGTTTGACGGGTATTTTCTGGATTTGGGTATGACGGATGTAGGCGTACAGGGTTGGTTTGTTGCTGTGAACCCCGGGGATGGCCGACTCGGGGTTTTGCCCTTGCAGGAACACCTCACCAAAATAATCGGCTTTTTTGTCATACTTAGGCTCATCCTGAATTTCCTGCACAACAATCGGAGCGAAATCGTTGAGCAGCGTCCAATCCTCCTGGCCGCCTGGGGGGGAGGTTTTGTCCAGGGGTTGGGGGCGGTAAAGGTTGCTCTTGGGAAAAATGGGGACATGGGCCGAGCGATCATCGGTGAGGGCGTGATACCAGATCCAGGCTTGAACAAAGGGGACAGCGGGAGCCGTGGCCAGCAGTCGCGTCATGCGGTCACGGGTTTTTATGGACTCATCTATGTGCAGTACGAACCGTCCCCAATAGGCATCCAGCCCTTTGACGTTGGCCAGGGTGAATACCTTTTGAATTTCCTTGTCCAGTTCATCGTGGGCGTGGAGTTGATAGGCGTTGACGAACCGTTCCTGTGGTGTGTCTCCACCCTGGCGAAAGTCCATTTCCTTGTGGGGCTTGGCCAGAAAATCCGTGAGTTTTTTCGGGGGGATTTTATCGACGGAGGCGGTGATGAATTGATCGTTGATTTCCCCCGCATCCACCAAGAACTGGCGGATGAACTCCCTTTTTTGTACCAGCCCTTGTTGCTGGTTGTATTGGGAGATGCGTTGCCGCAGATTGTCGTTGATTTTAAGGTATTCGTAACCTTTAACCCCCTGGAAGCGGGCGTCGCGCACGCCATGCTCCGCGAAAAATCGGTCTTGTTCGTTCATGGATTCTGGAAATGATGTTTCTGCATCGGGGACAGGGCCATCCACGGTGGCACAACCGTGGATGACGAGCACCAGGGCGATTGCGGACAGAAAAACCGAAAATTTTGGCAACGATGGCATGGGTTTGTCTTCAAGGCAACGAATTCGGATGATTGCGCGAACACTCCGCAACCCGACCCCATTTTATACCGTATTTCCGCCCGGGGAAATGGCTGCTGAATTTTTGTCAGCCATTTTTCCATCTCTGGCTCGACTTGGATGAGGGGCAGAAGGTTTTGTTCCAACGCCCTTCGGTAGCCGCTATTTTTCCAGAGCTGAGGGACTCCCCGAACCTTCGCATCCGGGTCTGCGTGCAAGGCTCAACCCGAAGGGAACCTTGCAGAAACTCATCCGCTTACCAAGTACGTGGTACAAACTTTCCGTCATTGGCCAGCTTGACGCTGTCGCCAGACTGAACGATGACAAACAGCCCTTCGTTCATGGCGAATTTATCGACATCTTTATTGATCAGGATGCCAGCTACAGCCCCCATCACCCGT